>JBCCYK010000103.1:0-20288 GCA_039189905.1 Planctomycetota bacterium
GACGACCAAATGGACCACTTGAAGCCAGTTGCTCAAACTATTCCTTCTGTGCACGTCCCTTACGGTATTGCAAATAAAGACATAAAAGAGATTCCCAGTGTTTCTAGATTTAGAAAGTTGGCTGGCGCAGGAATGGCCACCGTCGTTTGAAACGTGACGTCCGCATTTTGTAAGCGAATGGTCGCTGGCTTCCTTGCCGTCTCGCTCGACAAGGTTTGGCCACTCGCATCGGGACACGCCATCACGGCGAATGGGCACGCCGCCAATGCAATGCCGATTAAAGGGAGCCATTTCATGCGAAGTACACCTGCCGTTGAACCTGGAGCCATCCGACGACTTCCTCGATCAAATACCATCCCAAGGCGACATTGCCGCAATCGATGGCGACTTTGGCGGGACTACCACTGAGCGCCGGCGGCCCCGATCCCGGGGGCAAGTCCAGTTTCCAGCGCAGGACGATCGTGGCCTGACCCGTTGTTGGGTCGCGAGAAACGTGCCCCCACATGGTTTGTGACGCTGTGATCGGAACGGCTCGATCCCAGATCGGAATCACACGCGTGGCAACGCGATCATCGCGGATGGCGTGCTTCAATTCCGGAACACTGGACTGGGGAACTTCCGCATCGACGACCCAAGGCGTGCCGGTGGGGACCACGCGCATGAGTTCTTCTCCACGTGGGATGGGGCGATTCGAGTATCGTTCATGGAGTGCAAATGCTTCGACCCGCCCTGCGTTTCTTGCTCGCAGCGTCAGCGAGTCGATCGCCGACTCGACGATCTTGATCTGGCGCTCGATCGTCGCGATCTGTTCGTCGATCTCACGGATTGTTGGCTTGCTCTCGCTCGTGGCAACTTTCAGACGCATCAATTCCTGATCACGAATCGCACGCTGCTCCATTAGCCGGCGACGTTTCCCAATCAAATCCGTCCGTTGATTCGCCAGGTCGGTGGATTCCAAAACAAGCAACGTGTCACCTGGCTTCACGACATCACCGTGTTCGACATCAATCCGCGCAACGGTGGCGGTATGCGTCGCGTGAAAGGCGTCCACCTTGGCAGGACGAATCACACCCTTGACCGACAACACCATTGGGATTGGAAAGAAACAAGCCATCAGCCCCACGCTCGCCATGACAAGACCTGGTAACAGCCTCCTCGCCAATGCCTTTGGATTGCCTCCGGGACGCGAACCCATCAACGCATCCGGTTGCATCCAAAAGCGTGCGAAGGGCATGGCCGAAACGCGTTGGGCGTTCGTCAGGGCAGATGCGGCAACGGACAGGAGCTCCGTCAACGCGGGCAAGGCATCGTCTGGTACGGGAGCGGCCCTTTCCTTTGCTTTGGCTACCTCACTCCAAACCACCAGTCGCCACGGGGACGAAGGGTCAATCGCAAGGACCTGGGTGGGTGTGATCGGAGCGTCCGAATCTTCGCGTGTTTGCGGGCGCTGGTGGAAGTAAGCCCCGTGTTCCGTTGAGATCTTTTCCAATTGCGACGAAGCAACTCGCGTGGTCTCTTTCGCCGCATCCGAGAGGTGATCGATGCGACTGACATAGCTAACCGCTTCAATCCGGTAGCGTATCTCGGAAGCACTCGCGGCGTGCTCTGAGCCGATGCCCCTGCGCTCCAGGCGCCGACACAACGCGATTCGCGGAGCGTCGATCACATCGGCAATCGCATCCACCAGGTCATGGCTGATTCGGGTGGCATCCGCCGATTCGAGGATGCGTTCGCGCACAGGTTGAAATCGATCGCGCCAACATCGCGACTGTTGCAGAGAGCGCAACTGAAGACCGCGAAACGTCTCGGCCCCGTGGGTTGCAATCTGGGAAAGGAAGCGAAGGCAACCTCGCTGGCTCGCCAGGGTGCCGCCCGTTTCCAAGAACACCTCCAGGATGGCGTGTGGCCAATCGTCTTGCGGGTCGCGTTCAATTGGAATCAACGCCACGGGAACCGGGCTTGGGTTGGCGGGAACGTCTTCCAGAATGGCCCCCGACGTGTTGGGCACCACCACCGGCGAACGCTCCTGTCCGATTTGCCTCAGCAGCGTTTGGTGGCTTTCCGCCCCAGCGTCGGGAATGTCCAGGTCCGTAACGTCGCCCAGGCGATGTTCGGCAACATACGTGTCGGGACCGACACTTGCTTGCTTCGCTTCAGCCGCTTGATGAGTCCAAAGAACGACACCTCCGCCAGCGATCGCACGATGAACGCGATCAACAAGAAACGCGACGTAACTCGACCGCGTCCAGTCTTGATGGGATGCAAGGGAGACCTCTCGGAGGATCCCCGCGATCTCTTGACGAGCCCGATCGATCAATGACGCCGACGATTGACCGCTACCGACCGCTGCGTCGGGTTGAAAGACAAACGGTTCTTCGGTGGCAGACTCACTCAAGCTACTCACTCGCCCAGCATACGGTCTTAGCGCAACCACGTCCCGCCAACGGATTCCGGCTGTGGTTGAGCCGCCGAATAGCGACCGCTATCAAGCACGGAGGGTGGAATCATGGTCATGCGAGCGGGTGGAGTTTCGATCGTCTCGGGCTCGTTGTACGCAAGCTGGCTTTTTGGTTCCCGTGAGTTGGATGCGTCCTCTGACCGCGAATACCAGCTGCCTTTTCCACCCTTGCCAAGAGATCGCGTCGCAGGCCCTGCTGAAGCAAGTTGTTGCAGCGGAGCTTGGCGGTGATCAGACGGTTGTACGGCTGCCAGGGTGGTCGCGGGCGTTGCAGTCACACTTGGAGCCTTGACGAACTGATTGACGGCGCCGCTGCCGGATTCCACCCAACTCAACCAGTACTGCTGCAGTTCCGCCAGCGAATCGTATCCGTAGTGTTCCTTCACATTGGCCGTCCAGGATGGGCGACGCATGTAGTCGGTTAAGAAGTTGACGAAAGCCCGCGGTCCCTGTTGCTCAATTAGAAAGCGGCACACCGAGTAACCTTGAGCGTACATTGGCAAGACATCGGCCGGGTACTCGGTCAGCAAGAACAAACGATTCATCGCAATGCCGCGGCGGGTTGAGAGGAACTCTCTGAGCTTGGCCTCATGCTTGGCACGCTCGGAAACGTGTTCGACGGTGGTGCAAATGCCCTCGTCGGCCCAACGCGGCAAGGGGCGACCGAAGTGGGTGGCCAGTACCGTGTGGGTCACCTCATGGGGCAAAACGCTATCGAGAATGCGTTCGGGAGAGCCAACCACCTCCATCTGGAAGTCACTCACGGGAGCCGGGTTGTAGGTTGTCACGCCTTGAGCAGCCAAACCAGGACCTGCCATCACGCGGATCGGGCACGGACGCGGCCATGGGGGCAGTGTCTTGCCTGTCCAATAGTTGGCCAGATCGTCTCGATAGCGTTCGGCCGCCTGACCGACTTCCTGCGCCATTTGAGGCGAGTCGGCTTGAACCAGGAAATTCTGAGTTCGGTAGTTCGCGGCCTGGGACTCGACGGTCGGGAGCCCCAAGCTGAGCACGGAACTGATCGTCAGCCAAAAGAAAAGATGTCGTGGCAACAAATAGCCCGCGAGGCCATTCGAAAACGCGTCCTTGAGGGCATCCATGCCGATCCAACTCCCGCATCCATGGTGTTGACGCCAGCATCATCCTGAGCCGGCAGACTTGGTCGGGACGGAGCCTAGAGAAGTCGCTCCGTCCATCGATAGAGCGAAATATTGAGGAGATCCCATACTTCGCGCTAATCGCCACCAAATGGACCCTCCCACGCGCAGCGAAGGGAGGGTTGAAATCGAGCCTCAAGCGAGATTTCGGGGAGGGCTCGGGTTTGATGCCTCGTTTGAGAGTGCTTGTCTTCTCGCGACTTGCCCTCACCGGCCACGCTGACGCGGGCCTACCCTCCCACGGCAAGCCGCGGGAGGGTGATCTTGGTTTAGCCATGTTTCAGTCGTGGCGACTAGCGAGAAGCGTCGTAAATTCGCAGTTCTCATCCGGTTTTATTGAAAAACCATGGTTTGATTCAACGGGAAAGCTCGCTGGCAATCGCCTTTTCCCGGCACCACTCCAACCGCTATTCTCTTGGCGACGACTCTGTCACTCGTAAGCTCAGGTCGCCGTTGGTTTCGGTTTCAACCACCTCCTCAAGCGAAGGGGTTGTTTGACATCAAGAGATTGCGGCTCCGTCATCCATCTCGAAATGGTGAATCCCATGTCCGCTGTATCCGCATCCGAAATCCAAGTCCGATTGCCCGATGGAACTGTCCAAACGCATCCCGCTGATGCCACGCCTCTCGATGTGGCACGTGGCATCAGTGATGGCCTGGCGCGCAGCGTGATAGCCGCTGCGATCGGCCCGAGCGTGGTCGATTCCATGCGTCCTTTGGGCGAATTGGCGCCGGAGGAACCAACGCTGGACCTGCGACTATTGACGACACGTGATGCGGAGGCCTTGGACGTCCTACGCCACTCGGCGGCACATGTGATGGCACGAGCGGTCATGCGGCTCTACGAGGGCGTTTCGCTCGCTTTCGGTCCGACCACCTCCGGTGGCTTCTACTACGACTTTGATTTGCCCGAGAAAATCCGCGAGGAGGATTTCGCGAAAATCGAAGCCGAGATGAAGAAGATCATCAAGGAAAAAGAACCCTTTGAAAGATTTGTTCTCGATCGGGAGGAGGCGCAGAAACTGTGCGATGACTTGGATCAAGACCTGAAGGTCGAGCACATCCAAACCGGCCTGTCAGACCAGCCTACGGTCAGTTTTTATCGCCAAGGCGAGTTCGTGGACCTTTGCCGCGGCCCTCACATTCCCGATGCCGGCAAAATCAAAGCGATCAAGCTGCTGTCCGTCGCAGGTGCCTACTGGAAAGGGGATGCCAAAGGACGGCAATTGCAACGGCTCTACGGCACGGCTTTCTTCGATAAGAAACAACTCAAGGCCTATCTCGATCAGCTCGAAGAGGCGAGAAGACGTGACCATCGCGTCCTAGGCAAGCAACATGGTTTTTTCGCAATTGACCCCGATGTCGGCCAGGGCCTCTGTTTGTGGCTGCCTAAAGGCGCACACGTTCGCGCCACGCTCGAAGACTTCTTGCGTACGGAATTGTTGTCACGGGGCTACCAGCAAGTCTTTAGCCCGCACATTGGCCGTGTGGAACTCTACGAGACGAGTGGCCACTTCCCCTATTACCGCGACAGCCAATTTGCACCCCTGTTTGGGAGCGAAGCTGGCGGATTGCTCGATGCTTGGAGTCGACGGCTAGAAACCGGCGACATCGACTCCGATGGCGAAGACAAGTTGCTGGCCGCCGCGGAAGTTCTGGGCGTGAGCTTGCCCGAATACAAGCGTTCTTCGTCTTCTGACGACAAGATGCGAGTTTTGCATCAATGGCAGACGGTAAACGAGCGTTACTTGCTGAGACCCATGAACTGCCCCCATCACTGCCAGATCTTTTCCGCTCAACCGCGTTCCTATCGGCAACTCCCGCTGCGTCTGTTTGAGTTTGGTACGGTCTATCGGCACGAGCAGACCGGCGAACTCAACGGGATGCTTCGCGTGCGCGGACTGACGCAGGACGACGCGCATATCTTCTGCACGGCGGATCAAGTGGAAGCGGAGTTCCGCGCTACGATTCAGCTAACGCAGTTTGTGTTGGAGTCCGTGGGACTGTCCGATTACCGCGTGCAACTCTCTTTGCGTGATCCTGACAGCAGCAAGTATGTGGGCAGCGAAGAGAACTGGGACACGGCTGAAGAAGCGCTTCGAGGCGTTTTGCAGGATTCTGGACTGCAGTTCAATGAGGAAGCTGGTGAAGCGGCGTTTTATGGCCCCAAGGCTGATTTCATGGTACGCGATTGCATTGGTCGTTCGTGGCAACTTGGCACGGTGCAGTTGGACTACAACCTCCCTGAACGCTTCAAGCTGGAATACAAGGGCAGCGACAATGCCATGCATCGTCCTGTCATGATCCACCGGGCTCCCTTTGGCTCCGTTGAGCGTTTCACCGGGATGCTGATCGAACATTTTGCCGGCGCGTTCCCGATGTGGTTGTCACCGGAACAGGTCCGTGTGCTGCCATTGAGTGACAAGTCCCTGGAATATGCGGTTCGGGTCGCCAAACAATTGGAAGACGCCGGTCTAAAAGTCACCATCGATTCCTCGGACAGCAAAGTGCAGGCGAAGATTCGCAACGCCCAGCTGGAACTGATCAACTACATGGCCGTAGTGGGTCCCAAAGAGGCGGAGACGGGGCAAGTGGCCCTGCGAGATCGGATCGATGGCGACCTGGGCTCCATGCCCGTCGCCGAAGCGATCGCAAAACTCACCACTGAAGTTAAAGAACGAACGGTTCGCCAAGCGGTCAAAGCGGAGAGCGTTTCGGTGGCGGATTCGGGAGAGACCTCGCACGAATACTGAGTGCCCTCGTTCTGTGTCGTTGTCGAATTCGGGCTCGGTGTGTGATAATGGTGCTGAGAGACCCCCGTGATCGCCACGGAGGCGATGCATGCGATCCCGCGTCCGCACTCGGATTGGACCAGATGAAAGCTCAGCAGCCCCGATCAAGCGAGGGCTCCCTTGCGGATGAGAACGAGCCGATCATTGACCCGGTCGGTTCGGAAGCGGAAGGGCGAACCGTTCGCGATCGCGACGAAGTGCCCGTCGTCGTGCACAGTAATGTGGAGGGGCCCATTGCAGGAATGACGTTTTTGCAGCGTTCACTCCTGTTCGCTGAGCTGGCAATGGTGGCCTACAACGATGAACGCGAAGCGACGGTGGCCGCCTCCCTGGTCGGCTTTCCAGACGTGACGTTCTTTGATCACGATGGATCGCAAGCGTATCGATTTCGCAATGATCACGACTGTGTGATCGCGTGTCGCGGGACCGAGCCCAACGAATGGAATGACATCCGCGCCGACGCGAACGCGGCGTCCGTGTTGGCAGAGACCGTTGGAAAAGTCCATCGCGGTTTCAAACGCGAAGTCGATGACCTGTGGCCGATGCTGGAAACGGCGCTGATGGACAATGAACAACCGCTCTGGTTTTGTGGCCATTCCCTGGGTGGGGCGATGGCCACGATCTGTGCCGGACGCTGTTTTCTGTCACACATCAAGAGCAACCCGTCACAACTCTACACGTATGGAAGTCCACGGGTCGGCGACAAACGCTACATCAACTATGTTCAGTTGGAACACTTTCGCTACGTCAACAACAATGACATCGTAACGCGGGTCCCACCGGCATGGATGGGCTACCGCCATTGTGGGACGGAGGTGTACATCAACCGAAATGGAAAGATTGGACACCTCGGTATGATCCAGAAGCGGCGGGATCGATGGCAGGGTTTCTTGCGAGGTTTACGCAGGCTGAAGTTGGATCACTTTTCAGACCATTCACTACATGCTTATGTGGATGCCATTTTGGCTGCCGCTCGTGAGGAAGACCAGGAATTGGATGACGGTGGCACGGCAATCACCGCTTCGGATGTGACCCATGAGTGAAGCGGATGACCAGGCGATCGGCTCGAATCCAAACGTGTCTCAACACGAGGATCGTTTGGTCGACATCGATGGAGTCCCGCTGATTCTAGCGCAGCCTTATGACAGCGCCAGCCGTTGGATTGGCCAGAATGAGATCTTGACCCAGCTGCTGGCGTGTTGGATCACCGTCGACGAGGCGGATCAGCCACTGACGCCTCGTCTGGTTGGCTCGCCGGGTGTGGGGAAGACTCAATTGGCGATCGCCGCGGCCAGTGCCCGCGGCATGCCCCTCTACATCTATCAGTGCACCGCCGACACGCGACCCGAGGACCTGTTGATCACGCCGGTGCTCAGTCGAGGTGGTGAGATCGCCTACCACGCGTCGCCCCTGGTGACGGCGATGATCCGTGGGGGCGTTTGTGTCCTGGATGAAGGCAATCGCATGAACGAGAAGTCGTGGGCCTCGTTGGCACCGCTTTTCGATCAGCGGCGTTACGTCGAATCGATTGTGGCCGGTATCACGATCCCCGCGTCAACCGAGTTTCGTGCGGCGGTCACCATGAATCAGGATGAGTCGACATTTGAGGTGCCGGATTACATTCTGAGTCGCCTGCAGCCAACGCTACCGGTGGGCTTCCCGGACAAGCATGATGAGCTCGCGATCTTGCAGTACCACCTGCCATTCGCGGAACCTGAGATGCTTGCCTTGACGGTCGAGTTTTTGCAGCGTTCCCACGAGCTGAAGCTGGATTTTTCTCCCCGCGATGGGATCAATCTGCTGCGTTACGCGATCAAACGGATGGCGCAAGACCCGACCCATCCCGTGGCGCATGACGAACTCTGGCGAGAGGCTTTGGAAAAGTGTCTAGGTGACGAAGCCTTGGATCTGGAAGCCCTGGCCCAACGGGAGCGTCGTACCCTTGGCGGGGATTCCGTGCCACTTGGGTTGGCGGATCTTTTCTTTGAGCCGGACGATCCGCTTCACCCCGACCGGGACGAGGATGACCCGGACGATCCGGATTGAGCCGATGGACGGAGTCGGGCAACGCGCTCGATGGCTCGATACTGTTCAGATTCCACTCGTTTGCGGTATCTTTCGGCCCTGGTGAACCGCTTCTCCGATTCCCTCTGCCGCTTTAGGACACCCTCCATGGCCGATCCCCGTCCCGCTGATTCTCTGGCTTCCCTTCGCGTGGCGATTGGCGGTGACCATGCCGGCTTCTCACTCAAGCAAGTGTTGTCCGGACAGTTTCGAGAACGCGTTTTGCATTGGGAGGACTGTGGCACGGACGATGAAGCCTCCTGTGACTACCCCGATTTCGCTGTGTCGGTTTCCCAGCAGATTCTCAACGGTCAGGCGGATCGTGGTCTGCTGGTGTGCGGCAGCGGTGTGGGCGTGAGTGTTGCCGCCAACAAGATCAAAGGGATTCGGGCCGCCATCTGCCACGACACCTATTCAGCGCGCCAAGGCGTGGAGCATGACGACATGAACGTGCTTTGTATCGGTGGTCGCATCATCGGCAGCGAATTGGCGACAGAAATCGTGAAGGCTTTCTTGACCGCGCGCTATCAACCCGAGGAACGCCACGCACGCCGACTCGACAAGATCCTGGCCATTGAAGCGGGCGCGATCGGAGCCCAGTAGGATCGAATCCGCGGATATCGGGCATCACGGACGCGTTAGCGAACGTCCTAATGAACGTATCTTTGTCGACCGACATCAGGGAACTGCCCAACTATGGCCCCGCCAAGGCGAATCGCTTAAGTCGCTTGGGTTTGCGGACGGTCCGAGACGCCTTGTTCTTTTTCCCACGCGAATACCAAGAACCACCGCCGCCCGCCAGGATCGCAGACCTCAAGCAGGGCCAACGCGCCGCGTTTGTGGGTCGGATCACGGACGTCTCGCTCTCTTCCAGTACACCGGGCAAGTCGGTCTATGCCACCGTCGTTGAGAACGAAAGCGGCGCGGTTCGGATGCTGTTCTTCAATCAGCCCTTTCGTGCTGATAGCCTCACGATGGACAAGACCATCCGCCTGATCGGAAGCCCGAAGTTGACGGGCCTCCGTTGGGAGTTTGCCCACCCCGAGGTTGAAATCTTGGAAGACGGGCTGCACGATCCCAATCCGCCCGCCACCATCGTTCCGGTTTATCCCCTGGTGGAAACGGTCAAGCAGGCCGACGTCCGAGGTGTCGTTGCCGCCGCGATCGAACACGGGTTGGAATCGGTTCTCGAAGTCATGCCAGAGGAACTGCGTGAGAGAGCTGCTGGTTGTTTGAATGGTAACCATGTCGAAGCGGGACAGGCACTAGTTGGGATATGCGCCGCACTTCGTGAGATTCATCAGCCGACGGCATCGGAATGCCTTGCGGCCGCCCGGCTGCGATTGATTTTCCAAGAACTGCTGGTCATGCAGTTGGCCCTGGCAACCCGCCGTCGATCCTTGACCACCGACCTGGAGGCGACCCCTCTGGAATGTTCCTCACGTTTGCGTCAACGGATCTTGCGTCGATTTCCCTTTGCGTTGACGGATGATCAGACGCGGGTCGTGGACGAAATCGTCGCCGACATGCGGCGTCAGTTTCCCATGAACCGCATGTTGCAGGGGGATGTCGGCAGCGGGAAAACCGCTGTCGCGTTCTTTGCAATGCTGCTCGCGGTCGCCGGTAAACAGCAAGCGGCTTTGATGGCGCCCACAGAAGTGTTGGCGCGGCAACACTTCCATCATCTGCAACGCTTGATGGACGGAAGCCGTGTCCGCGTTGGATTGCTGTGTGGGTCCTTAACGACGAGTGAGCGACGGCAAACGCTGCGGGAGATCGAATCCGGTGACTTGGATTTGATCATAGGAACCCATGCCTTGGTGTACGACGTGGCCTTTCGGAGTTTGGCTTTGGTGGTCGTCGATGAGCAACATCGTTTTGGGGTACGTCAACGCGTCCAACTGCGTGGCGGTGGCAAGGCCCCTCACTACTTGGTGATGTCCGCGACGCCGATCCCACGTACCGTCGCCATGACTCAGTTTGGTGATGTCGCCCTCTCGGTGTTGCGGGAAAAGCCCGCCGGACGCATTGGCGTGAAGACCTACTTGGCGGATGACGCCTGGAAATCTCGTTGGTGGGGCTTCGTCCGGGAGAGACTGTCGGAGGGACGCCAGGCCTACGTGGTGGCGCCACGGGTCGGCGAATTGGGATTTGAAGCTCGTGATGACGACGAGGATGATATCGCGTCCGTCACACAAACGTATCGCGAGCTCAAGGAAACGCAGCTCTCGGATTATCGCGTCGAGCTCTTGCACGGCGGAATGGCACCCGAGGACAAACAGTCTGTGATGGACGCCTTCGCGGAGGGCGAGATCGAAGTTCTGGTAAGCACAACGGTGATTGAGGTCGGCATCGATGTTGCTAACGCGACCGTCATGACGATCTTGGGCGCGAACCGATTTGGATTGGCGCAGCTACACCAGTTGCGCGGTCGTGTTGCCAGGGGCTCTCACGGTGGACACGTCGGCGTTTTTGTCGATGGGGGTAAGTCGCCACGCGATGATGAACGCTTGGTACGCTTCGAGACCACGGAGGATGGCTTTGCCTTGGCCGAAGCCGACTATCAAATGCGCGGACCCGGCGATCTGCTCGGACGTCGGCAAAGCGGACTGCCACCCTTGCTTATCGCCGACTTACAACGCGACCAGGAGGTTCTGGGGGTGGCACGCGAACTTGCTCACGAATTGATTGAAGAAGACCCGGACATGTCGGGCCCCTTGCTCAGCCTGCTTCGCGATCAGGTCTTTCGGCGTTATGGCACACGCCTGGAGCTGGGGGACGGCGCTTGATGGTGATGCGTCGTTCGAATTGGGTCCGGTTTTGGCAACGTTGGAGTCCAGGCTTTAGCCGCCGAACGTCTCCTGCGCTCGGGCGCCTGAAGGCTGCACTCCAACCATCGCGTGCACCTGAGAAAACGCCGCGGGCTCCGGTCCAGTTCGCCCGTTCCTAAGTGATCCGCCGGGCGGCTTCCAGATGTTGCGTCAGAAACTTCTTCAGCGTGCGGTCACGCGCTTGCTCACGCTTTCGCAGGTGCAGTGTGAGGGTCGCTTGATCGGTCTCATCGATACGCACGCTGCTTTCTTCACTGGACTGTACCTCGCCCAGCGCGAGAAGTTGGTCCACGTCGATGGCTTCTTTTGGCCCGGACACGCAGAGCAGCAGCGATGCGTTGAGTTTCGTTCTCAACTCGGCCCACTGGGGCACCTGCGCGGACTTGTCCGGTTCCAAGCGGATCGCCACGCGGTCTTCCGAAGGGAACTTGATGGCGGCTTCGCCGGCAATTTCTTCGAGCAGGTTGAGCACGTCGTCGACCAACTCCAGGGGCCAATCCGGTCCATCCCCGGCAAAGCCTTTCGGCAGGGTGTGCCATCGTCGGCCGAGGGCTTGCCAGGGCAACTTGACGACGGTTTCCGATGAGTGATTCCCATCCGGCTCATCCGATGAAGGGGGATTCGCAAGCACTTCTGAGCAGGCGGACGTCGTTGCCGTGGAAGTCGGCTCTGTCTGCTTGGAAGGCTTCTTGGGCGGTTTGTGTTTGGCTGGGGCGGTCTGGTTCGTGGTCGAACCAGACTGCGGAGTCTTTCGCGAAACCGCGCTGGAAGACGATCGACTGATCGCGTCTTTCAAGAACGAAGCCGTTAAGGACGCGTGCTTCTTTCCTGCTGTCGCTGCCAAGCCCTCGGGTGTGCCCGCAAACACCAACTGACCACCGTGACGCCCGGCCCCGGGTCCAAGATCAAGAATCCAGTCCGCTGCTTTGATCACATCGAGATTGTGTTCGATCACGACGACCGAGTTGCCCAACTCAACCAGCTTCTGCATCACCTGAAGCAGCCGCTCGATGTCGGAGAAGTGGAGTCCGGTGGTGGGTTCGTCCAGCACATACACGGTGTGGCCCGTTGCCGGACGCGCCAGCTCCGCGGCGAGCTTGACGCGTTGCGCTTCCCCTCCAGAGAGCGTGGGCGCTGGCTGGCCAAGCGTGATGTAATCCAAACCGACATCACACAGTGTCTCCACTACACGCAGGATCCGTGGGTAGTCGGTGAACAGCAGCGAGGCTTCCCCGCAAGGCATCTCCAGCACATCGGCAATGTTGCAGCCGTGATAGCGAACCTCGAGCACATCGTCGTTGTATCGGCGTCCGGAACACTCCTCGCATTGCACCCACACGTCCGGCAAAAAATGCATCTCAATCTTGCGTTGGCCGGTCCCTTCACAGGTTTCGCAGCGCCCACCCGAGACGTTGAAACTAAACGTACGAGGTGTGAAACGCCGCTCTTTTGCCTCGGGAACATTCGCGAAGAGATTCCGAATGAGATCGAAGACTCCTGTGTAGGTCGCCGGGTTGCTGGAGGGGGAGTTACCCAACGGTGACTGGTCCACTCGAATGACTTTGTCGACAAAACGCAGGCCATCAATCTTCTCGTGGCGACCGGGGCGGACCCGAGCCCGATGGAGTCGCCGCGCCAGTGCGGGAAAGACGATTTCATTGATCAGCGTGCTTTTTCCGCTGCCCGAAGGTCCGGTGACGGCCGTCATCACGCCAAGCGGGATTTGCACATCGATGTCGGCCAGGTTGTTTTCACGGGCACCCGATACGCTCAGCATTTCCACCATGGGATCGCCGGTTTTGCTGATTACGGGTCGACGAACGTCTGGGATGGGAATGCTTGCGGAACCGTCGAGGTACGGCGCTGTGTTGG
This sequence comes from Planctomycetota bacterium, assembly GCA_039189905.1. Classification (GTDB taxonomy): domain Bacteria; phylum Planctomycetota; class Planctomycetia; order Pirellulales; family Pirellulaceae; genus Rhodopirellula. The sequence goes on from JBCCYK010000103.1 coordinate 13,175, forward strand.
ATGCCACTTGGTCGGACAGGGCATCCCGCGTGCCCTCAGCGACAATGCGCCCACCATGCCGCCCGGCGGCGGGTCCGAAGTCACAGAGATGATCACTGCCCGCAATCACATCGTGATCGTGTTCGACGACCAGCAACGTGTTGCCCAGATCTCGCAATCGATGCAGGGCACCCAGTAGCCGTTGGTTGTCGCTCGGGTGCAAGCCGATGGTTGGCTCATCGAGCACGTACAACACACCACACAACCCGCTGCCAAGTTGAGAAGCCAGACGGATACGTTGTGATTCCCCGCCACTCAAGGTTGATGCGCCTCGGTGGAGCGTTAGGTAGTCCAGCCCAACATCTCTCAAGAACGCGACCCGCGACGCGATCTCGTGAATCACTTCTCCCGCGACCTTCTTTTCACGACGAGTCAGTTTCCACGATCGAATCTCCCCGTCCAAGCGATCCAGCGGCATGTGCACCAAATCCGAGATGGTCCGCTCGCGAAAGCGGGTCGCGGACGAGTCGTCTCTCAGACGCGAACCCACGCAAGCCGAGCAGTCAATCTCGGCAACGAACTGTTCCAATTTCCCGCGTAGTCCCGGGACCAAACGTGCGGCTTCATCCAGAGCGGGGTAGAAGCCCTTGAACTGATAGCGGAACAAAGCGGTCTCGCCGTCACGGATCACCCACTGGTTGCTATGGGACGATTGATCGTCAATCGATTCCCTTTGCTCGCCATCCCGAGTGTCGGATGGATTCACCGCGATCCATTCGTCTCCGCACCCATGGAACAACACGCGAAGTTCGGAGGCATCCAACTCGGAAATGGGAACGTCGATGCGCAGACTGGTAGCGCGCGAAAGCGCACGCAACATCCATCGGCTAACGGATTGGTTCACGGATGGCCACAGGAGTGCTGCTCCATCAAGCAATGCTTGTGTTGGCGTGCCAAGCAAGGCGGCTGGGTTGGTTCCCGTCTGCGTGCCCAGGCCCTCGCATGCGGAACACCAGCCGAGTGAAGAGTTGAATGAAAAGTGGTGCGGCGTGAGCGGCTCGAATGATCGCCCGCACGACCCGCACACCAAATGCTGCGAATGCGCGATCACTTTCCATTTGGATTCCGGTTGGTCGGAAGCGATCGCCAGGCGCAGGTTACCGGAACCGAGCGACAGGGCTTGTTCAACACTATCCGCGATTCGACTCGGGTCACCGGAATCGATCCGCACGCGGTCGACCACGACCTCGACATCATGCGTCCGTCGTGGGTCGAGCGCTTTCGCGTCCTCCAAGGCCACGGTCTTGCCATTGATTCGAACTCGAGAGAGCCCGGACGACCGCAAGGTTTGCCAGGTTTGCTTGGAAGCTTCCCCTGGGACAACCTCGATGGGCGCCAAGATCAATAGTCGCGTTCCCTCGGGCATCGAGGCCACTTTGTCGGCGATTTGTTGTGGCGTCTGTGTGCCGATCGGATCGCCACAACGTGGACAATGCATCGTGCCCAGTTTGCTAAATAAAATCCGCAGGTAGTCGTACACTTCCGTCACCGTTCCAACGGTGCTTCGTGGCGAATGCGACAGATTCTTTTGTTCCAACGCGACCGCCGGTGAGAGCCCTTCGATGCGATCTGCTTTGGGCTTTTGGACTTGGCCGATGAACTGGCGGGCGTAGCTGGAAAGCGATTCCACATAACGCCTTTGGCCCTCCGCGTAGATGGTGCTCATGGCAAGCGAGCTCTTGCCGCTTCCCGATGGACCACAGAACACCGTCATGGCATCGCGCGGAAGCGTCACGTCCACCGACTTGAGGTTGTGTTCGCGAGCACCCTCCACGAGGACGTGCGTTCGTGCGGCCACGTCGAGTGTTGGGACGTGACGCATGGCCTTCGCAGGCGGCTTGCCGCGACGTTTGATTCCCATGGCCTTGGCGAGCGCGGCACCTGTGTAACTCTTGGCGACCTTCGCGACTTCGTTCGGACGGCCTTCCGCGACCACGCGGCCACCGCCTTCGCCGCCTTCCAGGCCCATGTCGATGATCCAATCAGCCGTCTTGATGACGTCCAGGTTGTGTTCGACGATCACCACCGTGTTACCGCGATCCGCCAAACGCTTGATCACCTCCAGCAATAATTCGATGTCGGCAAAGTGAAGACCGGTCGTGGGCTCATCTAGAATGTAGAGCGTCTTACCCGTGTCCCGACGAGAGAGTTCCTTCGTGAGCTTGATCCGCTGCGCCTCGCCGCCGGACAAAGTCGGTGATGGTTGGCCCAGCTTCAGGTATTCCAATCCCACATCGACCAGCGTTTGCAACTTCTCCGCGATTCGCGGGACGTTCTGGAACAACTCCAAGGATTCGGAGATATCCATCTCCAAGACGTCGGCGATGGACTTGTTCTTGAATTTGACGGCGAGGGTTTCGCGATTGTAGCGATGGCCTTGGCAGACCGCACAGGTCACCCAGATGTCTGCCAGAAAATCCATCTCCAGTTTGGTGGCGCCGTTGCCGTCACAGGCCGCGCAGCGCCCCCCATCCACATTGAAGCTGAACCGCCCCACGTTGTAGCCACGTGCCTTTGCTTCGGGAAGCTGCGCGTAAAGCTTGCGGATTTCATCAAACACCTTGACGTAGGTCGCGGGGTTGCTTCGGGGTGTCCGGCCGATCGGTGTTTGGTCAATCGCGATCGTTTTATCGAGCTGATCAAGGCCTTCCACGGCATCGTGGTCGCCTGGTTCCAGCTCGGCCCCATTGAGGGCATTCCGCAGGACCGGTTGCAGGATGCCGCCGATCAAGGAACTCTTGCCGCTCCCCGAAACGCCGGTCACGCAGGTCACCACCCCAAGCGGAAGTCCCACATCGATGTCTTTCAGGTTGTGGTGCCGTGCACCGCGGACCGCGACAAATTGATCTTGCTTGATGGGGCGAGGGCTCTCAGGTGCAACAATCTGTCTTTCTCCGGACAGGAACTGGCCCGTCACGCTTTTCGCAGTCTTTTGGACCGTGTCCACGCTGCCGCTTGCGACGACGTGCCCTCCCTTCACACCCGGCCCGGGTCCGAAATCCACGATCAGATCCGATGCCCGCATGGTGTCTTCGTCATGCTCGACCACGATCAGCGTGTTGCCAACGTCGCGAAGCCGCGTCAGCGTCTCGATCAACCGGTCGTTGTCGCGGGGATGCAACCCAATGGAGGGTTCGTCTAAGACGTACAGCACCCCTGACAAGGCGGAGCCAATCTGGCCAGCCAAACGAATGCGCTGCGATTCGCCGCCTGACAGCGTGGGTGCCGTCCTGGAAAGTGTGAGATAGTCGAGGCCAACGCCCAGGAGAAAACCGATGCGATTGCGAATCTCCTTGAGCGCCTCCGCCGCAATCGTCGCGTCCACGCCATCCAGTCGAAGATCGGCGAAGAACGCGGCCAAACGATCGATGGGCAGATCGGAGATCTCAGGGAGACTGAGTTCGCCGCGTTCGAACGATGCGTCTCGCGTCGTGATTCGGACTGCGGAAGCCTGAGGGTTGATGCGACGCCCATGACAGTCGGGGCAGTCGATCGTATTCATGAGCTTCTCGAATTGACGCAACTGCATCTTGTTGCGGCTGGTTCGATAACGCTCCAGCAATTCCGGGATCAGCCCGTCAAAACTGCCCACGTATTTCTTGGCTCTACGCCCCCCTCGCCACTTGAAAGTGATGGATTCATCGGCACCCCACAGCCAAACCTCACGGGCTTGATCGGGAAGCTTGTTCCATGCCGTCGTTAGCATCGTGCCTGGTTCCAAGCCCAAGACTTCGTCCATGGCTTCCGCAACCCCCGCGTAGATGTGGCGGCGATAACGACCGAGATCCCCCCACTTTCCCAGCAATCCGATCGCACCCTTGCGGATGGACTTGCTTGGCTCGCTGACCAGCAATTCAGGAACAAAGGTGTACAGTCGCCCGATCCCCTCACAGGTCGGGCACATGCCTTGGGGACTGTTGAAACTGAACAGCTGCGGTGACGGCGGGCGATAGCTGATGCCACAGGCGGCGCACGCGTAGCGAGATGAATACAACACGTCCGATTTGGGCGCGCCTGCCTGCTCGGAACCGGCCTCCGTGAGAGACGCCATCGTCGTCGTTTCCCCCAGACGCAGGGCGATGGTCACCGCTTCCGTGATGCGTCCTCGATCACACTGCTCCACTTCCATCCGATCAACCACCACCTCCACGTCGTGGCGTTTGCTGCGATCAAGGCTTGGTGGATCGGTCAACCGATACGTCTTCCCATCGACACGTACTCGAATGAAACCTTGCTTGCGAAGGTCTTCAAACAAGTCGCGGAACTCCCCTTTCTGGCCTCGGGCGAGCGGCGCCAAGATCCATAGCAGCCCCGTCTCTGGATCATCGTCTTGCACCAGCTCAAGGATGCGGCTGACGATGGCATCGGCTGGCTGCGCGTCGATCGGGGTATCACATGACGGGCAATAGCCGCGACCCACACGCGCGTAAAGAACGCGTAGGAAATCATAGATCTCGGTGATCGTACCCACGGTGCTGCGCGGGTTGCTGCCAGTGGATTTCTGGCTGATCGAGATCGTCGGAGAGAGCCCCGTGACAAGATCAACGTCCGGCTTGGCCATCTGCCCCAAGAACTGACGCGCGGTCGAAGACAGACTCTCGACATAACGTCGTTGCCCTTCCGCATACAGCGTGTCAAAAGCCAGCGAACTCTTCCCGCTGCCGGACACGCCCGAAAAGCAAATCAGCTGTCCGCGAGGAAGGGTCAAGTTCACGTCGCGAAGATTGTGTTCCCGGGCTCCCTTTACCGTGATTTCGCGCTGCAAATCTAAATCCCTCATGAGTTCGGGCCGTCCTGCGGAATGCGGCAATTTAGCCAAGCGGCAATGCAATGCGTATGACCCTGACACCTGGTCCAAAAGACGCAGCTTTACGACACCTGTCGTATAACTTAGGGTGGCGGTCATGAAAGGACAGCCAATGAATAGCGCTCCACCCGGACCCGAGGCATCGCGTCCCACGCAAGGTGAACTGGAACTGCTCCATGTTCTCTGGGAGCACGGCGACTCGACGCTGGCGGACGCCCACAAACAATTCCCACGCGCTGTGGGCTACACAACAGTCCAAACGCGTTTGAATCGACTTGTCCGAAAAGGTTTGGCGACACGTCAGAAGATCGGACGGCATCCATCGACGTATTCGGCGGCCATCAGGCGAGACCAAGTCATTGCCACGATGCTGAATTCGCTCTTGCGACAGGTCACGGGGGGCCGCATCGTGCCTCTGGTCGCGGTCCTGGTTGAAAATCGCGATTTGTCTATCGACGAAATAAGAGATCTGAAACGTCTGATTCATGCTGCGGAAGTACGCCTCAGGCAACACGGCCGGGACGCCTCGCCCGAGGGGTCGCAACAATGATTGCTGACGTCGCCTTGGATCGATGTTTCCCCTTGGACGACCGGGATCCTGTGGTCGCAAAATCCGACGCATCGCTTGGTAACTCGCGCAAGCACGTGTCCACATCGAGAATACCCACCGACTTGTCGAACCTTCTTCTTCCGGAGAATGTCTGATGCGTTTCAAAGACTTGTTGTTGCTCGGCAGCACTGCCCTCGCAATGGGACTTTTGCCACTTGAATTGCAAGCCAAAGAGTTCGATCGTCTTAGTCGCGGGCAGGCCGCTTATGTCGACCGGCTCGCCGAACTGCGTTCAAGTCTCTTACCGACAGATGATCCGCTGCAAGCGCGTCTTGCGGCTGCGCTCGACACGCCCGTTGGCCAGCAGATGCTGGAAAAAGCCTTGGCTGAAAAGCTCGCGAACCAATCTGACTCGGAAGCCCTTCTGGAATCGGTTTTGGATCGCTTGTTTGATCGCGGCCAGTCGACTCCGAAGTGGGTTTCTGATGATGAGGAGCTGAGGCAACGATTTCTACGGGTCGGCCAACAGTCCTGCGACGACTTGGCTCGCGTCACGATGGCATGCGAAGACATCGCGGCCACGCTCCGTGGTGACGACGAGACAACGCGTTTGTTGCGACGCTTTCTCTTGGCGGACGCGGGCCCTGCGATGCTTTACACGAAAGAGCTGCGATCACAGATGCGTCCTGGCCCAGCCATGTTCGAAGAGATCTTCGGTCAACTCCTTCAAAGGCAACCGGAGGGGACTTATCGCATTCGCGAAGACGCTCGCGGTGAAATCTCGGCCTTGAATGAGTTGCGAGACGAAGCCTTGAAACGAACCGCGCGACTGGCGGAGGCGTTTCGCGTTTGGGGCGATGACTTGGTGCCCCAAGACGAGTTACATGAACAAGCATCCCAGGCCGCTGGCGACCCCCGTTTCGCGGCCATGTTGGCAGCCGAACCGGTCTTTCAACATCGCGATCTCTCACGTTTGCGGCCAACACGCATGATGGAACAGATCGATGCCATCAGCATTGATACCGCCGACGGATTGGTGATCGATCCAGAGGCATGGGCGCAAATCGAAGAACACGTTCAACAGTTCGCGGAGGTCACCGATCGATGGGGTGAACTTACCGCGGCAATCGATGATTTTCATGATCGCCTGGATGACTCCGATACATGGACGCGTGGCTTCAAACGATGGATGGAAACCGACATTGCCATCGCAGCGATCGCGCTGGCAACGCACGAGGCCCAGCTGTCTCCGCGCGATGTCATCCTGGGGATGTTGGGTGACGCCTTGGAACGATCGGATGACGGATGGCGAGTGAGGACGAGTGCGGGCACGCAGGCAAAGCTGACGGACGAACTGCAGAACGCCTTTCGAGAGTTCCGCCAAAGTCGACGGCGGGCAGCCCCCGTCCATGAGATCGCGGACGAACTGGAGGACAGGGAACTTGCCAAGGCCGTGATCTCCTTAGGCGGGTTGATGCTGTTCCGCGATCTGATTCAACAGGAGCAAATCGAAGCTCGTGTCTCGGTCATGAACGCCTGGTGTCAAGACTTCTTCGAACCGCTGAGGGTTTCCCAATCGGACGCTTCGGCGAAGCTAGTTATTCGTCAGGAGCAACGTGAAAACGTTCAAAACTGGCTCGATCGGCTGGAAGATCTCCCGGAATGAGAGAACGATTTGAACGATTCGAGACCCGCGCGCACACGCAGTTAGTTTCGCA
>JBCCYK010000104.1:0-20251 GCA_039189905.1 Planctomycetota bacterium
GTCACGCCCGACCTCAGTCGAAGGTCGGTCCCCACAATCTCAAACTGAGCGGCATCCGAACCTGAGAGACTCAAGGTTTCCGAGCCCAACGCGTCGTCGTCGATCGTGATCGTGGCCACCGTGATGGCAGAGGAGGTGTCCAAGTTCTCCGACAGGGTTCCCACCTCGGTGGTGATCGTGAGCGAAGGGGCTTCATTAACATCGGTGATGGACAAGGAAAAAGCTTGCGTGTCGTCGGGCGTCGAACCGACCGTCACGTCATCCACGCTCACCGAGACGTCCAGCGAGTCGTCATCTTCAAAGTCGAGGGTTGCTCCCGAACGAAGTCGAAGATCATTCCCAACAATTTCAAACACAGCGGCATCCGAGCCTGAGAGGCTCAGCGTTTCTGAGCCCAACGCATCGTCATCCACCGTGATCGTGGCCACGGTGATGGCAGACGAGGTATCCGCATTCTCAGCGAGTGATCCGACCACGGTGGTGATCGTGATCGAGGGAGCTTCATTGACATCTGTAACAGTCAAGGAGAATGCTCGCGTGTCGTCAGGCGTCGAACCCACCGTTGCATCGTCAACGTTCACCGAGACATCCAGTGAGTCGTCATCTTCAAAGTCGAGAATCGCACCCGCCCGAAGTCGAACATCGGTTCCGACTATTTCAAACGCAGCGGCATCCGAACCTGAGAGACTCAACGTTTCTGAGCCCAACGCGTCGTCATCGATCGTGATCGTGGCCACCGTGATGGCAGAGGAGGTATCCGTGTTCTCCGCCAGTGTTCCCACCACGGTCGTGAGCGTGATCGAAGGGGCTTCATTGACATCTGTAACAGTCAAGGAGAATGCTTGCGTGTCGTCGGGCGTCGAACCCACCGTCACGTCATCCACACTCACCGAGACGTCGAGCGAGTCGTCATCTTCAAAGTCGAGGGTTGCTCCCGAACGAAGTCGAAGATCGGTCCCGACAATCTCAAACTGGGCGGCGTCGGAACCAGAAAGGCTAAGCGTCTCCGAGCCCAATGCGTCGTCATCGACGTTGATTGTCGCAACGGTCAACGCGGACGACGTGTCCGCGTTTTCAGCAACCGCGTTGATGATGGTCGTCAACGACAGGGAGGGGGCCTCGTTGATGTCCGTGATTGCGAGTGAAAAAGCCTCCGAATCATCCGGGTCTCCGCCAACGCTGCTGTCATTGACGCTGACCGTCACATCGAGCGAATCATTGGATTCGAAGTCAAGCGAGACCCCCGATCGGAGCCGCAAATCCGTTCCCACGACTTCGAACAGGGAGGCATCCGCACCCGACAGCGTCACGGACTCGGTTCCCAGACTATCATCCTGAATCGTGATGGTTGCGACCGTCGTGGCGGAAGCTGTGGACGCATTCTCGGCCAAACTCGAAACGACGGTGGAAAGGCTGATCTCGGGTGCGTCATTCAAGTTGTTGACATCAATCACAATGTCTTTTTCAAAGGTGTTCTCATAAGAATCGGACACCTCAAGACGCACGGCGTAGCTCGTCTGCGTTTCGTAGTCGATCACACCGTCGGTGATCACGAGTTGGTCCGAACCGTTGATTGAAAAGACGGCTTGATCGACGCCTCCAACGATGGAGTAGGTGAAGGTTTCGTTCGTGTCGGGATCGCTGGCCGAAAGCTGCCCAACCACCAAACCACCGGAAGAATCCCGATTCTCATCAATCGACGTGTTGCTTAAACCAATGTCCGTGGGTGACAGATTGGTCGGATGAAACGTGAGCGAAAATCCGTCCAGTGAACCCGGTGTGGAATCCAGTCCGAGGTCGCTGCCGCGCAGGAGCATCTCCGCCGTGGCTTCCGTGTTGCCGGAACCAATCTGCGTCTCCGTCAGCGTCAAGGCAAAGATGTCATCTTCCGTGGTCGCAAGACTGTTGGAACCCACCGTGTTGTTGCCCGTCGATTGCAACAGCAGTGTGCCCGCGGACAAAGTGACTCCCCCCACTTCGATTTCAGACTCGACCAGGTCAACGCCAAGAACGATATCGAGACCCAACCCGATGTCACCGCCCGATACGAATTCGGTTTGTGTTCCTGAAGTCGTCCCGATCCCAACATCATCGACCTCATAGAGATAAATATTGTCTGTGAGAAAAGGCACGAAGGTGGAGTAGAGAAGGTCTCCGGCCTCCAACAGGGTATCGCCAACGAAAGTATCTTGCTCGATCAACGTCAGGCCCATGACGTCGCCGCTGGTGATGTCGTCCATGAACACGGATACCGTCCCGCTTGAGTAATCGCCGACCACATCGGGACGAAAGAGCATCACGTCATCGCCGGAGGATGTGACCGTCCCGCCTTCGAACGTTTCGCCTTGAGTGGCAAACAGGATGTCGCCAACCTGAAGGGTCACGGCATTCGTTGAGCCCACCGTGATCTCACGGGATACAAAGTGGATGCCGTCGAGGTTCGCGTCGCCATCGTCTGCAAAGAGGTTGATGTCGAAGCGACCACGCAGTTCGCCTTCATTTGTACCCGAACCCAACGCGAAGTTGGGATCCCCGAATCCGAGGGCTTCACCTTCATGCCAGGAGTCGGTTCCATGAACCCCACTGGGAGAGGGCACATCTTCCGTGGTGCCGATCCACAACTCTGTGTCCCAGGCCATCTCCACCGCACCGATATCGACCGCGCCATCGTCACGCAAGTAACCACGCCCATCCTCCGCTGGAGCACCTGCATTCAGTCCGGCATCAATGGCAGGGCTGTACGGCGCCAACCCGTGCGTCGGGATCCCACCACCAATGTCCCCCAAACGTGTCAGAAGGGGATCCGTCACCAAATCTCCGGTTCCGGCGAGACCTGCCGTCCCATCCGAGTCAATGTTATGACCCAGCGATGCCAGGTTCGTATTCGCATTGGCACCGTTGTTGGATAGAATTGAGTTCCTAAGTGAAACCGTGGTCGAACCCGACGCGTGAATCCCGCTCGAATTGTCCGCGATCGTGACATGGGTCAACGTGGCGTTCGCATTCAATGCGTAGAGTCCACCGCCATTGGGCGCGGTGTTTCCCGAGATCGTCACGTTTGTCAGGGTCGCCATCGAGTTTTCCAGGAAGATCGCGCCGCCCTGACTGGTCGCTTCATTGTCAAAGAAGCTCGCACGTTCCAGATGCAGCGTTCCCTTGCTATAGACAGCACCGCCTTGGGCTGTTGATTCTCCATCCTCAAAGAAAATGTCGTAGGCGTGGAGAGTTGCCGCGTTGTCGACGCGCACCAAGCCACCGGAGTCACTTGTGCCTCCGCGCAGATGCATGTCCTCAATGGTTAGGGTCGCACCATTGCTGACTTGAAAGATGCGATCGTTGAGCCCGCTCGCATCGATGATCGTCGCATCGGCTCCCTGACCAACAACGGTCGCGTCCTGCTCTATTCGAAGATCGTTGTCACCAGGCACATCCAGATCGAGAATGTACGTGCCTGATGCTAGCAAGATGGTATCGCCACCACTGCCTGCGTTGACAAGTAACACCGCCTCGCGCAACGACGTCATGCCATTGCTGTCCGTCTCGTCCGCAAAGGTGTTGACTTCGATGACCGCCAGTTTTCCCATCCACGTCTCTTGCAACGCCTCACTGACGGCAATCTCGGTGTCAATCGTTCCAATGGCGTACTCCAACTCCCAGTCCGCCGCATAGCGCTCGTGCCCCGTGTCGTCGTCACTGGCGGCAACATCGGCATCCGTCAACGCTGCGATGGATTGCAAGAGAGTCTGGCCGTCCGCTGTCGCCGCCAAATCGCAACCATAGATCAGAATGTCCGCGTCAGTGGTAAGCGCGCTGCCCCACGACGCGATGTCCCCGGCATAGCCATCCAACGCAGACGAATCCAAGAACGTCGTCCCCAGGTACAAGCCCGACTCAGTCCCGTGCGAGATGATGTGGACGGCGTCGACGTCCGCGGCCTGATCCAGAACATTCGTGATGGTCGCGATCCCATCCTCCTGCGCGCCAATGACGATGACCTGGGCGTCGGGCTGGTTGGCCGCCAAATCATCCAGGATGGCCTGATAGTCTGCCACCAGTGCATCAACAAAGACAATCGCCGTGGGGGTGGTTTGCGAAGTCCCCGTTTGCTGCGTTGTGAGAACGTCTGCTGTTGCTGTCGCAGTGTGTAGCGTTTGTGTCTGCATCAGCGCCATTTCGGCGCCGTCGACTGATTCGACGGTCGGCTCGATCGGCGTCGCGCTGAACAACAGACGGTTCTCAAGCGCGCTCGCGCGAACGAAGCTGCGTGAAACGGAATCCGCTCCGCGATCCCTTCGGATCCTAGCAGCCGCAGCGTCCAGATTGAGACGCCAACGTTCCAGCCATCGTGCGCTTGTGCCTGCCATACCCTGTGCCTGCCATACCCGGATTCCTTCGCCTGGATGGACCAACAGAACGGTCCAGCAAAGCATGCCGCTCGGTTAAGACACGGGCATGATGTCCCCATCGCAAAAACGCAAAGTGGGGCGGACGAAACGTCAACCACCGCGAGTTTGACGATTGCGAGCAGAATCGCGTTGTTTCCGCTTCTGACGATCCTGGCAGTGGATTTCATTTGAGTCACTTTGCGGATCATTCCGATAACTCAACGGAGCGTGAAGACTCCTGCGCAGATGCTGCGCGAGTTTCACGGACGGATCGGCATGACATTAGGGGGGAATCTGTGCAGCGTCGCAACGCCAAACAAGACTGGCGAAGAACAGCGACGTTGGCGGTTGCGCTGACCCTGTTGCAGTTCGTCAACACGGACCACGTGGCAGCTCAAGGAGTTCGTGCAAGCGACGATCCAACCACGCCGGACAGCCCGCTTCTGCAGCCGTACTTCGATCGATTTCGTTCTTCCGAGGTCCCCTCTGGGACCGACGGGGATCACGAAAACGCGTTGGCGTCGGTCGGACACAGCGATGAATCCCACCTCGTTGCCGAAGCCATGATCGATGTCTCTCAACCGCTTTGGCAGTCCTCCCACGCCGTCCCAACGCGATTGAGCGATCTGTTGCAGAGCAGCCTGTTGCAATCGCCCGCGATTCAAGCGTTGCTGCTTCGTCCGCAGGTTGAGTATCGCGACGTGATCGTCGCGGAAGCCGAGTTTGACACCACGCGCTTCATCGATAGCCGTCTCTCCGACGCGAGCGACCCAATCGGAAGCGAATTGGTCACAGGGAACGACGCGACCCGATTTCGCGACCAGAATTTCAACCTCGCCGCTGGACTGCGCAAACGATCACGGACAGGCGCGAACTTCGAGATCGCCCAGCGTCTGGGGCTTCAGAAGAACAACTCGACGTTCCTGATCCCCAACCCTCAATCCACCACCCGTTTGGAACTGAATCTGACGCAGCCACTGGCACAAGGCCGCGGTCGTCAGGTGAATGAGGTGCGGATCGTGCTCGCGCAATTGGATGCTTCGATCGAACTCGATCGCGTGCGTTCCGAAATGGAAGCACGTCTATTGCGAATCGCCTCGACGTATTGGGAACTCTACCGAGCGCGCGCTGAACTGGTGAGTCGACGCGAGCTGCTTCGCCTTGCCGACGCCCTGGTTGAGAACATGGCGCGTCGACGGGAAGTCGACGTCTCGAAGCGACAATGGCTGAAAACCTTGGCCCAGTTGCAGCGTCGACAGGCCAATCTGGTGGCAATCGAGGCGCAGGTGAAAGACATCCAATCGCGACTAAGGGCCCTCACCGGTGACCCACAACTGGGGCTGACATCCACGTTCGAACTACTCCCGCAAGAACGTCCCACGCTTCGCCCCAGCCAACATGATTTGAAGGCGGCCTTCACGCTGGGGCTTCAGTACCGTGCCGATGTCTCAGAATCAATCCGACAGATCAGCGTCCAGTCCGCACGGCTGGGACTGGCTCGCAACCAACTGCTACCGAGGCTGGATCTCATTCTCAACGGGTACGTGGCCGGCTTGGACGATCGCAACCGCTGGGCGAGCTCCTTTGGAGATCAATTCACGGCGGGACGACCCACGGTGGCGGGTGGGTTCACGTTTGAGCTACCGCGCGGCAACCGCGCGGCACAGGCCCGATTCGCCAGAGAACGACTGGAGTTCAGTCGCACCGTTTCGGAATTCCAGCAAACCACCGAGGACGCACTCACAGACATCGAGATCGCCCAGAGAACGGTACAACGCACTTGGCAAGAAGCGTTCGCGAAACGAGCCTCCGCCAAGGCCGCACGAGCGGAGATGGAGTTCCTGGATCAACGATTGCGTCTCCTGCCCGAGCCGGAAGAATCCGTCATCGTGTTGACCGATGATCTCCTAACGGCTCAGGTGCAATACCTGGAAGAGGAGACCGATGCGATCAACGCGCTCACGCAACACGCCTTGGCACACACCCAGCTCCAACACGCGATGGGGTTGTTGCTGACGCTCGAACACGACGGATGCTCGCCGGTCGCCCCGTCGCTCAACCTAGCGGAGGAACTCGCGCTGTCATGTGACCCCGTCACCGATTCAGGCATGCTTGAGGTGGGACTTCCGGGGCCTGGGGTCGACGAAATACGTGGTCAAACCCCGCAAGAAAGGCCACTTCGACAGCAGGATGCGCCATGAAGACGACCCTGTCGAAATGGTGGCGTCGATCTACGGCGCATCGCGATACGCCGCGACACGGGATGCTGACGCCGACTCGCCGTCAGCAGTGGGTGCGGGCTGTCCATGAGGCTTCCGCACATTTGCGAATCTGTACGGATGCCGAACTCCGTTGTAACGCACTCAATCGTCGCCGCGACCACCTCCGCCGATTCGGCACCCAGAGCATTCTGCAAGACCAGGAAAACCTGACCGGAATGGCCGCCTTGATGAGCGAGGCTATCCGTAGGACGCTTGGACTGCAACTCTTTGACCAACAGATTGAGGCCGGTCTCATTCTTTGCGGGCGCAACGTCTGCGAGATGCAGACGGGTGAAGGCAAGACCTTGGCCATGGGACTCGCCGCCGCTTTGCAAGCGATCACACCACTTGGCGTGCATGTCGCGAGCGCGAACGACTACTTGGCCACTCGCGATTGCGATCACCTTTCTCCCGCGTTTTCGCTCCTCGGTCTCAGCGCCGTCTCCATCCGCACGGGACTTGAAACAGCGGAGACGCAGGCCGCGTATCAGGCCGACATCACCTACGCAGCGGGGCACACCTTTGGCTTTGATTATCTCCGCGATCGAGCGACTTCCCACGCCACGTTTCCCACAGATGGCAATCACACGCAATTGAATCGTCGGCAACGCGGACGGCGCGTGGCGCTCGTCGATGAGATCGATCAGGTCTTGATCGATGATGCGATCTCACCCTTGGTCCTGAGCGACAACCAAGAATGCCTGGCAAACGATCTGACCGTCATCGTCGCAGCGGATCGCGTTGCGATGGATCTGATCAACCGCGATCTCCTTGGCCAGCATCAAGACGCCATGGATCTTCCGACAGCAGCGCGGCATCGCATGGCGATGTTGAAGCCCCCATCCTGCGATGGCACGCTTCAAAAGCCGTGGCAGCAATACGTGAGCACGGCGTTGGTCGCCCACACGCACTTCCACAAGGACGTCGATTATGTCATTCGCGACAACGCGGTCTGCGTGGTTGATCGCACCAGCGGTCGCGTCCACTCGGATCGCGTATGGCCCGACGGACTTCAGCAAGCCTTGGAAGCAAAAGAACAGCTTCCAATTCGCGACAAGACGGACACAATCGCTGAAGTCACGCGTCAGCAGTTTTTCGGAGCCTACGCGAATTTAAGCGGCTGCACGGCCACAGCCACGGAATGTGAGAGCGAGTTGAGAGCCGTTTATGGCCTTGGCTGCGAGGTGATGGAACCAAGATTGGCCAGCCAGCGTCAAGTGTGGCCGATGACTTGGTGCCGGTCCGAACACGCTGCCTTAACGTGGATCGCTCGCGAAGCCCAAACGCTATCCAAGTCAGGCCGCTCGGTCCTGGTGGCGACGCGTGACATCACAACCAACCATGCCGCGGGGAAGGCATTCGGTGACTCAGAGATACCGTTCGCTTTGTTGGATGGCATCCAAGACGCGGCCGAAGCCTCGCTCGTCGCGGCCGCAGGACAACCGGGCACGATCACGATTGCCACGCAAGTGGCGGGCCGCGGCACCGATATCCGACTTGCCAACGCAACGCGGGCCGCTGGCGGATTGCATGTGATCGTCTTTGGAATCGAACCAAATCGGCGAGTGGAAGAACAAGTGATCGGACGCTGCGCCCGCGGCGGCGACCCAGGCTCGACTCGGCTCGTGTTCCACGCGGAGGACCCGGTCTTGCTTGCCCGCGCCCCGTGGATCGCACGCTCGATTGAACGTCATTGCACAACTGACTTGCCCGCCGCTGAAATCGAATCGTCCATCGCCACCACCATTCGACGCCACCTTCGTCGTCTGCAAAACACATGGCGATCGGAACAACAACGGGCTCGCGACCAAGTCCACGTGGACCAAACCCGCGAACCTCTGACGCCGAAACGCTCGCGAGCCTCTTTTCGAAGAATCGCCTGATCTCAAGCCGCACGATGACCGCTGAAATGCTACCCACCATTGCAAGATCGCAGCCAGACTCACGAACCATGCTTCGCATGCTCACCGCCACCCTTGTTGGCACAGCCGTTCTCCTTGCCAACACCAACGCTCACGGGCAATCTGGCTCCGCTTCCCCAGTTCAATCCTTCACACAGCCCATCCAGCAGGTGAACGTCGCAGCGGGGGACCTTGGGATCATCCGTGAGGTCTATGTGAAGCCAGGTGATCGCGTGGTCGCTGGACAACGGATCGCACAACTTGACGATCGCGTTCTGCGTCGTTCCCTCAAAATTGCCGAGGCGGCGCGTGACGCCCGTGCCGATCGCCGATACGCAGAAATCGACGCCAACATGCGACGACGGCAGCTCGAGATTTACCAGACACTGCACGGGGAAGGGGGCGTCGACGCGCGCGAGCTGGAGCGGGTCGAGGCCGCTTCGCTGCAAGCCGACGCCACCCTCGCGAAGATCGATGAGCAGCTTCAGCTACGTCGGCTGGAATATGAACGAATCGCCACACAGCTCGATCAAAGAAGCGTGATCGCGCCCATCGACGGGATCGTCTCCGAAGTGAGGAAACAACCCGGTGAATTCGTCTCGCCGAACGATCCCGTTGTCGCTCAACTGGTCGATGTCAACCGACTCTCGGTCGGCTTTCCCGTTCCGTGGGCTGCCGCAAAGACGCTCAAGCCGGGACAACAGGTACGCGTGCAATTCGATTCGCCCCGCGAGATGGTCATCGCCACCGTGCAGTACGTTCTGCCCGTTATCGAAGCCGGCAGCAACGCCCTGCTGGTTCATGTCGTGATCGACAATCAGCAAGGAAAGCGTTGCGGTGGTCAGTCTTGCCTGTGGAAGGGTCCCGTCCAGACGGCCGCTTCCACAGCAAGGCTGAGTACCAACCCAACTCAAAACTCTTCTTCGATGCAACGCCGTTGAGCATTGTCACGTGGCCAGAATCATCAGAAGCTCATAGGACACCGATCATTACCGCGTCATCCCAATCGATCACTGCTTCGCGTCGCCGTCCCTCGCGGGTGAGTCCCGGGAACGATGCGCGCCCCGTGGGCGCATCCTTGCCAGCTTGGGAACCACAACGGATTCTCAGCACTGTGATTGAGTTGCTACACGCATTCGATGCGGCGGACAGCTTGATGGATGCGGCTCAGATCGCATGTGACAGACTCGTGACGTTGCCGGGCATCCAACACGTTTGGATTTGCTGGTCGCTCTCCGAGACTCCTTATCAGCAACTCGCCTGCGCGTCTGTGGGGGAGACCGGACACGAATGCATGGTTTCAAAACAGCTTTTGCTGGCCACGGCGGAAGAAACTCACCTGGGCAATCGCCTGGTTGAGCTGCCACACGCAGCGGGAGCCGCATCCCATGGCCAAGCCATCGCCCAGCAGCTCCTCGGTGACCTGCTCGATAACGAGAGGACGGACGCCTCGCAACTGATTGCGTTGCCGCTTGGACCTCCAGACGATCAAGAATCCAATGGTGTGATCGTCATCGCGGGAAACGACTTGCCTAGAAGTCGAGAGCTTATGTCGCTGCTTGGGCCACTCCTGGGTTCACGCTTCAAAAACATCGAACGCAGCGAACAACAGCGAAACCCGTTTCATCGTCAGAGAATCCAGTCGTGGCTGCGCCGTCGCAGGACCGCCGTCATCGCGGGAATGATCACGTCCCTCGGCTTATTGTTGTGCCTTCCGGTCACCCATCGCCTTCACATTCCTTGTCAACTGGAGCCCGTGCGTCGACGCTTCGTTGCGGCGCCCTTTGATGCCCCTCTCCAAAAGATCCATGTTCGCCCCGGTGATTCCGTGAAAGCGGGACAGGTCCTCGCCGAGATCGATACCGAACGTTTGCTGTCTCAAATGGCAGCCGCAGAATCTGAGCTCAGGCACGCGACGGCCCAGCGAAGCCATGCGCTTGCATCGCACGATACGGTCGCGGCCCAGCTGCACGCCTTTGAAATGGATAAGGCGCGTTCCAGGATTGAGCATCTCAATCATCTCGTGGATCGCAGTCGCGTGACGTCCCCCATCGAGGGCATCGTCGTGATGGGGGATTGGAAATCACGAGAGGGTGTTCCCTTAGAGATGGGCGAAACGCTTTTTGAGGTCGCACCGCTAGACGCAATGCGTGTCCGGATGGAAGTGGCCCAGACCGACTACGAACTGCTCGCCAATGACATGTCGGCGAAGATTCGCTTGCTGGCCGCCGGCCAAAACGACTACGCCACAGCCATCGACTGGATTCACCCGCGAGCAGAGCGTCTTCGCGACGATCATCTCTTTGTCGCAGAAGCAACGGTGGCGAATCATGAAGGCGTGCTGCGCCCCGGTATGCGTGGCACGGCGACGGTGATGGCGGGAACGCGGTCGCTCGGTTGGGTGCTGATGCGTGGGCCGATTCGTTGGATGCGCGAAACCTTTGTTTGGTGAGACGAAACCCATGCGACCCTCATCAGCGGACTGGAGTCGTTGGAAACCGAAGTTGTCCTCGCGACTGCACTTCTGGCCCGTCCGATTCGGCGGCAATGCCGTCGTCCGGATCGAGAAAATCGACACAGGAACGTTCTATGAAGTCGGCTATGCCGAATACGTTTTCCTAACCTTGCTCGACGGAAGTCGATCTCTCACCGAAGCATGTGGGCAGTGTGCTCGCGTGATTGGGGATCACGCGTTGCATCTGGATGCTGCCAAGAACTTGGTCGTTTGGGCTGCGAAACAAGATCTCGTTCAGCTCGATTTCCAAGGCGAATTGTCGGCCAAAGAAACCGCTGACTGGAAACTCACGCTCACGCAATCGCTGACTGGGTACGGACCAACCGGCAGGGTGAACGAAAAGCGGAAGTGGCATCCGCTGTTTTTTCAGATTCCCATCGCGGGTGCGAACCGGGTCATCGGCTGGATCGCCGACCGCCTGACCTGGATGGCCCATCCCCTGTCGATTGCGATTGCTTGCTTGGTGATTTTCGTGACAGGTGTTGTTGCGGCAGGACATCTGGATGCTCTTCTTCGCGACCCTTGGCAGTTGGTATCACCCTCACACTGGACATCGCTGCTAATCGTGTGGCTAAGCCTGAAGCTGATCCACGAATTGGCACATGCCGCGGCCTGCCGCCGACACGAGTGTCGTATCGGCGACTGTGGGATCGCCTTCATGCTGTTCGCCCCGCTCGCCTTCATCGATGTGACGGCGACCTGGCGCTTGATGCGACGGCGAGATCGCATGCTGGTGGCGGGTGCCGGCATGTTGGCCGAAGTGTTGATCGCCTGCCTGGCATTCTGGATCTGGCTGGGCACCAACGATATCGCCACGCAAACGATGATGCGTCACCTGATGCTCACAGCAGGTGTTTCCACGATCGTCTTCAACGGCAACTTTCTCATGCGATTGGATGGCTACTACCTCCTGACGGACCTCGCTGGTGTTCCCAACCTGGCAAGCAAGGGGCGTGCTGAGATGAACCGGGTTCTAGCAGCGCTGTGCTTCGGCCCGCCCGTTCCCTATCGCCGTCCACCGAGACTCAGGCCGGGTCTACTCGCGTACGGCTTGGCCGCTGCGGCATGGCGTTGCTTCTTTCTCACGAGTCTGACGTTTGCGGCCTGGCATGCGGTCGGCATTGGCGGGCTGATCGCATCCATCGCGATCCTGCTCACGTGGCAGGCACCGGCACTGAGATCCGGCTTGGAAAGCCTCTCCCGGACCGCTCGACTGGAACCACCGAGATTCTACCGGGCTGTTTTTGTGTCAGCCGCCATCATGTTGACTTTCTGGTTTTGCTTTTCGGAGCTACGTGTTGGGCATCGCGTGCTCGTCCCAGCGGTGGTCCAGTACCGCCCCGACACAGCCATCCGAGCTTCTCATGATGGCTGGGTGCAGTCGGTTGCACCTGAGCTCGAAACGCGTGCCGCCAGCGTTCAGAATGGCCAAACGCTCATCAAGCTGAGTGATCCTGAACTGGATCAAAGCCACACAGAGAATACGTTGGAGTTGAAGCAAAACGCACTTCGCTTACAACGGGCCATCGACCGGCGGGACAACCAAGAACGGTCAAAAGCAATGGCGACACAAAGCAAGCTGCTTGCAGAACAAGTTCGCATCGAGGCACGACGGGAGCGTTTGGACGTCCGAAGTCCTCAAACGGCCAATCTGATCACCGAACACGATGACGATCTGATTGGGACCTTTGTCCGAAGAGGCGACACGATCGCAAACGTGGCGACCGACTCGGACGTCGAGTTGATCGCCTACCTGCCCCAATCTTTGGAATCGATGCTCAGCCAACTGCAAGGCCGACGCGTGACGGCATACACCCCTTCGGGTCGCGCTTTTTCAGCTCGTGTCGACACCATCGAGCCCAACGCGTCAAACCGATTGGATCACGCGTCACTGGCGAGTGACCAAGGTGGTCCCGTTCCGGTCCTTCTTAACGCGGAGGGCCAACGCAAGCTACTTGAACCTCACTTTCGGGTGCGTCTCTCACTGGCGGACCAATCCGTTGATCTACCAACAGGCTTCCGTCTGAAGGTCAATATGGGCCGTCATCGGCACACGATTTACGAATGGGCCAGCTTGTGGTTCTCCGAAATACTGCAGCCAGCAAACCCAGCGGAGACGGAACACTAGGGCTGGATCTGTTGGATAATCTGTTGACGAAGATCGACGTAGCGCGGCGCGGGCAATTCCGGTCCCTCGCGAACCACCTCCGCCGTCAAGATCGCATCGGGCGGCACCTTGACTTTGTTCTTCGATTCCTCGGTCGGATCGATGCGTCGCGCCCGTGACAGCTGGCGCATCCCTCGCACGACCCTCCCGATCACCGTCTGCTGTTCGGCGGCGGACGGGATTGGAAGCAGGTGAATGGCAAACTGAGACGATGCCGAGTTGGGCAGGAACTGGCCCTCACCCAGCGGGACCTTTGCCATCACGATCGTCCCACGAAGGGCATGACGTGCGTTCGGGTGCGGCTTCTCATCCTCAAGGAACTCCCCACTGTTGCCACGACCGTCCCCGGTGACATCGCCAGTGAGAATCAACAACCCACTGACAACCTGCGACAAATCGCAACCGTCGTAGAAGCCCGATTCGACAAGTTTCATGAAGTGTGCGACCGCATTGGGCGCCTCTTCCGCGTACAACTCGATCTCGACTTCTCCGCGTGTGGTCTTCAAGATCACGCGAGGCAATGCTTTTGTTTCGTCTTCCTTAATCCGCTCCGCTTCCTCCTCATACTGCCGCTGGATCACGTCAAAGGCGGCCATAATCCGTAGGTCGGTTTTTTCGAGCTCGTCTTCGCTCAGTGCTTCAAAGATTTTCTTGGACGTTTCGAACTTGCCGCAGCACACGCCCGCGCGAGCACAGGTCAAAAAAAGGAAGCGGAGATTCTGGCCCACATCCAGCAACCGAGCCGAAGCTTCGAATGTTTCCGCGTCGTAGATGTCGTCGAGCATGGCACGACGCACAAAGGTCCCCATGAACTGGATGGCTTCGGGGCTGGGGAGGTACCGATACAAATCGAGCGAATGAGTGAAATGTTGGTCGAAGGCAACTGCCACTTCCGCGTTGAGTTCACGATACGCCCGAGCGACCGCCGGCGTCTTCTCGACCCCATTGGCATACTTCGTGTGCATGTTCCTCAAACGGATCATCAGCTCAGCCAGTTCCTGGGTGCTCGCACGAAATCGCTTCTCAATCGCCGTGGCCTCCGCCGCAATGTCCTCTGGCATCGCAGCGATCGCTTCCGCGATCATTTCCGGGTCATCCCGTGCGGCCTCCACTGGGTCGCTCGAGGTGTTTGGATCCTCGGTGGCGGATGTCGCCAAGTCAGGGGAGGAAGACGTCGTCGGCTCAAGTGGTCGCGCCCCCACTGGCTGCTGGGCATGACTGGATTCGCGAACGCACATCACGCTGAAGAGCAGGGCAAACAAACCGGACGCAGTCAGAACACGGCTCACCCGCCTGCTTGTCGACACGCCCGCCGTCCACTGGCTGATTCGCTCTAAGGGGTACCTTCGGAAACGATGCGAATGGGTCACGGATTGCTTTCTCATGTAATCGATACAGCCCAAGAAAAATCGGTCGACGCCCGTTGCCCAACGGCTCCCCTTACGCGTTTCGACGTGCTTTGGTTTGATTGCGCGTACAATCAATGCCCCGCGGGTCGTGCTCTCCTAGGCGGACCGCAATCTCCCTGGAAAACGGGTCACAAACAAGGGCCATGCCGCATACAGATGTTCCCTTTCGGATCGGTCTCGGATACGACTCCCATCGCCTCGGTAGCGGCGGCCCTCTTCGATTGGCTGGGATCAACGTCCCTGCCGACGTGCACGCGATCGGTCATAGCGACGCCGATGTGGTGCTTCACGCGCTGACGGACGCGTTGTTGGGCGCCCTTGCCCAACCGGACATCGGACGTTTGTTCCCGGATACCGCAAGCGAGAACAAAGACCGGGATAGCCAGGACTTCCTTTCCGAAGCCCGGTCGCGTGTTGTCCAATCGGGTTACCACATCGCCAATCTCGATGTGGTCATCCTGGCGCAAAAGCCTAAACTGTCCGATTACATGGAGACGATGCGTGGCCAGCTCGCCGATTCGCTGTCGCTCCAGCTTGATCAGGTCGGCATCAAGGCCAAAACGGGTGAGAAAGTGGACGCGATCGGACGTGGGGAAGCCATCGCTTCCCGGGTCGTCATCATGCTCTATCGCTAGAGCAAGCCATACCGCCACGTTAACATCACCACCGCCGTGGCACCCACCAAGAGTGACAGTGGCAAACCAAACACCAGGTAGTCCTTCAGCCGGTAACCGCCAACCCCATACACCATGGTGTTGGTCTGGTACCCGAACGGCGTCAAAAAACTGGCCGACGCGGCGATCATGACAGCGATCACCAACGGCTCCTTTTGCATACCCAACGTGGATGCAGATTGCCACGCGATGTGGAACATGATGATGGCAGCCGCCGTGTTCGTCACCAGCTCCGTGCACACGACCGTCGCCAGATAAATGGCAACCAAAGTTCCCAACTGGCTCCCACCTCCCAACTTGAGTAGCCCTCCCGCGATCGCCGTCGCCGCCCCGCTCTTGTCCATCGCCGTGCCAATGCCCATGGCGGCTCCGATCACGATCAGCACGGACCAGTCGACGCTCCGGCGTGCTTCATTGGTCGTGCAGCATCGCAGACCAATCATCAACAGCGTGGCTACAAGCGCGGCCGTCAGGATCTCCAAAACTCCCGTTGCTGCGGAGAGCACCATGGCAAGCACAACCAACAGGGAAATCCACGCACGCTCGTGCCGTCGCACATGCCCGCCTTCTACCTTGCTGACCAAATAGAAGTCACCGCTCCCGCGTTGGCGGTGCATGAAAGAGGGCGAAGCTTCCAGCAACAACACATCGCCCACTTCGATACGAACGTCCCCGATCTTTCCTTCCAATCGTTTACCGCCCCTTGCCACCGCAACCACAGCCGCGTTGTAGTTGGATCGGAAACGACCTTCCCGAATCGTCTTGCCAACCAAACTGCATTGCGAAGAAACCACGGCCTCCACCAAAGTGCGACGCCAGGCAGGCACCGCCAGCTTGCGAGATTGATCGTCCGGCGTGCTTAGCCCACGGATCTTGCGCAAGTCGACGACACTGTCCAAAGCGCCCACCAGAATCAGTGTGTCCTCGGGACGCAAAAGGGCTTCTGGTTTCGCGGGCTCAATGCGTCCATCCTGACGCTGAATCTCGGCAACATACAACCCAGGCAACGACCGCAACGCGGCATCTGAAAGCGTCTTCCCCACTAGGACGCCATCGGGATCCACCCGCATCTCCACCGTGTATTTCCGTGGATCGTCACTCAGGCTGACGGCCGCTTTCCGTTCTGGGATCAGGGTGCCCGAAAACACAATGATGTAGATCAGTCCCAAGACGGTGGCGGGAATCCCAACGATGGCGGGTGCAAAGAAACCCAACGTGGCCGCGCCGGGAGCCATCTCGGCAACATCAAGTGGCTCAGCACCCGCGGGTGGCCTGGCGACTTGAAGCTCGGCCGTTTGCGCGACGGCTTCGCGCTGCGTGTACTCATAATACTTTTCACGCACGACCAAGTTCGTGCTGGTGCCCATCAAGGTGCACATGCCACCCATGATGGCCGCATAGGACAATGGCAGCAGAAGACGACTCGCGCTGACACGCAAGCGTTTGCTTAAATCGTCGATCACGGGCAGCAATGCCGCGACCAACGGCGTGTTGTTGAGAAAACCCGAAACGAAGGCCACGGGGATCAGCATGCGCAATTGGGCACCGCGCAACGATCGCGCTTGATCCAGCAGCCAGCCGGTGGCGAGCGCTGTCCCCCCTGTTCGCTCCATCCCAGTGACGACGGCAAACAAGAATGCGATCGTGACCAGCCCCGCATTGCCAAATCCCATCACGGCATCCGTGGGTGTCGGCAACTTGTCGCTGTCAAACAGATCGCCCGCCAAAACGAGTACACCCAAACCGCAGACCGCAATCAGATCCGTGGCGGCGAAACGCATTGCGAGCGCGGCCAAGAGACCAACCGCCACCGCAATCGACAGCCACATTTCCCATTGGTTGATCCAGGCCATGGCGTTAGTCGAGGGCCGTGTGCAGGAAGGAAACGACGATCCTGATGACTCGGATCCGTGTGACTCGCAATGCGAAGACCCAATCCGGAGGCTGCCGGTTCGCGTCGTCGCCCGCTCGCGCGACAGCACTCCACATCCTACGCGTCGCCAATTGCGGACGATCCAAGCCCAACATCAACGACGTCTGCGAATCTTGCGATGCATCGGATTCAAAGTCGATTTTGTCATCGGCGCCGGTTCCGGTTCTTTCTCAGCAGCAGGTGCCGCGGCCTCGAATCCGTCGATCGCGTCCCGAATCAGCAACTTGTTGATGCGACGCTCGATCCCCGTTAAGAATTCGCCTTGCCCGGGCTCAATAAACGTGAATGCAACGCCATCGCGGCCCATGCGGCCCGTCCGACCAACGCGGTGGACATAATCATCGCTGTCTTGTGGGACATCAAAGTTAATGATGTGAGAAATCGTGCTGATATCGATGCCACGCCCAACTACATCGGTGGCCACCAGGATTTTCAAGCTGCCGTCACGCAAACTCGCCAGCACCCGGTCGCGCTCCCGCTGCTGCATGTCACCGTGCATGCACCCACACAGTCGGCCCATGGACCGTGCCAACTGGCGATGGAGTCGATCGGTACCTCGCTTGGTTCGGCAGAACACGATGGCCTGCTCGGGATTCTCTCGTTCCAGCAACGCTTCCAATAGATCAGGCTTCTTCTCGTGCGTGATTGTGAAGTAATGCTGCTCGATGGTGTCGACCGACATCTCGGCTTGGCAGCAGTCGATCACGATCGGTTCCTGCATGTAGCTTTCGGCGAGACGTCGGACCACCGGAGGCAACGTGGCTGATAAAAGCAGCGTTTGACGCTGGCGAGGGCACTTGCGAAGGATGCGCTCGATTTGCGGGCGAAAGCCAATGTCCAGCATGCGGTCCGCCTCATCCAAGACAACACACCAAACCGAGTCGGTCCGGAGCGAACCGCGTTGGAGGTGATCGTGCACGCGTCCCGGCGTCCCAACCGCAATTTGGACGCCATTGTTGAGCTGTCGCAGTTGTCGGTTGATGTTCTTGCCGCCCGCCAGCACCGCGACCTCGGTCGGCAAGCCTTTCGAAAGCCGCTCCGCCTCCACCGCGACCTGGTCCGCAAGCTCGCGAGTCGGCACAATCACCAGGGCCTGCGGGTCCCGACAGTCCTCCAGCGAATCAAGCTGTTCCAGAATCGGGATCGAGAACGCAGCCGTCTTGCCTGTCCCCGTTCGCGCCTGTCCGATCACATCCCGACCGTCCAGTGCGTAAGGGATCAAGGCACCTTGGATGGGAGACGGTTTCGTGAAGCCGGCATCACGGACGGCACGCCTCATGATCGGAGACAAATCCAGCTCATCGAACGAAGCCACATCCTCTGGCAATTCAACCGGCCCGACAGACTCGAGCATCCCGGTCGTGTCATCGGTCTCTTCGAATCGTCGCGGAGGGCGTGAAGGCCGGCGTCCCTGGAATTTTCTTGATGGGTTCATGAGGGGAGTTTAACTGTCCTCCCGAAATTCAGATACGCCCCCAAACGCTCCCCCGTCCATCGCGAACGGATGCCATGGCTCACGCATCCAACGGCCTCTGCCTCATGGTCGCGGTGGCCGGTTAAAGCCCGTCAGTGCTTCGCTTCGGACGCCGAATGGTTAAGCACGGATTTCCCCATCGCAGCCATCAGCATCTTCTGCGTCGTCCATGCCTCGGCAGGCCCCTGGTCAATGACCTGCCCGCGGGCCATCACGGCAATCGTATCGCAAACGTGAATCAGCTCCTCGAAGTAGCTGCTCACGAAGATCACGCTGCGTCCGGAGGCCGCGAACTCGCCGATCAGCTGATAGATCTCGGCTTTCGTTCCCACGTCCACACCACGGGTTGGTTCATCCAAGATCAGGATCGACGCATCCTGATGCATGACTCGCGCCAGTGCCACCTTCTGTTGATTTCCCCCTGACAAGGTTGCAATGCTGACCCGTTCATGGGGAGCCTTCACCTGCAATCGCTGCATCCACGTCTGCGACGCATCGGACAGCGTTCCCCCATTGATTGGCGAAAACCGTCCCAGCCATCCGAAACGTCCGTACCGCGCCAAGCCGCTGGCCGAGATGTTGTCCGCAATCGAAAGTTGCTGTGCCAAGCCCTCCGTCTTTCGGTCCTCACTGACCATGCCGATCCCCGCTCGAATCGCATCTGCAGGAGTGCCCCAGTGCGTGGCCGGCGTGCTCATCGTTTCATGCGCGTCGTCGCCGCCGCCGGTTGGCTCACCTTCGAAACGCATGAGGGAACCTGATTCCATTCGATCCAGGCCATAGACGCATCGCATCGTCTCTGTGCGACCGGCTCCCACCAATCCGGCAACGCCCAAGATTTCACCTTGATGGAGTGTCAGATCCACTTCGTTTGGACCGGAGACGGTCGAGATGCCGTCCAGTCGCAGTACCGGCTCACCGATTTCGTGCGGAACAGAAGGGTACAACGAGCCGACACTACGCCCCACCATCAAGGCGACGACGTCTTCTTCCCTTACATCTGCGAGTGTTCCTTCGCCGGAGACCGAGCCGTCCCGCAACACGAAATAGGAATCGCAGACTCTCTGGACTTCCTCCAGAAAGTGGCTGATGTAGATCACCGCCATCCCTTCCTCGCGAAGGGCGGCAATGGTGTCGAACAGCCTTTGAACGTCTGCCAGAGGCAGCGAGCTAGTCGGTTCGTCCAAGATCAAAACCTTCGCACGTCCAGCCAGCGCCCGAGCGATCTCAACGACCTGCTTCTCAGCAATCGAACAATCGGACGCCATGCGAGCCGGCTCCAAATCTGCATGCCCCAAACGCGCGAGCACTTCTCGTACACGAACCTCCCCGCGCCGGCGATCCAATCGCGACCAACGTCCCATTCGCGAAAGCCCACCTGTCCTTTCGGGTGCCGCTTCCTGACCCAATAAGACATTGTCTTGCACGCTCAGGTCGTCGCAGATGCTGAGCTCTTGATAGACCATGGCAATCCCAGCGTCGCGAGCCGCGTTGGGGCGTCCGGCAGGGATCACCTGACCCTGAATCCTGAC
>JBCCYK010000105.1:0-20191 GCA_039189905.1 Planctomycetota bacterium
CCGTTGGAAGAAGGAGCGTGCCTGGGAGCCACCGATGGCTGAGCCGGTTTCTCCCGTGAGCGTTCGAAGCACTTCCGACCTGTTGACGTGTCGTCAGCCATGGGCTGACGAAGGGGTGGTCGTGGGCCGAGTTGCTTGGTTATCCGTGCCGAACGCGCTCGTGGGACCAGGGCTTGCAAAGGCTGCCCATGACCGTCTCGAATAGTTCATCTCCTTCGCGTCCCATCCCGATTTCCAGGCAACCTTGGCTGCTCGCAAGTTCCTCCACGCCGCAGACATCCATCTGGATAGCCCGCTTCAGAAACTGACCCAGTATGAGGCTGCGCCCGTCGAAGAGATTCGAGGCGCATCGCGACACGCGCTTGCGGCAATGGTGGATCTGGCCATCGAGGAACAAGTGGACTTGGTGGTGATCGCGGGCGACCTCTATGACGGGGATTGGCCGCACCAAGGCACAGGGTTGTGCTTCGTCAAGCAGGCCGCTCGGCTGATCGAGCATGGCATCCCCGTGTTCGTCATTCGCGGGAATCACGATGCCGAGAACCTGATGACGTCATCCCTCCCCCTGCCGAAGAACCCGGATGGTAGCGACATTCTCCTCCGGTCCGATACAGTTGACCAGAGACGCCTCGACGATCTCGGCTTCATGGTCCATGGACAGTCATTTCGGACACGATCCGAAACCAGCAATCTTGCGGAGAACTATCCCACACCCACCCCTGGCATGTGCAACATCGGGTTGCTGCACACGTCGCTTACCGGTGCGGAGGGTCACGAACCTTACGCCCCTTGCACGGCCTCGCTTCTCCACGAAAAGGAGTACGACTACTGGGCGCTGGGGCATGTCCATACTCGCTTCGATCACCGAATCGATGATTCTTGCCCCATTGTTTTTCCAGGCAATGTTCAGGGACGACATATCCGGGAAACGGGCCCCAAGGGCTGCTTAATCGTGGAAGTGGATGAGCAGAATGTCTGCACACCGCGTTTCCACGTACTGGATCGTGTGAGATGGGAGCTTTTGCCCATCGCGGTCGATACCATCCAACATCCCGACGATGTGATCGATCGATTTCGCGATGCGCTCCCTCAAACGCTTGCATCGGCGGGCGAACGATTGCTCGTTGTACGTGTGGATCTAGTTGGAACCACGTCTTGCTTTGACGCCTTGCACCAAAAACGCGACGACCTTCGCGCGGCGCTCCAAGCGACCGCCATCGCGGTGGCCGGGGATCGAGTGTGGCTCGAGAACGTCACGCTTCGGACCCTACGTACCGGCGGTCGCGACTCACTTGCGGAAGATCTCGACGGGCCACTTTCGAGTCTTGATCAGGTCGTGCAACGCGTTTTGACCGACCACGACGCCCGCAAGGAGATGTTGGCGGAATTAGCGTTGCTGAAGAAGAAACTACCTGCCGAGGCCGTGCGAGGCGAAGCTTGGTTGGCATCGCCCGACGAGGATGCGGTGCGGGAGCTCATCGAGTCCGCTTTTGCGGAAGTCGCCGGCAGGTTACGCACGCCCACCGAGGGCAACTGACGTGCGTATCGCCCAACTTCGATTGACTGCGTTTGGCGGATTCACGGACTTTCACCTTGACCTGGAGAACGCATCCGATCAATTCGAGATTGTGTGCGGACCCAATGAGTCCGGCAAATCGACCACGCTGCGTGCCTTGAGTGCATTGCTTTACGGGTTCCCCGCCCGCACCCAGGACAACTATGTCCATACGAATCGCAATCTTCGCGTGGGCGGCAAACTGATCGCGGACGACGGAAGCGTCCTGGACTGTGTGCGTCGGAAAGCCAACGCCAACTCGCTTCGGGGAGCTGATGACCGAACGGTCATTGATGAAGCACGCATGACGGAGTTGCTGTTTGGAGTCTCCAAGGCGGTTTTTGAGACACGCTACGGTTTGTCGCACGACGAGCTGGTCGCAGGGGGCAACGAAGTGCTGGCGGGGCAAGGTGATCTGGGGCAGGTGCTGTTCCAGGCCGGTGCCGGGATGGGAAGGTTGCGCGACGTGCAGGCTGAATTGGAACAAGATGCGTCGCGTCTCTTCATTCCACGGGGCTCCAAAGGATCGCTCAATGGCCATCTGAAGGCATGGGACACAAAACGCAAGTCGTTGCGTGAAGCTCAAGTCCCACCGTCCCAGTTCGAAACCCTCAAGAACAGGATCGAGGAGCTTCAAAGTCAGGCCGAGGAATGCGAGAAGCAACAGCTTGATCGATCCAAGGCCGTCGCAGCGCTGAAGGACATGCGCGCGGCGATGGAGTTGATCGGGCCCTGGAAGTTGAACCGCGCGGCATTGGAAGAGCACGGTGAAATTCGCATCCTGCACGATGACTTTGTGCAGCGGCGACGAGACGCAAGCCTCAAGCACGATGTCGCAGCCAAACGCCTAGCATCTATCCGAACGCGACTGGATGCGTTGGAGAAAGAACACACCGCGATCCAAACCGACGGGACGATTCTCGCGCGAGCGGAAGCCATCGAGGCAGCGTTTCAACAGACCGGCACGCAGAACAAAGCCCAGCAAGATCGCTTGGTCTTGCTGGAAAAAGCGCGAACGTATCAACGCCGCATGGTGGATGGTCTCGCGGAGTTGACCATCTCGGTTGACCTCACGGGTGATCTCCATTCAGGTCGGGATCAGCTGCACCGGGCGATCGAGCCGTTGCGTGTTCCCGCCGCAACGCGACAACAGATCCGCAAGTTGGCTGCCAAACAAGAGCGATATCTGACGGTCCACCATCAAGCGATTGCGGATCTATCCCTCAATCGCGAACGACTGAGCCAGGCAACCGAAGAAAGCGACAAGCTGGGTGATTTGGAATCCCCGGACAAGCTCGACCGTGTGATACAGTCGGCTGGGAGCCCGAGCGCGTGGCGGGAACGAATCGAAGCTCTAAGCGAGCGATGGCAAGAGAGCGATGAGACCTGCCGTGTCGTGCTCCGGCGCTTGCCTGGCGTACCGACGTCGCTGACCATCGACGAGGTTTGTCAGTTGGTGCCTCCGTCCCAAGATCGCATGAAAGCCCTTGAAGCGGATTGGGACGATGCAAGAAAAGAAAGCGAGCGTTTGGCAGAAAGGCTTGCCGTCATCGTTGCCAAGCGTGACTCCCTCACGGAAACCCTGACGCAAACACGTTCGGAGCGAGAGCTACCGACGGAAGCAGACCTGGTCGCCGCTCGAAAGCATCGTGACATGGGTTTGACGGATTGGATCGCCGCACTCGAGAAGGCCGACGCGAATGGGTCGCCAAGCGTCTCATCGCTCGCACTGGAGCTACAACGGCACATTTTGAATGCGGATGACGTGGTGGACCAAATCCGCACGCATCAGGAGGAGGTGCTACGACTGCAGACGCTGGAGAGTGACCTCAGTGCAGCCAATGCGCTGGTCGACTCGCTGACGCAAGAAAAACGGGCTTCTGACAAACGTGTGTCGGAATCGGCTCAGCGGTGGGCGGCGCCATGGAGGGAACAGGGATTCTCGCCTGGGAGCTGGGACGAGATGCAGTCGTTTTGGAGCGACCACCAGGCGTTACAGCACGCGTGGGAGCGATCACAAGCGGAAGAAAAACGCCTTCTTGACGCCGTCCGTGAACTTCTCGGTGCGGGTGCACGCCTTACCGATGAATTGCGGGATCCTTCCTCGGACTTCACGTCACGCAACCCGCCCGAAACGGACGCGGTCCCGTCGGACATCGCGCGTCATCGCATGGCGTTAACGGCTTATGAACGGGTTCACGCCGACGCGCAAACAAGACTCAAGGCCTCGCAGTCGCGACACCAGGAAGCGGACCGCTGGAAGCAAAAACGCGAAGAATTGCTGGCATTGCAACCCGATCTTCAGGTCGCATCGGAGCGGGCTCAACGGGACCTTGCGAATTGGAACGAGGAGTGGCGAACCGTCATGATGTTGCTCGGAACCGACGAGCAGCTTGAGCCGGAGCGAGCCCTTGGTCGTGTCGAACAAATCGCGGAACTTCTCGACCGAAAACGGGAAACGGAGATCCTCATCACGCGAATTGATTCGATGGACCAAGACGCTCAATTGTTTCAGGACCAGGTGATGGCGTTGGCGTCGGCCGTTTTGCTGGAATCGTCGGACCAGAATGCTCCACAGATCGCGGGTCAACTCTACGATTCCCTGCAGTCGGAGAAAGCGGCCGAAAGTCGACGACGAACGCTCGGTCAACAAGTGGATGAGTTGATCAAGGACAAGGCGACCTTGGAAAGAGAGATCGAGGAATCCGAGTCCATGCTGGGGCAACTTTGCCAGGAAGCCGGATGCGACACCATGGAGGAGCTGCCTGAACTGGAGCGTCGCTCGGTGGTCGGGGAACGATTGCAGGCGCGTTCCCGCGAGTTGACCAACCAGCTACGCATCTTGGCAGGTAATCATGACCTGGACGCGTTCATCGAAGATCTGAATGGAACCGATGCCACGCTGTTGGACGATCAGATCCAGCAGCAGGAACAAGAACTGGATCAAGTGCGTGAACGCGTTGCGCGGCTTCGTGAGGAGCTCGGCGGATTGCAGGCCGAGCGGCGCCGGATCGATACGGATGCACTTGCCAGCGAGCTTTCCCAAGATTTACAGCTGATCGGCGGTGCCATCCTCGATGACGCAGCCAGCTACGCGCGTTTAAAGTTGGCATCCTGGCTTCTGGCGGAGTCCATCGAAGAATATCGGCAGACGCACCAAGATCCGGTGCTTCAGATTGCGAGCGACTATTTTCGGGAACTCACCTTGGGGCAGTACACGGAATTGCGTGCCGACATTGATTCCAGTGGCAAGACCTATTTGATTGGCGTGCGAACCACGCAGCCGTCGGATGTGCCGGCGGCGCAAATGAGCCAGGGCACCGCGGACGCTTTGTACATGGCCATTCGCCTTGCTAGCCTATCCTTTCAAATGAAGTCGGGGCAGCGACTTCCCTTGATCATGGACGATTGCCTGGTGCAGCTCGATGACGCTCGCGCCGTCGCCGCCATGAAGGTCTTCACGCGTTTGGCAAGCGAAACCCAGGTCATCTTGCTGACGCACCACGAACACCTGGTGCGACTCGCCCGCGAACATCTGCCACAGACGGACTTTCGAGTCCACCAGTTGGAGGCGTGATGCTTTCTCATCCTGTATCGACGCATGTTTCTAGGTTTTCAACAATCGTAGCTCGGCTCTCCGAGCCGAGACTTTACGGCTCGGAGAGCCGTGCTACTAAAGGATCAACCCTCCGATTAGAGATGGATAAAGCACCAACCCGGATATTGGAACAGCTGCAGAGCGTTGGATCACGGATCTGTGAGCAAACCGGAAATCGCGTGGTAATCGGTCGCTAAGGCGATCCGGCTGATAGGCAGACTGCTATCTCGGTCGCGCGTTGCAAGACGCCGCGCCCCTGGAGGTACACCAACCTGCAGGGGCATGCAAGATAGCCTTGATTGGGTGGATCGACGAGTTACGCTTTGGGAGGGCTGTGCGCGTCTGGGCAGGACGCGTTCGGCTCTGGCAGTGCTCGGCCTTTATTCGTTCTCATATCCAATTCTCGCCAAATGTACGTGCAGCCAGGATTCCTGTCTCGTGTCGGCGGTGCCATGCTGATTGGCTTGATCGCCGCTGGGCCCGCTTGGGCCGACGTCGCCTTCTACACGATTCCAGGAACACGACTGGAAGTTCTGCTTCGAGGCTCGACCAAGATTCATCCGGGCGGGACGGCGACCGTGAGGCACCCGCGTGGATCGCTGCACTTCAACGCGCGCGATTTGAGGGTGGTCAAGCTGGCGACGCCCGCGAGCGCATTTGCTGTGAAACGCCGTGATGCGACCAAGCAGGGGAGTGTGGACGCCTTGCTAGAGCTTGCGAAATGGTCGCTGCGTCATGGGATGTTGGATCAAAGCAAAGAGCTTCTCGGCGAGGCTTGGAAGCTGGACAGCGAAAACCAACAGCTCCGCTACCTAGCTGGATTGATGCGGTATGTGAACCAGCCCGCATCCGAGTCACCCTCGGAAGAGAAACGTGTGCGTGATCTGATCGGCGGTCACGACATGAAGCGTCTGCGAAGCAAACACTTTCTATTGCTCTACGACGGTGAAGAAGTTCTGGATCCCATCACGCGAAAAACGCGTGCGCAGATGCGATCGGATTTGCTTGAAAAGGTCTATGAGTCGTTCTTCCTGACGTTCGCGTTCCGAGGGAAATACATCAAGCCACCGACGGAACCCATGGTCGTCGTTTTGTTCAGCGATCACGCGGACTTCATGTTGATGGAGCGTCGCCTGGAGATGAGCTTGCGGCAGACCGCTGGTTTCTATTTGCCCTCCGAAGACGTTTCGATGTTCTACGATTCGGGGACCAGTCCAGCATTCCAAGCCTTGAACGGATTGAGTCAGAGTCTTGCCAACACGCGCCAAGCTGCCATTCGCAATCGGAGTGCCGCGTCCGGGGACGTGATTCGTTTTGCCAAGACACTCGAGCTGTTGATCGACATCCAACGCGAATCGGATGATGTCTCCGTGGTTTCGCACGAGGCCGTGCATCACTTGGCTGCCGCGACGGGTCTCTTTCGCCGTGACGGGCGATTCATCCGCTGGGTCCATGAGGGGCTGGCGTCCTACTTTGAGAGCGCCAAGATGGCCCAGTGGAGTGGCGTCGGCAACATCGATGCCGATCGCTTGGGCTATTACCGACTGCTGCAGCCCGACCCCGTACGTGGCAGTTTGGAATTCATTGTTTCAGATCTCGGGTTCGTCGTGGAGGAAGTGCTCGGCAACCAACTGCCGGCGTACGGACAGGCCTGGGCACTGACCCATTTCCTGTTCGATCGTCACTTTGATGGGCTGATGGCGTTCTATGAACGATTAGGGGAACTATCCGAGGGCAAAGACATGAAGATTTCGGAACACGCCGAGGAGATGCTGGCGGTTTTCGATGAGGTTTTTCCGGACCGGGCGGGACTGGAAATCGAGTGGCGGCGATACATGCGTACGCTTCGCACTGACATGGAACAACTTGCGATGATGGGCCGATGACCCCCGAGAAACGATCTGTTCGATGGGCCTGGATGACGGCCGCGACGCTGATCTTCGCGTTCCCACATGTCAGCCACTCGCAGACGAGGCTCTACGAACCTCGCGTCGGGCAGACCTATGAATACGGGATCGAGATTCGTGCCTTGGAAGGGAAAGCGGCCGGGCGCACGAAGCCTGAGCGGATCGTGAAACGCATGCGGGTCACCTATCAGATCGTCGACGTCAGCGACGGCCTGCTGCGCATGGCGTACCAGTCCAATCCTTTTCAGGGTTCAGGTCCCGCTGAATCGCCCGAGGCCGTGGCGAAGAACTTTGAGCGGTCCGCGGAACGCGCCTCGACCTCCTTGGCAAACCGAACATGGACAACGGAATCAGGGCAATCGCTGCCGGCCGAGGCACAAGCACGCCTGCAACGATCCCACCAACGGATGGATCTTCTGGCCAAGCAACGCCATGAAATGTTGGTGACCGATCACAAGGTCTATCCGGGCATCATTCGCTTTTGTTCTGGAACGATCCAGATGACGCCGCGTGGGACCGAGATCAAACAATCCGGCAATGCCAACCTGCCTTGGCTCTCTGGGCAATTGCCGCGCATTCCCTTCGTGGAGTATCCCGAGGATCCCGACAGTCTGAGTTTTGGCTACAAGCAAGTGGTTCCTTTTCGGATGGTCGACAAGGAAGGGAAGAATGCCGTCGAAACGGTTGCGAACCTGCTTCATTCGCTTGCCAAGGCAAGCGATGCGGGACCCAATGGACAGATCCAATTCGATCGCGATTTTGAACTGCTTGCCGGTGGCGACCTCGGCCGAGATATCCAAGTCAGCGGCAACGGCTATTGGGAAGCCGCCAGCACCAATGGCATGCCCGTCAGCGGTTTGGTGCAGTCGACGGTAAAGGGGCTCGGATACCGTGATCACGGGCGTCAATGGACCGTGCGGGTTTCGTTTCTCTACTTGAAACCCTGGCAGAAGGTTTTGTTCGACAACTGGATGACACCGGTCAAGGAAGCGCTCTCAGCGGAATGTCTGCCGCGCTTGGATGACAAGTTGCTTCACCAGTTCGCCAAGAGTCTGGAAGACGATCCAGATCGGCGAATACGAGACAACCCCTTTGACGGTGTGAGCTGGGGCTCGTTCTCGCCACCCCTCTGGGATGGCCCCGCCGAGACGAAGCTTCGCGAGTTAGGTGAAACGAAGGAAGGGGACAAGGCGATCATCGAGAATCTCCGTTACTCACGACTGACGTGGAAACAATTACGGAAAGCAGCACGCGTCGTACCACGCACCTGGTCCGATCGGAGTGGAAGCTTCGAAGTCGATGCAACGCTTTCACACCGGGAGGGCGACGTGATTTGCCTCACGCGTGTGAGCGACCAGAAACCGATCCTGGTCCCCCTGTCGAGTCTCAGCGAGAAAGACCAAGACATCGCCCGACGTTTCGCCTTGCCCGAATCCCCCGACGCGCCAGCACAGGATTAGGCACGACGAGACGCGGGGCACGTCGCCGCGTTCGCCGAACGCGGTCCACCCCCAACCGACACCTTCCCAAACGCAACGAAGCGACCCTAGAGCAAGATCAAGCGGAAGGCCCAGGTCGGATCCAACGTGATCGCAGCTGCTTCCTCTGGCAGTTCCCCTCTCCGTCCTCGCTTACGTGGGCCAACCTTCCCACCGCGAAAGCACGCGAGAGGCCAACAAAGTGCTTAGCGACATGCCAGCATGGCAATCACCGTGACCAGTCAAACCGTCAACGTGATCATCCAAGGTCAAGAACAGATCTCGCAATTCAACCTTCCAAAGCTCGTTGACCCCATCTCCGACTTACACACCCATCGTCGCGTGATCACGACATGTCACCTGTCGGGCGCCACGGCTCGATAGCCCAGCGCCGGTTTCAAGTTCGAGACATAGTTGTGAGCCCAACCGTGGGGCCTCGCGAAAGCTATCGCAAACGCGTGGTCCTCATCGCATGTTTCGAGCCGCTCCAAGCGTTTCCATCAGGACACCGACGCGTATCCGCAAGAGTCAAGGACCACGCAGTCGATTCACTACGAAAGGCAGAAAAAAGGGTCCATCCGGCTTTATCATGGGTAAAGCCGGAGACGGGGGATTTTTTTAGGCATGGCGGTGGAAATTTATCGCAACGCTCTCTCAAGGACAAATCACTCGGACACCACCGTCATGCCTCCGAAAATCCATCAGCCCTAGCGACCCACGAAATTCCCGGATGGACCGAAGAAAGCTGCTAAAAGCAGAACAGGCTGCGTTTTGGGGGTGACGTTGGAGTTTTAGGATCGATTGTGTCGTAGACGGGGCTTTGACTGGCCTTTCTTGCCAACGCTTGTTTCACTTCTGTGCTTTGGGTTGTACGTGGCTTGGAACCGAATCGTTACCGAACACGGGGAAGTGCTTTTTCGAATTGCATTCCGTGTATTGCGGAACGCCCATGATGCCGAGGACGTTACGCAGGAAGTCTTGTTGGAAGCTCACCAAATGACTCAATTACCGGACTCTGGGCTGTTGCGGCGTATGGCGACTCTGCGAGCGATTGATCGACTACGACGTCGCGTGAATTCGCACGAGTTGGATCTAGGGATTCGTGATCACCGTTGTCGAACGCCTGATCAATTAACCGAAGACGCAGAGCTGGATCAGTTGTTGCGAGCGGCGATTGGGAGATTGCCCAAACATCAAGCTCAGTGCTTTTGGTTGCGCTATGTCGATGGGCTGACAAATCAGGAGATCGCTAAATCGATCGGAATGAGTGGAACTGCCGTCTCTACATCGTTACACAAAGCACGCAAAACCTTGCGTGATGCCTGCCAGGCAATAAAGGAAAGTGCAAAATGAATTCACACGTCAAAAGTAATATCGCTCACCGCGATGAGTTGGACCCAGCAATGCAGAAAGCATTGGCGGCAGTGCTTTCTGCTACGCCAACCGATGCTGAATTGGCATGCGCGATGAGTAACCTCCGTGATTGCGCAGTGCGGCGCCCGCGTAGCAGCGAATCGTCAGGTAGACCCGTGCTATTGTCTTTGGCCGCTTCGGTGGCTTTTCTCGTGATGTGCTTTTTGGCCTCGACCGATGCATGGGCCGATGTCACCAGAGACTTTCAGTCTCCGTCCAATGAACCGAAGACTATTTCGACTCTCAATTCGCCGAGTATCGCAGACACGGGCAATCGCGATTCGACAGATACGAGTGCACCGGGTTCGGCTGCACGCCTAGTTCTATTGGTACACGTTGCTTCGTTAGTCATCGGCCTCTTGGGGATGCTGGCATCTTGGCTAATCATCTTGCTGCATTGGTGGCGTACGCATTTGACACGACGTCATACGGTCCCGCGCGTTGACCGGATCGGTCATCGTGTCTTGATTGGAGCTCTCGCGTTTTATGCTGTTGGGATATTGTTTGGCTGCTTATGGTCACAAGTTACCTGGGGGCGTCCGTGGAGTTGGGACCCAAAAGAAGCATTCGCATTACTGTCATTTGGTCTTGGGATTGTGTGGTTGAGTAGTCCCAAATTGGCAAGCTCCGACTGTGAATTGAATTTGAAGTCGTCGACAAACGCAGCGACGGTGGCATCGATCGCGTTTGGAATGATCTCGCTGATGCTGTCACTCGGCGGCATCTACGCGTCCAATTCGCGTACTTACGGATTTCCCTCGAACGTACCTACGATGATCACGGGAATTGTCAGTGTCACCTTGTTGGTGTTGTGGACGGTGCATTTCAGCTCAGTTGCGAGGGGCCGCGGGGAGAGATCATCGCAAGTCGGATAGTCCCCGGTTTCCAGTTGTGTCTCGCTGCTGAGAGTTGCGTTGTGCGATAGCCCGCAACTCGCGAACACCGAAGCCAATTCCGCCACCCTGGCGGTTCACTCGGTTGGACCCATCTCTGCGTCCTTCAGAATGGTTTGACCGCAGGAAGTGTTTTACACCAATGTCAGTCGACTCGCTTCAAGGATCAAGGCACCAAAAGGTGTTCCGTGAGAACCCTTGATTTTCAAGTCTCAGGAAATGCCAGTCTCGCGGTATGATCGAAGCTACCGGTCGTATTAGGAATGGGCACGTTCGATCGCTACCACAGTCGGTAGTCACCCGACGCAACGATGTACGCTCCCAGGATCGCGTTGGTCACGGAATGAGCCACAACACAGTCCCAGAATCGGTTGGTGCGCACCATCATCCAAGTCACCAGCGAGAACCAAGCGGCCGCGGCAATCCATTCGGCAGGATGCGAAACGATGCCATAGACCGTGGCCGTGATCAGCCCGACCCGACCGATCTGTTTGAGCGGCAGGGCGTGCCAATCGTCCGCCTCGATTGCCCGCATCAAGCAACCACGAAGCATCAACTCCTCGGCGATCGGAACGGTGACGACCAGCAACGTGAAGCGGAAAAATAGAAACGCAAACCGATGCGATGCGTCCGGATACAAAGACCACGGGTCAATGGCGTCGCGAGAACCAAATTGGTCCGCCGGCAGACCAAACATCAACAACATGGAT
The DNA here is from genome assembly GCA_039189905.1 of Planctomycetota bacterium. GTDB lineage: Bacteria > Planctomycetota > Planctomycetia > Pirellulales > Pirellulaceae > Rhodopirellula. Next base: position 11,555 of record JBCCYK010000105.1, read on the forward strand.
GATTCGATGTTGAGCCGGCATAAGATGATCCAGATCAGTGCTCCAACAGCACCAACTACAACCGATACGGGGCTCACTCGAATCGGAAAGACACGCCGAACGAATGGCATGACGCAGCCAACGACCAACAGCATGCTGACGACACGGATGACCGTGACCCCGAGGGCTAGCTGTGGATGATTGGACAATGAGATGCCCGACGCGTCAGCCCCTAAAACGACTCGAGGCCCCCAGTAACCGACCAACGCAAACGCGACTAGAGGTCCCAGAAATGCGACCCACCGCATCCACGGCGGGTCGATTCGTCCGTCGGCGTCGTTGTCCACTAGCCGTCAGCCGCGGGAGTCACGTCGTCGGAGGACTCAGCCGGCTCCTCGGTGGTTGATGGTTCCACCTTATCGCGTTCCAGTTTGTCCCCGGTCACCTGATCGGCTTCGAGATTGGCCTCGGCGAACGCCAAGAGTTTTCGAACCGATGCCGTGTGGTACTTGAAGTCATCCAACACGAATCGCCGATTTCGTCCGCCGTCGTTGTAGGTGACCTTCGCGATGCCTTTTTTTGCCCACTTGCGTTTGTCAATCTTGGTGATGGCATCAATGGGTACCTCCTGGCCACGGCAATGCCGCAACTTCGATTCGTCGCCCTCAATCCAGGTCCCACGCGAGCGGAACCATGAGAACAGGGCGATCCCACTGATCAAGATGCAAATCGTGGCGTAGAACATCTGGCCTGAAATCATCCCAGCCAATTCATCCGCACTCTTCAGTGGAATTCGCTCGGGCCAACCATTCTTGGATGCCAGGGCAATCCAGGTATCGATCCGCTTGGCCCCGTCTGGGATCGCCTCAAACGCGGCAGCTCGTTCGAGCTGACTGGGATAAGCGATAAGGCCATCGTAGAGGCACCACAACGCATAGGCGAGGCACCCGATCCCTATCCAGAGGTACCTGCGGAAGAACGACGAATCCACATCGGCGCGAATCATGAAGCGAGCGTTCCCATCCAAGAGTTGAATTAGCCAGAAATTCTGGCCTCGGGACACAACTCTTGTTGCTCCTATGCTGAATGTAAACCCTCCGCACACGGGTGTGTGACTTTCGCATCATGAAGTGGCTTGCCAAACGGCATAATCCGACGTTAACGGTGATGACGAGATGACCACCGAAGAGGCCAGCGCGCGAACAAATTGGTGACTTTTCCGATTGCGGAACGAACCGAGATTAGGCCGAAGACGCTGGTCACCCCGATCGACCGGAAGTCGATTTCGACTTCTTGGTCGTCGATCCCAAATAAACCTGAAGTCTCAAGAGCGACGAAGCCGCGTGCCGAAATGGAACAGGTGGCCAATCGACCGATACGGGACGACCGTGTCATTCATTGCAACCGCCACCACGGGTCGGAACGCCGTTGCCAAAACGAGGATTGCGAACAAACGCATGGGATCGAGTCAACCTGCCGCGACGATCGGCTACTTCACGACCCTCAACGAGGATCGAACGGGCTGGACGGGCGGGTTACTGATCCTCAATGGCGGCGGCCGTCCGCTCGAATTTCAGTGCACGCTGCCGATTCGTCCCACGCGGGCTCATGAGATCCTATTCGGTGCTTCACTGCGGCAGCACTTGATTAGCGAAGTGATTGGCCCGGCTCTCCTGACGAAGTGCCGCACACCGATTTCAATACTCTGCTGCCAGCAGCCAGAGGCACTCCGTCTTCAGGCGTCGGCTGTTGCCAGTGACTGTCACGTCGCCCTCGTCGCACCCGCCGCGGAAGAGGACGAGGGTCCCATCGATCCGAATATGGTCGAAGGCCACGGTGAGATCACACTCAATGGCACCTCGTTGCTCGTCAGCCTAGGACGTCTCGACGCAGTCGAGTCCATCGCGCCGCATTTGGCCGACTTGGCCGACGTCGTCGAACCTTTTGAACGCATCCGTGATGCGATTCGGGAGGCGCAGTCTCAGACCGCGCGGGCGGCGGCACGAACGTCCGGGTGTCGATCCCAAGAATCTGACGACCATGCTGAGGCGGCTTGACGGTGTGGTTTCGAAAGTCCGTTGGAAAGTCAACCGAAACGTTGGCATGCCAGATCGACGACCAAGCCAGTTTTGAAACGAACAGTTCGATCCTGCAGGGCGGCGGATCCAACCTGCAAATCCAAACGTGGGATCTGCCGGCGATCACGCCATCGCGTGTGCCAATCAAGCTGCCGCCGATCGAGGTGCGAGTCACTGGCTTTCAGTTTCCCGAAGCGGCGTCCTGGCTGACCGATTCGCCATCCGCATCGAGTCCGAATCTGAAGACCTTGCCGACCCAAGGCAAAGAAGCTTCGGAAACGAAGACTGCCCCGGCGGCGCGTCGGCGTCATTCAAGGATCAAGCCACCCGGTGACGTCGTCAAGTTGCAGGACCGGCTCTATTACATGCTGCAGCCGCCACTGGATCTCTTGGTCACTAGCGGGCAATTGAACTTTCCGTTTCAGCCCTTTCCATACCAACTTGATGGTATTGCCTTTCTATTCCCCCGCTACGCGTGTGTTTTGGCCGACGAGATGGGGCTGGGCAAGACGATGCAGGCGATCAGCACGATTCGAATGTTGGTGTGCAGCGGAGAGCTGAAACAAGCGTTGCTGATATGCCCCAAACCGCTGGTGAGCAATTGGCTGCGCGAGTTCGCCCTGTGGGCGCCCGAGATCCCGGTTGCCGCGATCGAAGGCAATGCGGCATCACGCGAGTTTCAATGGCGCAGCGCCAGTGTCCCGGTCAAGATCGCCAACTATGAGTTGCTAATGCGAGATCGAGACGTGATCCTAGATTCAGGATTGCACTTTGATCTGGTCGCCTTGGACGAAGCACAACGCATCAAGAACCCCAACAATGCGACCAGTGACGTGGTCAAGGCCATCTCACGGACGCGGTCATGGGCTTTGACGGGTACTCCGGTCGAGAACTCACCAGATGATCTCGTGGGTATCTTTGACTTTCTGTCACCAGGATACCTGCAGGCGGGTATGCCGATCGGACAGATCGCTCAGCGCGCCGGCGACTTCATCCTACGACGCACCAAAGACATGGTGCTCGACGACATGCCCCCCAAGCTATTTCGCGATGCCGATATCGATCTGACGCCCGAGCAATGGCTGACTTACGAAACCGCCGAAAAGGATGGCGTGGTTCACCTGGAAGAGCTCGAAGAGGCTCTGACGATCCAGCATGTCTTTGAGCTTGTCTTGCGGCTGAAACAGATCTGCAACTTCGATCCCGTCACAGGCAGCAGCGCCAAGCTGCAACGACTTGAGGCGGATATGGAGGAGGTCGCCGCCAGCGGCCAAAAGGCCATCGTCTTCAGCCAATGGACCAACTCGATCGCGAAAATCCGTCCGCGACTCGAACGATTCGGACCACTGGAGTACCACGGCAAGATCCCACACAAACAACGCGAGACCGTCATCGACCGATTCAAGCATGACCCGAATGCGCGAATCATCCTCATGAGCTACGGAGCCGGTAGTGTCGGCCTGAACCTTCAGTTCTGCCGGTATGTGTTTCTGTTTGACCGCTGGTGGAACCCGGCCATCGAAGACCAAGCGATCAACCGTGCCCATCGTATCGGCGCCGCCGGCAGCGTGACCGTTTCGCGGATGCTCGCGACCAATACGATCGAACAACGCATCGCGAACGTTCTGGAACAGAAACGAGAAATGTTCGACACGCTATTCGCAGAGACGAACCCACCGTCGGCGGGCGGATCTCAGGACAACGAACGGTTGAGAATCAATCGACCTGGTGCGCCGACGTTGGATGGACCCACGTCGCAAACCAGCGGACTGTCTCGTGACGAGATCTTTGGCCTTTTTGATCTCCGCGCACCTGGCGGACGCAAAGTCGCCTGACTCCGGCTCGCAAAAGACGCGGTGGCGAGAACGTCAACCCATCCACGCGGGTTTGTAATTCAATCCCAAATTCAAAATGCGTTGGAGCAGCTGTTCGTAATCGATGCCCACCGTCTCAGCGGACTCTGAGAAATCCTCGCCGTACTCAATGTTGGGATTGGCATTCGCTTCGATGACGTAAATGTCGCCGTCAGGCGTCAGCCGCAGATCCATCCGCGCATAGCCACTCATGCTCAGTGATCGATAAACGCGTTTGCACAATTGGTTGAGCCGCGATTGCATCGCCGCGTCTAAGCCCGTGGCGGCATGCGTGATGATTTGGTGCTTTTCCTGATACTTCCGATTCCACTTGACGCGGCGGGTCGCGATTCGGGCCATGTCGGCGGGCATCTGACCAAAATCCATTTCCCAGGCGGGAAAGGTTTGCAACCGTTCGTTTCCGATGACGCCCACGTACAGCTCGCGTCCATCGATGTACTGCTCAGCGATGGCATCGTCGTCGACTTTCTCATGAATGAACTGGACCCGTTCAATGAGTGCTTCATCGGTATGAACGATACTTGCCTGCGAGATCCCAAATGAAGCATCCTCGACATTGGACTTCACGAACAGCGGGAACGTGAGTCGTTTGGGTCGACGAATTGCGCGACCGCGTGGGAAGACGGCGAATTTGGGCGTTGGGACGCGGTGATACGTCAACAGTTTCTTCGACAAGGCCTTGTCTTTGCTGAGCAGCAGCCCACGCGGATTGCAACCCGTGTAGGGTTGCTGCATCAGTTCCAAATAGCTGATGACTGCAAAATCGTAGGTAACGACACCGTGAAATTCCTCCAGCAACATGAACGTGATGTCTGGCTGGAAATCGGCCAACGCCTGCCGAATCACCGTCAAATCGCTGTAGACGCCCAGCGGCAGCACGTCATGCCCAAGACCACGCAGGGTTTCACACACGTCGAACTCGGCTTTCCACGCGTCAACCTCGCTCTCGCTGAACCCTTCGAGCGATTCAGGTGGAACGTGCCCTTCACGAACCAAGACCAGTACACGACGCTTGGCCATCGGATGAAACCCTCCACTGAAATTCCGTTCGCGACAATGGATTCCCTTCCGGGCGGTCGCGTCAAATAGCCACTCGTTGCCGGCCCTGGTGCATGAAACTCGTGGTTCGAACCGCGACCAAGATCATCGCGTCCCGTTTCACGTCATCGACGCCCCCAGCAACTCGTAGCCTCAATTCCCGACATCGTTCAATCATTTCCTGGATGACCTGGTCGATTGTGTAGCTGTATTGGCCTGTCCAACGTGCGACGACTCGGCGCAACTCGGCACGGATGCGGCTTAGGAAAGCTGCAGCGGTCGGTAATCGTTTTTGATTGACGTCGCCTGTGAAGAGTCGCCTCAAGTCTGCGTCGGCGACGTTTGGATGATTGAGACCGTAATGATCGCGTTTGGCAGTGTAATGCTCCCGGAGTGTTTTGCGAATTCGGGTCAAGGGCTCCACACACTTCCGACTGCGGACCACCGGAGCGGTTCCCCGGATCGACCGCATCCACTCATCGACTTGATTGAGTTTTCTGAGTGCCGGCCACTGTCGATATTGCGTCCGCCATCGCGACCCCGGTCGCAACCAAACCGCAAATGTTTCGGCAAAATCTTCCAGCGGGTGTGCCTGGGCATACCACATCTCCAAATGCAAGACATAGTCGTGACTCGTTGGTATCGGTTCATACGTGTCGCGGTACGGCTCCGCGGCCGATCCGAACAGGCGACGGTAGGCGGAACGACGGCGGAGCCGGTAAGCCGTGTCGATCGCATGGCCAGCCTCGTGTCGCAGAATCTTCATGCAGGAGACTTTCGTACCGCCCTCGACCTCCAGCAGCATTCGTCGCTCCAACCGCATCAGTCTCGGGTGGGCCAGATAGAACGGGATGGCGATTCCAGGGATTCCATCGGGCGAATACCAATCATCGCTGAGCCAGCAATGCGGCCGAAACTTCAGTCCGCGAGCGAACAGCTCACGATGGAGTTCGTCCACGTTCTTCTGAAGCGCGCTGTCAACGAGACGGAGATTGAGATCACAGAACCGCATGTCGAGCAGTTCGTCGTCGCTTAGCTTCGATAGGTTCAGCGTTGCCTTCGGCATGAACGGGATGACATCGACACGGACAAATGAATGCGGACCGATTGCGTTGGTAGTCTATTCGCTATTGCGATTGTTGCGAGCATGTTGTGGGATCAGCAACGAGCTCCAACAACCAACCGCCCGTCGCTATGCCGATGCGAACAGACGTTGCGGCGATGGAGTTGGCATGGGAGCCTCGGTGAATCCGGCAGCCGGTTCGCGTTCGATCTGACGAATGGTCCGCTCAAAGTCGCGGCGAGACTCCGATGAACACTGAGCCATCACCTCGCGAATTTCCTCTGGATCGGTAATCTCCGTCAGCGGCGTCACACCGCCGGACGTCTGGGTCACAACAAGGACGCGGTTGCCGCATTTCAAGAGCATCAACTTGGTTCGAGGGTCCAGCATGGTGTGCCCGATCGGGCTGACCAGCGAGGCGGGCAAAGATTTCCCTTTGGTGGATCCCTGTCCGAAACGTCGGCTGACCCAAACCAAGGCACTGAACAATGCCAGCACGATCGCCAATGAAGAGCCCACCGTGATCAGGGATGACATGGATTGACCGTCCAGCCCGAAATCCATCGAGCGACCATCGGCGGTTTCGACGGTCTCGGGCGTTTCGGTTTCGGTGGTGATGACTCGGGGCGACAAGCTGGGAAATCCTCGAGCAACAACCGTCGGCGGCTCAACGGCCGATTCCATCACCACCGCCGAATCTGCGGGCCGCGGGGACGTCACGAGATAGGACGACGGTGCCTGGGCAGCCGCCGATGCCGAAATCGCGAGGGCCAAACCGAACGTAGCGACGCCTTGGATTCCACTGTTGCTGTTCACATTCCGGCTCCCACCAATTCAGTCACGCGAACACAAAAGTTGTCATTCATCACCAACACTTCGCCGCGCGCGATGAGTCGGCCGTTGGCAAAAATGTCGACGGGATCTCCAGCCAGTTTGTCCAGCGCGACGACGCTGCCGCTGCGTAGTTGGAGGACCTCCTCCAGTCGCATTTGGGTGCGGCCCAGTTCGACCCGCAAATCCATCTCGACCTCGCCGAGCAGATCGACTTCGTGGGAGACATCGTCCGCCCCGGCTGGCGTTAAATCACCCAGCGCGAATGGTCGCGCGGTTCCTTCGGGGGCTCCCGATGGCTGGCCGGTCGCCGCCTCCAACGACGAGGAGGCTTGATTGAGCAGCGCCTCGATGTCGTCGGTGTTGAGAAGTTCTTGGGAATCGTTATCGCTCACGCGTCGAGCCTCGCGTCCGTGCGGGGTTCGGGCGTCCGGCCTATTCCTCGATCAGTTGATAATCGTGAAACCCAACGCCCAGCAGAATTTCGTCTTCAAGCAGATGGTTACATTCCGTCAAAATCCGCCGCTGCAGCAAGGCCAATTGGTTGTCTTGCAGCTCACTTAGTTCGCTATTGCGGACTTTCATTCGAATGGCGTGTCGTAATCGTCCATTATTTCTCTCGAAATCCTTCGTCATCTGCGGCCGGTCCTTGGCACGAATGGTGCCGTACAGGCGCATTTCCAGGCGGAAGGATCGATCATTGTTGAGCGGGCTGAAGGTTTCACCGAACGTGCCCAGCTCGAATTCCTCCACGCGATTCTCGTCGGACGCTTCCTGCTCGGCCTCCTCGGCTCCTTCCTGGACCGACTCGATCAACTGTGCCTCGGCCAAAGCCGACACTTGCTCGGCACTGGGGACCAAAAAGAAAAACATCCCGGTTTCCAGCACCACCATCAGTCCGACGAACGCCGCGATCAGACCCGTGTTGCCGCGTGGCGCCGCCTCGGACTCAGCGGAGTCGTTCGATTCTGGGGTGGTTTCATCTGCCATGCGAGCACGTTTTGGTGGGGAGGGAACCGATGAAGGGATTCATGGACGGGCGAAATCGAAGGGGATCTAAGAGGCCGATTCGGCAGTACCACCGGCATCGTTGACCGTTTCATCGAGCAGGAACACCTCGGCACGGCTGTCTTGCCCGACTGTACTGATCTTGCGTTTTGCGTCCATCGGCTCGGCGGCACCTGCCGACGAGACCCGAAATCGGGACTCGGGGATGTTCTCCGTCTCGGTCAGATAGCGTTTCACGGCGGCGGCGCGACGAATCGCAAGGAGCAGCGAGTGATCCGCGGATGTTCGCGCCGCGTACTGCGCCGAGACATGCCCCCGGACCTCGATCCGCTGCGGCTTGCCTTTGAGCTGTTGCGCGGTCTGCTGGAGAATCGTTTTGGCGACATCACTCAGCTGATCGCTACCAATCTCGAAAAAGACGACACTGCCGACGGCCGTCATCTGTCCGGGGCGGATGATCCTCACGTGCTGCTCTTCACCGATGGGCGATTTTTCGGGGACGCCGCCTTTCGCGGTGTCCTTTTTCTTGGCCCGGCCTTTCGTTGACAGAACCGAGAACTGCATCGTCCGGGGTTTGGCCTCACCCGGCGTCAACGCGTCGAGCGTCTTTTGATAGCCAAACTGTTGCTGCATGGACTCCACCAGTGCCTGGTACGTCTCTTCCTCTTTGATTTCGCTTAGCGAAACCAACATGATGAAGAACGTCAGCAAGAGACTCATCATGTCGCCAAACGTGACAACCCACTCGGGGATGCCCATTTCTTCC
>JBCCYK010000106.1:0-20151 GCA_039189905.1 Planctomycetota bacterium
CCCACGAGCGTCCCGAAAACGGGTGACCTGGCTCTTTCCGAACAATGCCACGAGCAAGACCCCAAATGCAACCAATGCAAGGGTTCCAAGCGTGCGTTTCCCGTGCCTCATCACGATGCGTCCGATTCGTTGCGAGCGTTCAAAACGCTGTCGTTGCGAATCCCCAACTTCTGAAACAGTCCCAAACGTTCAGGATTCGGAATCGGATCTGTCGGACTGAACCCGATTGCGGGAATGGTGTTCTGGAAATCAATCTGGTCGGACAAGAACCGGATGCTTCCATCGGCCATCAGAAAGTTGGCGCCGAAAGGATGGTAGCTGCCAAAGCCATTGCGTGCCGTATGCGGACTTGAAACCTGCAGTTGATTGACTCGCGTTGATAACACGGGCAGTTCGCTCACCATCTCCGATGTCTTGTGCTGGGGCAGCTGATTGATCCGCCACCAAACGCGTCCCAAGCACATACCACTGTCACCGACCCCTGCGCTGCGAACGTTAGCAGTCCCGACCCATGTCGAACCACCCTGGTACCATCCGCGCTCCCCGATCGCGATGGTATGACTCAGTCCGTCAGCCACCTGTCGGCGATGTGTTCGGCTTGTTGGGAAGAAAATCCCGTTGTTCGGCGCCGTGTCGGCAATGATCTGGGCGGTCCACTTGCCCGGCGGTGCCAGGTAGAAGGGGTGATGAAGTTCAAAGTACCCGGCATTCGCCACGTAACTGGAAGCCCCCCCAAACACACTCGCTCGGTCGCGATCAAGCGGCTTGAAGTTGGCCTGGAGTGGAGATGATTCCATGGTGTCGCCGAGACGGTCACTCGCACAACGAAACTCAGGAAGAGGCGTCTCAAGAATCTTGGAAAGCGAGCGATCCTGCAGCATTTCCGGAAGCTTGCCCTCACGCACCCTGAGGCTTTCGTGCATCTCAGCGTATCCTAACTCGGAGAGAATGAGGGCCGACCATGCGTAGGAGGGAACGCGATGCGCCCACGACATGCCGCCTTCCCGATCCACGTTCAGATCCGCAGGGGAATAACCGGACGGGAAGCACAAATGCCGATCATGGTATGCGTCGAGAGCCACACCCAGGGAACGGAGATTGTCTTGGCATGCCCAGTTGCGATTCGACTCTCGCAACTGCATCAGCGGAGGCGTCCAGTACGCCAGCGCCAAGCAGGCGGCACCTGTCAGAAACAAAACCTCCGCGAGTCCCAACCGTCCACGAACCATCTCAAGACTCAGTTGTGGCCCGAGAAAACGACTTGCCTTTCAGGCGGCGCCATAGCCCACGAAGAACCAAGGCCACGAGAACAACATCTAGCATCACGACCAGGGCGGTGACGCTCCCCCATGGCGTCAAGCGAAAGCCAGAAAGCCACGCCCAATTCTGGCGTCGATCCTCGGCAACTTTCAGCCGGACGAATTCCTCCACGGAAAGGCTGTCGCTCCCATCACCGTCATGCTTCTGAAAGTGAGCTTTTTCTCTCCCTCGGATGCCTGGGGACATCCATTGGGAATACTCGTCGAAAGTCAGATCAGCATTCCCATCCGTGTCACGCTTAGCAAATTCCACCTGAGGAATCGCGTCATCCAGTGAAAGAAACTCATTGAGTTCCAGGGCACCATCCAGATTCGCGTCAAGCGTCCGAAAAAGACGCTTCTCATGAGACTCGACGAAATCGCGGTCGCCGCGTCGTGAAGCAAACTCCTCATACGTCAAACGATGATCATATGATTTGTCCAAACGCGCGAACTTCCTTTCCTCAGGCGCAAATCCTTGGATGCGCCGTTCTTCAGCAGCTCGTTCATCTGTCAGCGTGAACTCCTGCAAGGTCAGTTTGCCGTCCTGGTCTTGATCGTGCAGTTCAAACAAGCGTCTGACTCTTGGCTCCCGTTCCTTTCCTATGACGCTGCCGAGAAACTCCGCTTGGCTCAGCGTGCCGTCCGTGTCCGTATCTTTCAAGCCAAACTTGACACGCACATCGTCTCGCGGTGTGCTGTATTCGGCGAACGTGATTTTCCCATCTCGATCAAAGTCATGCGAACGAAAGAAGCTTCGGTCCCGTCCCGCCTGAGGTTTGCCGACGTTGGCGGCGAGATGCTCTTCCAGTGTCAGAGTGTCGTCACCATCCGCGTCACGACGTGCGAACTGGACCCGTGGATCGGTGTCGGGGAGGACCCATTCTATGCGGGTGACGTTCTCGTCCCGATCCAGATCGCGGCCTCGGAATCTCAGCCGCCGCTGGTTCTCTCGGTCGGTGCCTTCAACACCGGCCAATTGCTCTTGGAGCGTAAGCAAACCGTCTTTGTTGATATCCCTCTGCACAAAGGCCACCCTCACGTCATGATCCTTCATCACAAACTCGTCGAGCGACAGCTCGCCGTCTTGATCAAAGTCACGGACCAAGAAACGTGACCGCCTCCGCTCCTCACTTGATTTCCCGCGATGGCCGCCAATGCACTCGGACAGCGTCAGGGAACCGCTCGCGTCCAAATCGAGCGTGGAGAACTCGATGGCACGATCGTTGCTCGCCAAGCGATTGATCTCGGACCGTTGAAGACTTCCGTTCTGGTCTCGATCAAGAGTTGCAAACAGCATCTCGGAATAGGCAGACGAATGGCCGCTGGCGGTCTGGAACGTGAGAAACTCAACCTCCGAGACCGTCTTGCTGTCGTCAGTATCGTAAGCCGCTAGCAGTCGTTGCTCCTCCGGAAGCCTCGCAATCGAACGCTCGCGTTGCGTCGTGTTGAACAGGCCCTCGTACTCTTCAAAGGATAGGAAATCGTCTCGGTCTGCATTGAAACGTTCAAACTGAGCTTGGCGGTTCCTGCGATAAATCTCGTCTTGTTTGTTTCCCAGAAACTCGGTGAGCGAAATTTTCCCATCGCGTCCGGAATCAATTTTCTGGAAACGGACGCGCGGCACATTGAGCAAACGCGATTGATCGCTGTATTCATCCGCATTCAAGATGCCATCATTGTCTTGGTCCAAAGCATCAAAGACGTCTTCTGCGTACTGTTTTCTGAACTCGGTTTTTCCCTGTATGTACTGATCACGACTGATCTCGCCATCCGCGTCCTTGTCAAGCCGCCCAAAGTCTTCTCGCAGCCTTTGACGTTTCTCGTCGTCACTCCACTTGGGTGCGGAGAGGAACTCGTCAAGTGACAACTGGCCGTCTGAATCAAGATCCTTGCGATCGAATTCGGAATCGCTGCGCTCACGCATCTTCCCAATCGATCCACCAGAAAACTCCTCCTTGTCCAAGGATTCATTTTGGTCAAGGTCCTTAAACCCAAACACTTCTGCACGTTCAACGCTCTCCTGCGCTAACGTGTCGCTGTAGGACGCCAGCGATAAGAGTAGAAGTAGAAACGGGCTTGCACACCAGCCGCCCCAATTGGTTTCGAGTCCGAAGCTCGAATGCGTTCGTCGTTTCGCCATCAAGTCTCCCCGTGCAAATCGTAAGCCATGGGCTTACCTTAGCTGCACAACAACAAAGTGTACGCTCTCTCCAACACAATTGTTAACCCGAGCCAACTGATCGTTCCCAGTAGGCAAGCCACCGCGGCCGCATCAAAATCAGTCTTTGAGGACGGTTTTCGCTGACCCACTGTTGCCGTGGTGCCAGTGATCGCGAAGCATCTCTTTGTACTTCCATCCAACGCCTCCGGCTTCACCCACGAAATGACCGGATGGACCAACCTTATTTGGCATGACGAGCGATCGTCACACCTGGATGTTACTTGGCTCCAACTGCGTCATCGTCTGCTGAACTTACTCGAGACAAAGTATTAATCGCCAACCAAGCGTGGGTTTGCGGGCAAACTGCATCCCTCTCAAAGTGAGCGTCGGCCCCCACTACACAAAGCCAGTCAAAGGCAGCCCTGTAGACACCGGTGTCTGGCTGCAAGTCATACGGGAGATATGTCATCCATTCAAGATAATGCCCCGTCAACACTAGACGTGCAAGAAGTCTTTCCGAGGGTAACCAACGAGACTCAATCTGCTGGAACTCTGCATCCAACCAGAGCGGCGACCACTCTCCTGATTCAGACTGAGCGTCAGTGATCTCACGGATCTTGCTCACCAATCTGTCGACCACACGCTCTCTCGTGCTCATACTCAAGATCGGGGTCAATTGATCAACACGAAGAAGCAAAGTCAGAGCGTACAGCATGTGCGCGCCGCCACAAGAAAAACTCACTAACTCTCGACCGATCAATTCACGAGCGAGGATGTCAAAGGAAAACCGTTCTTCAAACCGATTGCGCCATGTCTTCGAAGGTGGCAGATACAAACAATAGGCAACAGACGTCCAGCAAATCTCATCCTGCTTGATGTCAAATCTTGCTGTCGATTCCTGCAAAAGTTGCTCGATGGAGAACCGGCCCTCATCAGTTTGAAGCTGTGTGGACAACTTCAGGCCTAACTCCGCAAAAGTCGCCAGACACAGATCTCGATGACTTTCACCTATCCCCGAAAACTGTTCGTCGTGACGGTATCGAACTCCAAAACGCGTTGGCTGCAGCACACTTTCACCAAACAATGCCCTTCCGTAATGGTCATCAAGCAGCGCTAACCGAAGCTGAGATTCCGGCAGGGCTCCAAAGTCCGACACTTGCCCCGCGGCGTATCGCCGAAGTAAGTGACAGCAGTCTGAAACGGATGTCGGGCCAGTTTCCCGATGACGAAACATTCGAGAAGGATGCTTTGGCGAGGCATCATCCACGGGAAAGATCTTCGTGACTACTGGTCCTAATCGTAGTGGCGTCTGCCGCCAGCTCGTTGCTGTATACTGAACGTCCTGCCGCCGCTCACGGATATCGGAACCAAAGCACCCCAAAACGCCTGAGAGTACGCCCAAGCACGCGATCGCAAGCAGTGGGCAACTAACCAAAGCTTCGTAAGCTGCCAAAAAACGAAAAAGTAACGCGAACTGACAGAAAGACAAACCTGATCGCTGGTCTTCAGTCATCGTTCTTGACAGACGACGCCTGCAAGACACCAATAAATGGAATCGAACAGAGAGATGATTGATCGGGACGTATGAGTTCAACGTTGCCCTTAAAGAAACCGGCATCACTCTTGGGAGTAGGACTCGCAGTCAACACGATCTTGTTATTCGGTTGCAAAGAAGCCTTCAGGAACCCGTAGTTGGGCAGCACTCGGATCTCCAAAGATTCCTCACCTAAATCGATAGTCTGGCCGGAGCTTCCAGGCTGAACCGCAACTTCACGACTAATCCGACTACCGGATGCGACTGAACCAAAGAAGAATCGGTCTGGGGTTGCGTCGACTAAACCACTCACCTCATAGTGCACGACCACGTAAGCGGTTCGCTTCGGCGAGCCCACAATCAGCAATCTGCTTGTACGCTTGCCACTAATCATCTCTAACTCGGAGCTTGGCTTCACCTCTAAAGTTAGTCGATATCGATCAATCAAGTGTGTTCCAAAGCGGCGACGAAGAACCGACGACGGCAGATCTGCTCGCTCCAAGTTAGTTGAGACGGGCTCTTGGTCCTGTTGCAGAGCTAGCTCAGATCGTGTCCCCGCGGCAGCGGAATAGACATAGCTGGTAACCACATTTCTGGATCCCTCCGTCGCGGAAAACCGACCCAAATCGATGACCTGATGGCTTAGCCATACGCCTTCGACGATCGCTTTAACTGGGATTGAAATTCGGCGCCCTTGTGCCAAGAGCACAGCGACCTGTTTGACAGGGCCCGACTCAAACCCCACTTTCAGTTTCACCGTAAAGCGACTTTCGTCCCCAGCTTCAACGGTTGCAGGAAGACCAATCAGTGAGACACAGCCGCATGAAACCCCACCGCTGGCAAGTTCAATCGGATGCTTCTCCAGATTCCGAAAAACAATGACACACTCATTGCTGGAGCCACCAGAGACTAAGCCAAAATCGACTGACGAACGATCCAGTTCATAACTGTACGCTAGACCATCGCCTGCACACGCGGGTAAGCACAGAAAAAAAGCCGCGCTCGGAGCTAAGAAACGAATGGAATGTCGAATGCAATAACCAACGAGCGCCAAGGGCAGGATCCATAACCACCACAACGAAATCGCTTCTGAAGTGACTCTACGCTCAACCAGAAGCACCTCCCCATCCCATATCTCTCGAAGACTCGCAAGTGACAAGACAACCTTCGCCTCTGGATAATCAATGTATTCCAAGGAATCCGAGTTCGCACCGATGACGCAAACAATGTGGTCGATCGTATCGGAAAACTTTCGGACTGGTATCAGCGCTACAGCGTCATTCCTCGAAGACGCGTCAATCAACTGTGCGGGGCTCATGCGGAGTGCAGTGCAACTAAAACCCGCTCGATCGTCAAGTGCATCCCTAATCGTCTTCAGGCTGGTCAGGCTGCCCTCCGACCAATCACATGCAGATACCATATCTTTGAGCGCGACGTCCTCTTCTCCGAGCGTCCGCAACGCAACGAAGCACGCGATCGGGCCGCAAGCAGTTCTGTATTCGACTACCGGACCACCCTCCTCCGCAACGACGCCCCTGATCGCGCAGCTGCCGAGGAGCAGGACGAGTGAATAGTGAAGCCCGCCATGCACTAACTTGAAGTTCCCCAAGAACGCAGTCTCCAAACTAGAAATGCAACGACAATTAGTCCATTGACGATAAGCAGCACCCAACGCATCGGAGACAACCGTGGTGCAATTAGGGAATCCAGCGTGTTTCCGACAGCCGGATCATATCCGTGCAGATAACTAATGCCCCGAATGGCATCGTGAACAAACAAACCATCGCCGAAGATGTCACCGAAATCGGACGAATCAAGTTGAGGGTCCAAATTGACCGAAACTAAGCGCATCTCCTCCTGGGCCACTACTGATCCTGACTCATACCAGGTTATGGTCGATTTATGCGGCAGAAACAGGCCGTTCCCCAGGTCCTTGTGGTCTGTCAAAACACGTGAGGAGTAATCAACATTTTCTACTATGGTCCCAAGATCTTCGCTAAATCCATACCGATCTTGCGATAAACCAACCAAGGCAAAATTCTTCGCCGGCGAGACATAAAACTGCAGCCGAGGTTCCCGCATCAGCTGTATGCACTGCTCGCCCTCGAAATCGACCATTTCCTCCAGTGGATAGAGGCCCATCGATGCAAGGTCTCTGCCGCGGGATTCGCCATCAAGGTCTAAAACTGTGTCCAGCAACATTGACTGCTGCAATGGACCACCGATGGCAAGAAATCGTTCGTTCCCGTTGAAAGGCATCACGTCACCACGCATCTTTCCTTCGTGGAACAGGAGCTGCCTCCGGACGTCACCATCGTAAGTCTCGACCCTCTTCTTCTCGATATCTTCTCGGCTCTTTCCGGCTGAAAATTCGGCCAGCAACCTGCCGTCCGAAAAAGCCAGTCGACGCCGCCTGTAAGTGTCTGAGCCCCTCGCCAGATGTTCAGCAGACGAACGAAAGTCTACCTCCCAGGTAGCATCGTATCGATCGATTGATTGCCTGATAGAAGAATAAAGCTGAGAGAACTCCTCCCTTGAAAGCAATGGTTTCTGCGAGTTCAAAAATGCCATCCAAAGATAGCCAAAATCTAGCTCGGTAACCTCGCCATTCAATTTGTTGAACTCGTTCCTGAAACGCGCGAATCCAAAAGTTGACTCGCCAGCGTCGCGCCCCGTGGAGATCCGCGCATACAGCCCACGAACCGCCGGGGAGCGAGTTTCAAAGTATTCACCTGGCCCAGGTGCACTTGTTGGCCCGGACTCCGTGCCGATCACTGAAAATCGCTGGTCCGGTACGCTGTACTCGATCGTAGTACCAGCTTCCCATTTAATAGGTTTGCCAGTCTCATCAGCGCCGAGATCGAGATCTTCCTTCAGAACAAACGTCCCCTCCAGCGCCGCGCCGTCAGTTGCAGCCACCTCAAACCCACTCTCCCCCAACGAAATCACGACCCCGTTGGGAAACTCGATACTATTCGATTTCGCATCACAGACTAACGGCCAGTGTAAACACAGCACTAGAAGCGTCAGCGCTCGCAACATACGAAACCACTCAGGACCAAGGCTGTCGAGACAAAGCGACCGGACCAAATGCAATGACGATGCACCGAGGCACTAGCTACAGGTACCCATGTATTTCGTGTAGTTGCCGCCGCAGCTTACTGTGCCCGCGCCACCGTTGGGATCGTCCTCACAGCCATAGGCAAACAGATAAGGAAGAGTAATTGTCTTCGTGCCATACTCAGCGCATTTGGGCGGAAACGTGATAAACCACGCCTTGCAGTAGGTAATGGTTTTGGTGTTGGACTTTTTGTCCCTGCACGCCTTTTTGTTCCCGCTGCCACACGGCAACCCAGTTCCGTTGATCGCAGTACCATTGCTGCCACCGTCGCCGACATCGGCAGAAACCGGTGTGCAATCGCTCGCCTCCGCGCCTGATTCACACCCTCCAGGGATCGTCACGCACACACGTGGCACTTCTATCTCCAAGCCGTCCACAACTTCAACGTGACCACCGACGCAGGATTCTTTATCTTGATCCTTGCACCCTTCGCCATTATTCGGCCCGACGCAGTCATCTTCGGGATCCTGCAAAATCTCACCCTGGCACTTACCAACCTCCATACTAAGCGACGCTTCGTCTAGCCTCGTGATCGATCGCGTCGTCCACGTCGGTAAGCTGCCCACCAGAATGCCGAATGCGAGTAATGACGTTATGATACGGAGCGACATGATGACCTCGAAGAGAAAGTGGTACCCGAACTCCCCCAACAGAACGCGTCGATCGTCAGGTGTCAAGCGCCTCGCGTTCGAAAAAGAAACGAATTATCGAGGTGTCCCAATAAAAACCGGGGCCCGAGAGCAAGTTGCGCAAACTATCACGTCCGCAAAACATGTGACGGTCGCTTGAACACTATCACGAGTACTCGACCGTCCAGGCTCTACGGCACCGGCTGACGATTGACGAACATCGGCAACTTGGTTTGCGCAAGCTCCTTTCGACCGGCTGCGAGTCAGCAAGCCACTCCCTGCTTCTCGATTGACGACATCAGACCCTATCTTTAGCCTCGACGTGGCAAGAGAACTTGGCAGGTCAATACCGCATTTCACGGCAATTCTTGGTGCGCATGCTGCTGTTCGGCGATCAGTTTGCAATTTGTTCGGATTTCCTGAGAGGGTGGTTAAGGCCCATGGGACATTGCGGAGTCTGCGAACGGCAATTGCTTTCAAGCGGGCAACCACTGAGAGGATATTTCGATGAGTCACCAAGGGACTTACGCAGAGATCGGAGCAAGAGTCAGATGGATGGATGGTCCATGTCATCGCGGCTCAGTTCGCCGGTCGGTTACCGGCGAAAACGGCTGCGCCCAAAGGGCCGTAACATTCTCATGGTCGCTCAGGTGGACTAGCCGGACTCGCCCTGAAAAGGCTCTTCTTATTCTGGTTGCGTTCGCTCTTCTTTTGCATCCGGGCTGCCGTCCGGCCGACAATCCTCGGCAGGCTAAGATCAAGGTGGCGATCGACTCCATTCGGATGTGTGCCGCAGAGCCAGGCTACACCGAGATTGTCATTACAAACGCGTCAACTCGACCTGCAAACGAACTCGGGCTGGAGCTCCGTGACCGCTTTGGGAAGGAGCAAGAAGAGGTTGTCGTGCGACCTTTGCCAAACCGTATCAAGCCCGGCGAGACTGTCATTGCGCGCGTCCACTCAGCCCAGTTGCAGGAATCGGAACCCTACATAGTGTCGCTGCTCCAGTTGCCCGATCGAAAGAGCGTCTGCAATGCATCTTTCCGGCCGGGGAACCTTCCGGTCGAGCCATTGCAAGCCTGTCTCAGTGATGATTGCACGGCAATCTGCCTGTATCACAGTGGTCGCGAAAGCAAGCGAGATCCTTCACGGGTACTCACGGTCAACGGTGCTAAGGTTGAGAGAACTGGTGCAGAAAGCCTAATCGCGTGGGACGGCGGTAGCCTGCGTGTTGACCGTTTTGAAGCGCCTAGGAAACTTCTCCGAGACCCATTTGGGGTTTTGGAGCTGAAGTTCGACGAGGATGACGCGGAGAGCGTGCAGCTGCTACCCCTTGCCCCATTTGTCGCCGCTCAGCTTCCGTCGCTGTCAAGGATGGGAATACTTCGGATCAAAGAGTCGGAATCGCATTATAGTTTCTTCTTGGTGCTTGATAATGATGGCGAAAAGAATGAGATCGTCATCAGAAAAGTGTTTTGCGATGGTGTCGACGTAACCGAAGGGCTGAACGTATTCGATGCACGACTGAAATACACTCAGGGCCCATACTATGAGTCCGTTACTGAACTACGGCTCAACAAGGCGGTGGTCCCGTCGGGCGGACAAAGCTTTAGATTTGACTACGACGTGGTTACTCGTTCTGGGGGCGTGGCTTCGATAGTAGCTCACGGCAGCGTCCCTTTTTCAATGATACCCGATGTAGAGTATGTAATGCTGACAGACATCGGCTTTCCCTACCTCACAATCGCGTCGCCCGTCAAAGACGACTTGGTGTCCCCCGGTCGACTATCTGAAGAAAGCCAGGCGGTTCGCAGGAAGTGCCCGAGTCTGCCTCTTTTTGGTTGGCATTACGGCGGCTCCGCAACGAAGGAAGTAAACCTGAAGTCACGTTTCTGCGACATTCCTTGCTTTGCCGACAAGCGATGCATTGACAAGAATTTGGCCTACGCGAAAGCATTCAGCGTGCCTGACTTCAAGGATCGGCAGACGATTGGGATCTGCGGGGTCCGCTCCCAGGCTCCAAACGACGGATCGCAAGAACTTTGGTGGAAGACACTGTTCTGGCTATCAAATGGTTGTCGCGGCTTGGTTTTTGATCTGCGGGAGAGCAGTTCTCGTGATTCCCAGTTGCTGGACACGGCTTCGGACATTAATCAAGCAATTGGCAGGCTTCAGCCTCACATGTCATCAGGCGTATCGTTACAAGACATGTTCCGCTCCAGCACGGAGGGAGTTGCGCTCAACGCGAGAATATGTGGTCCCGACCTGATATTGATCTTCTATGTTAATGAATGGTGCTCTGGATTTGCCAACCATGCTTCGAGCAAATGGCGAAGTGTGCCTAGGGTCAATGTCACGATCTCGACGCCCAGTGATTTAAGCGGAAACTACACGGCCGTGGACCTGATGTCCGGGAGGTTACTGTCTTTTGCCCCGCTGCGTGACGGCAGTGCAATTTCCCTGCCCGGTTTCAGCCTTGGTGGCTGCGTTGCGCTAGTAAGGAAGGAGAATGAGAGTTTAATGGCAATGTGCCGTAGAACACTGAGGTTTTCGCGTTTTCCCGCGCGGCCTGCTGATGCTTGTTTAGAGTTGCTCAGCTCACCGGCCGTAGAACTAGACGGGATAGCGCGAGTTGGCGAAGCGAGATTCGTTGTGCATGTGCGAAATGTTGGCTCCAAACCGATTTCCATCGTTGGAAATCGCTTGCCGTGCTCAGGAGACCTCTCGGTAAGAACTACCGGCGGAATCATCAAAGAGGGCGAGGCAAAGGGCATTACGTTCTTCGCAAAGTGCGTGAAGCCGCAGTCAAGAATGCATGCTGAATTTGAATTTCCGGCAGACGGTCAGGGTGAGACGATTCCGATGTTTGTGAGTGCGAAGTTCACCGGATTGCCGGATGCTGAGCCATCCTTGGTCGACGTTGGTGACATTGGAATCGGAGGAGACTGGAGGAAAGCTGCCTTCATTCTGAAGGGAAACTTTCTCGGGCACCAGCTCTCTGTAGAGCCGTCCGGAAACCCTTTCTTGGAGTACGGCCAACATTCAATCCGAAAGCATGAAGATTCAACGACCATTGAAGTGCCTATTCGTGGTAAGGTCGCTGGGAGATTCGCGTCGACAATCACGATTCGCGATCGCACACTCGATAGTCAGTCAATCGCTAGAATTGTCGGAGTCGTTTCGCCAAGCATTTCGGTAAAACCGTCCGCCATAGTTGTCGCTTCAGTCAACAGCTTGGTGCGAAGAGAGGCTTTACTGCAGGCCGTTGACTCACCTTTCTTAGATATAGAAACTCTCCGCTCAGATGTTGACTGGATTCAAGTGGTTGCAAAGAAGGGGATTGGCAAGGCTGCTACACGGATCTCGATCGAGATCCAGCCACCCGGATATCCAACTGA
Source organism: Planctomycetota bacterium (assembly GCA_039189905.1). Lineage (GTDB taxonomy): Bacteria > Planctomycetota > Planctomycetia > Pirellulales > Pirellulaceae > Rhodopirellula. Next base: position 12,145 of record JBCCYK010000106.1, read on the forward strand.
AGGAAGGCTGAGCTATGTGGCTAGCACCCAAGGTGGCAAGCATGTCGGTCACATTGCCGTTTCCTGCCTTGGAAACAGCATGGAACAATGAAGTCCTGTCTTGTGAATTTGAGGCAACCGAAGCCGGCTGGCGATAGGGTCGAAGCCTCTTCTTTCAAGATCGAATTGCTTTGAAAGATGTTTCACTAGTTCCCGCAAGTGCAGATGCCCAACGGCCTAATGGTCGTGTGGAGGGCGTGGATTTCATTCGTGGCACCGCGCTCCTTGTCATTATGGTGGATCATGTCGAGCTATGCTGTGGCGTCAAAGTTCTTAGTCAAATCACGTTGCATCGTTGGGGTCTAAGCGACGCTCTTGAGATTTTTGTGTTTCTTTCTGGGTTCGTCTTTGGGCTCTCAAGTGATCGCAGTTTGTCAAGGGGCTTTGTTAGCCTCCAGCTAAAGGCTCTGTGTCGCAGTGGTGTGTTGATCCTCGCAAATGTATTTACGTTCATTTTTGTTCTGTTCTTGTTGATGGGGCTTCTGCCACTGTCCATGGACGCGGTGGTGGAAATGAATTTCTTGCACGCGATTTCTTCGCCGCTCGCAAGCACTATCCAATTGGCTTTTCTCAGGTTTCAGCCATTTGGTTTTGGAATACTTAGGCTCTATGCTTCGTTATTGGTCGTAATGCCGACCATGCTTTGGGTTTTGAGACGTTCAAAGCCGGCAGCGATTTTGGTTTCGTTCGGTATTTATGGCTGTGTTCAACTATGGCCAACGCTAAACTTTGAGAACTACAATGGGGTGTTGTGGACCATCAACCCGTTTGCTTGGCAGTTCCTTTTTGTGTGTGGAATGTTGACCAGTTGCTTTTCCAGGCAGTTGCCAAGCGTCAGTATCCCAACGTCGGTCATTTTGTTTGTAGTTGCGGTTGCACTGACCTGTTTGGTCAACTCCCATTCGGGATTTGAGTTTTTTCACCGCCAAGTTTGGCTAATACGAAAGCAGACACTCGGGCCCATTCGTTTACTCCATTTCTGTCTTATAGTTCTGGCAATCATACCGGCTGTGGATCGATTTCCAGAATGTGCACTGAGATCACTCGTTGTGTCGTGTGGTCGGTTTCCACTTGAAGTATTTATTTACGGGTTGATCGTGACCTATGTTGCAAAACTTGGGTCTTCTTTTTCATCAGGTGTTTCTACTTTCACCTTTGTAGTGTTTGAGTGCGCTGCGATTGGCGGGGCGTTTTTGCTTGCTTGCTTCTTGGCTCAAACGGATCGGAGAACAGCTTCTTCGTGTTGATATTACCAAGGAGCAGGTTCACTTAAGAGAAGGCTTGTCTTGCATTCTGTGAAGCTCTTGGCGATTGTTGTCAAGCTAAGCACCTTTACAAGGAAGCTTTATATTAGCTCTGATGTAGGTCCTCTCTTTCCTTGCGAAATGTTCTTTGGGGATACGCCTCAAGGGCGAACATTCTGGTCATTGCCCTCAGCTGAGGGCCTGCTTTGGCTCTCGTGCTAATTGTTTTTGTCGCATCAAACCAGCTAGAATCAAGTGTTGACCATGGCCAGCTTACCAGAAGAGCTTTGGGGGCAAGAGGTTCAATCTGCGACTAAGATTGACCCTAGCTGTCAATCAAGCTTCACTTGATTGAGGGCTATCTGCGACCATCAGAGACGATGATCTCGTTTTGCAGGCTACTGAATTGAACTACTGGGCGCATTTCGTTGATACAGAATGCCAGTGTTTCGACTTGATTCGTGCGAGTTGGATTCACCAGAATGACTGAGCGAAGATCAAGAAGGTCGGTCGGATCGTCGCCGAAGCCGGTTGGTAGCTGTATTCTTCACTGTGTTTCCGAGGAATCTGATTGAATCTAAAACGCCTGTCGCTTCAGAACTCTCGGGTCCGGGTTGGACTTTTGCTGGGCATGCAAGCGGTTTTGCTTGCCTACAGTGGATGGTGGCAAAGTCCCACGTTGAATGAGCCTGGGCACTTGGTCGCTGGGTTGGGCCATTGGAAGAGCGGCGATTTTGCGCTGTATCGTGTCAACCCACCGCTGATTCGTCTGGTGGCGTCGATTCCGGTGACACTCGCGGGTTACGAAGAGGATTGGTCGGGATATTACGAACACGTCGGCGCTCGCCCTGTATTCGACATGGCTGAGGAATTCGTAACTGCCAACGGGAGGAGTTCGCTGCTCTATTTCCGCCTGGCCCGCTGGTCACTGGTTCCGTTCAGCCTACTGGGGGCTTGGGTGTGTTTCGCATGGGCGAGAGACTTGTTTGGCGACCAAGCCGGACTGATGGCGGCTACGCTTTGGTGCTTCTCGCCGATGGTGCTTGGCCACGGGTCGATGATCGCTCCAGACGCTCACGCGACCTCGCTGGGGCTTGCTGCTTGCTACACGTTCTGGCGGTGGCTGAAGTTGCCAACTTGGCGGCAGGCAATCCTCACGGGTGTCGTGCTTGGTTTTGCCGAGTTATCGAAGACGACGATGATCTTGTTCTACCCGCTCTGGCCGTTGCTCTGGATCACGTACCGATGGCGTGAGCGAAGATCGATGTCCATTCGCCGCTGGCGTGATGAAGCTGGCATGTTGATTCTGCGGATGTTGATCGGGCTTTACGTTTTGAACCTCGGCTACTTGGGCGAAGGTAGCTTTACCCAGTTGAAAGACTTCCGGTTCGTCAGCGACATGCTTACCGGCGATGATCAGAACATCGGAGCTGGCGGCAACCGATTTGCGGATAGCTGGCTTGGCGAGGTGCCGGTTCCCCTTCCGGCCAATTACATCATCGGCATCGATGTGCAACAACGAGACTTTGAAAACTTCAGCCGACCGTCCTACCTGCGTGGTGAATACCAAGCAAAAGGCTGGTGGTACTATTATACCTACGCGATATTGGTGAAAGCTCCGCTTGGGACGCTTGGCCTGATTCTTGTTGCATGGATTGGTTCATGTTTTGGCGTCGGTCCGCAAGCCGATCGGAAGGATTTGCTGATCCTGTTAACTCCTGCTGTGCTTATTCTTGCGGTGGCCAGCTTGAAGTTCGGGTTTAGCCACCATAGCCGCTACATTCTGCCATGCGTACCCTGCGCCTTCATTTGGATCAGCGGTTTGGCGCGCCACGTCGTTTCGTTTTGGGAGACAGCGTCGGCATTCTGGCGACGAGGAAACGCGCTGTCACCAAGCAGCCAACGTCGTTGGCTGTCTTCTGCGACGGGCTTCATTTCAATTTGTCTGCTTAGCTGGACGACAGCAAGCAGCCTGGCGGTCTATCCTCACAGTATTTCGTACTTCAACGAATTCGCCGGTGGTCCAAAGAACGGGCCATCGCACTTGCTCAATAGCAACATCGATTGGGGGCAAGACCTGCTGTTCCTCGAAAAGTGGATTCAAGACGAGGGTCCGTCATCAAAGACGCCAATTCATCTCGCGTTTTACAACTACTACAACCCGTTTGATCTTGAAACCAAAGGCATCGAGCCCTGGCCATTTCGTCGCGATGAGGTACAGAATTCGTCGGGCGAGGATCGGCTCAAGCCTGGATTCCAATCGGTTCCCGATGGCTTGTACGCGATCAGCGTCAATTTACTTTACGAGTTTCCTTGGCCGGTACGCAACCGCGATGGTCGGCGATACTTCATTGACAACCGCCCGATGGCGTACCTGCGAACCCAAGAGCCGGTCGGCTGGGCAGGCAACTCGATCCGCATCTTTTCCGCTCAGCAGGTACGCGACGCGTACGCCGAACCGCCTCAGCCACCGCTTTGGTCAGGATTCGATCGCGATCGGTAAACGAGCTGTTGCTTGCGACCTTCACTATGTCACTAGTGACGTTCGGTAACGTTTGAACGCGACGCTAATCATGACCAACCCAGCTTGCTATAGCCCAGGTGTCTGGTGCGCCTTTATGGTGACTAAACCCAGGTCATTTGGGTTCATGTCAGGCGGCAGAGTTACGGTAAACACCGTGAAAATCAATCGGGATGACAAGATTCGAACTTGCGACCTCTGCACCCCCAGTGCAGCGCTCTAACCAGGCTGAGCCACATCCCGCTTGAAGGACGATTCCACGCGTTTGATCAACGGTTCGACGTCGCTTCGGATGGCAAACTCTATCGAAGTGGCGTGGATTCCGCTAGGGTGTTTTGCAGTGATCCATCCTCGCCCGCAGGGCTACTTTCGATCTGGGCTCAACGCACCGTGGCAGTGAAGGACGTACGATCGGCTTCGGCGACAAGGACTCTGCTGTCCCGGGAGGAGAGGACGCGTGAAAAACCGTCGGAGCAGGCTTCGCTCGAAGCCAATCGCTCCGGTGGAACGGCAGCCAGAGGGAAACGATGGAAGGCAATCGTGTGGCCGCTTGCCTTGCTGTTCGCAGCCCTGGCTTTCTGGTGGATTCGCGGTGCCCAGGAGGGGCCTGGTTTGGTAGCGGGACCGACGATTCGGCCCATACCCAAGATGTATCAACCCGATCGTGCCATGGGCTATCTCAATCAGCTTTGCGATTTGGGGCCGCGCCCCACGGGCAGCGACGCGATGGCGCTCCAGCAACAGATGCTGGAGGCATTTTTCCAAGAGCAGGGCGCCCTTGTGATCCGGCAGGAGGAACGCATTCGCCACCCGGTTTCCGGCGAAGCGGTGCTGATGACGAATCTTATCGCTCGATGGGGAGTTGATCGTCCGAGGCGCTATTTGTTGTGCGCGCACTACGACACGCGTCCGTTCCCATCTCGCGATCGCGAGAACCCGCGTGGCGTTTTCCTGGGAGCGAATGACGGCGCCAGCGGGACCGCGGCGCTGATGGAGCTGAGTCACCACTGCCATTCCTTGCCATCGGACATCGGTGTCGACATTGTTCTCTTCGACGCGGAAGAGTTGGTCTATGAGGAAGGACGCGACGACTACTTTTTGGGGTCCACGCATTTCGCGCGTTTGTATCGTGCTCAACCTCCCTCTGTCTCTTATCAAGCGGGTATTCTGCTGGACATGGTGGGTGACCGTGAGTTGCGCTTTCTGTACGACCGCGTCAGTTTGCGGTACGCCCGAACGGTTGCCAAATCCATTTGGCGGACGGCGAAACGGTTGGGTGTGAACGCGTTTGCGGATCGAACTCGCATGCAGGAAATCCGCGACGACCATGTTCCGCTCAACGAGATTGCTGGGATTCCAACTGTCGACATCATCGACTTTGATTACCCGCGTTCCGGTTTCGGAGCACCCAACTATTGGCACACGACACAAGATGTTCCCGCCAACTGCAGCGGTGAGAGTTTGGCCGCGGTGGTTTGGGTGGTTCATTCCTGGCTCTTGGAGCAATCGGTTTCGAGTTAGAAGCGCATGTGTTGTCCACTCGCGACTCTCCGGTCCCTGAATGACCGACCCAGTCCCTCGGTCCCGTTGATGGTGTTCCAGGAAACATGTTTGCAAGCGGCCTGATCCTCTCGATGACCTTGATGGGCTTGTCCTGGTGGCTGCATCGCAGTGAACAGATGGGTTGGCCCAACGAGTCGCATGATCCGGAAGCGGATGGCGCCTACCTGGCAACGCGTAGGCGAACACGGCGGTTTGTCAATGGATTGTTTTTTCTCTGCGGTTTGTTGATCCTCGTTGCCACCTTTGCCACGCCCGATCAACGTTGGGTCTGGATGGCGTGTTGGCTGCTGGTCGTCGTTGGATTGACTCTTTCGGTTGCGCTGGCTCTGTTGGATATGTTTCGGACCATGCGACACTATCGCAAGCGTTACCGGAATCTGCGCGACGGGGACTAGGCCAGCGGCGTGGTACGGCATTCAAACTTAGCTACCATCGCTGCGTTTCTACCTCCCCTCGCTGCGCTCGACCCTCCTGCTAGGAGGGTGAACTGCTTCGCAGGGTGAAATCCTTCGCTTTGACATTTTTAGACACCAATGTTCTCGCAATGAGGTGCTCTGGGGATCGCTGCGCGTTGTGATGGTTCCGAGTAGACTCAGGGCGTTCGTTAAAAAGCAACTCATCTAAGCGGCGGAGATGCCACCGATGCGATGGAAGGTTCGAAACACGTTGGTCTCTGTCTGCTTCGTTCTCGGGTTGCCGTTCGTGACGCCGAAGACGGTCACCGCAGAGCAAGGTGAGGAATCGCAAGTGGTTTTTCCGGACTCATGGGGCGGCGTCGCACTCAAGACACTGGATGATCACTTTCCGTTTGAGGTTCCCGAGACGGGGGAATCTTGGAAGCAACGCCGAGAGTTTTTGAAGCTTCGCACCCAGGTGGCTTTGGGCTTGTATCCCATGCCGCAACGGGGACCGATTAAAGCGACAATCCATTCCCCGGTTCGTCGCGAAGGGGTGGTGATCGAAAAGGTTTACTTCGAGTCGCTACCGGGACACTTCGTGACTGGCTTGCTGTTTCGACCGGACGCGGGTGACACGGTTGGCAAGAAGTTTCCCGCCGTTTTATCACCGCACGGGCACGGTGGCCGGATGATGCGGTACAGCCCAGACCAGGTCGCAAGCAAACTGAAGAGCGGTGGAGAGAAGCACGCGGAGGCGGGGCAAATGCCCAAGGTGGCGCGCTGTGTGACACTCGCGCGGATGGGGTGCATCACATTCTTGTTCGACATGGTGGGTTACGCGGATTCGCAGCAGTTGTCCTACGAGTTCGCGCATCGGCGTCATGCCGGGCGTGAAGGCGAGGTGGTGGCGGGCTCCGCGTCGCCGGAGATGTTTTTCAGCACGCCAGCCGTTGCCCGTCTGCAATCGATCATGGGACTGCAAACGTGGAATGCGCTTCGAAGCCTGGACTTCTTGATGTCGCGATCGGATGTGGACCCAAAGCGTGTGGGGATCACGGGGGGCAGTGGCGGTGGTACGCAAACGATCCTGCTGGGAGCGCTCGACGAACGGCCAGTCGTCAGCTTTCCCAATGGGATGGTCAGCACATCCATGCAGGGTGGTTGCGTGTGCGAGAACGCTTGTTTGCTGCGCGTCGGCACGGGCAACGTGGAACTCGCCGGCTTGTTCGCGCCCAAGCCGATGGGCATGACAGCGGCGGACGATTGGACACGCGAAATGATGGAGGATGGCTTTCCCGAACTGCGTCGGCTGTACGCTTTGCTGGGAAGACCAAACGATGTGATGTGCGAGCCGCTGCTGGAGTTCCCGCACAACTACAACTACGTGACGCGACGCATCATGTACGGATGGATGAACGAGCATCTGGAACTCGGACTCAACGCCCCAATTGAAGAACTTGATTTTGCCGCGTTAACAGATGAAGAAGGAGCGGTTTGGAACCTGGAGCATCCCGCGCCGACCGAACGTGGTGCTCCCCATGAAAAACGCATCTTGACGTGGTGGGACCAGCAGAATGGCAGCGCGTTGAAGGACGCATTGGAATCGGCGACACCGCTGGAAGCCTTGCAAGACATGGTTCGCCCGGCCATGACAAGCATCTTTGATGTGCGTTTGCCGACAACGGTGTCTTTGACGATATCCGAATCGCCAGGTCGAAGGCTCTGGGGTGAAACCGCCCTGGCATTGGACGTGAGGACGGAGGCGAGTGACGCGAACGATCCTTTTGTTGGCGTGCTGGTGCAACGCGGTGACAAGAAGACCACCGAGGGTCCAGTCGTTGTCTATGTGGGTGATCTCGCTGCCGATGCAGGCGGGCCGCCAGAATTGAGTGGGAGAACGTTTCGCGACGGGAAACGCATCCTGGCGATTGATGCGCATGAACTGGATGCAGGACTGAGTGAGGGAATCGCGCTACGAGGCCTCCAGCCCTACGGAGGTCAGCGTCGTCGCGCGAGCTCTGTCTTTACGTATGGCTATAACCGACCATGGGCGGTGCGTCGATGTGGTCGTGTGTTGGAGGCAATCGCGGTGGCTGACAAACTGAGTCAGGGCGCTGGAGTCGAGGTGATCGCGGAAGCGTCGGCCTGTGCCTTCACGTTACCGGCCATCGTGTTAGCAGGACCGATTGTCGATCACGCGACCATCGCGACCGGGGACTTTCGGTTTGGCAATCTGAGTCGG
>JBCCYK010000107.1:0-20052 GCA_039189905.1 Planctomycetota bacterium
GCAAACCAACATGCGTTTGCTCCCGTCGATTGCGGACGATGGCTTGGCCACAGCCGCGAAGGACATCAGTCAGGCCGGCATCTTGGGCACGGCCGCCATGCTGGCCGAGACATCCCAGGTCGGCATTGAGATCGAACTGGAAAGAATCCCGATGCCACCAAGAACGGATCACGCGCGATGGATGAAAGCGTTTCCAAGTTTTGGGTACTTGTTAGCCACCGATGCCGAGAAGGCTCCTGAACTGCTCGAGCGATTCACCGGCCAAGGCTTGGCAGCTTCCAGCATTGGAACCTTCAATGATTCCCTCCAAATCACCACCGTGAGCGGGGCCGACACCAACTTGTTTTGGGACTTCACCGAGAAGGCGATGACCGGTTGCTAGGCACCGTTTGAAAGATGGGAAACCGAAGAACAAAGGACACTCCTCACTGGTCGCCGCCAGATTCACCCTCCCACGCGCAGCGAAGGGAGGGTCGAAATCGAGCCTCAAGCGAGATTTCGGGGAGGGTGATCTTGGTTTGGCTGCGTTTCAGTGGTGCCGATCGGCGAGAAGTGTCATTTGATCATCGTTTTACAGGACAAACCATCCGAAAGGTGTTCACATTATGCCCAGTGTCTTACTAGAGCTTCGTTGGCCCGATGAGACGGTGACGGTACATACGTCTCCATCGACCATCATTCAAGAGTACTTCCAAGTAGATCAGAGCCTGCCCCTGGATGATTTCCTTGCCCAAGCGGAGGCGGGTTTCAATCACGCGAATGAGCGTGTGAAAGAGAAGTTTGGCTTCTTCTGCTCTCAGGCGACCGGCGAACTGGCGGAGTTGCGCCGACTCGTCGCGACGCAGGACGAGGGCTCCGTTGATGTCGTGTCTCTCAAGATCCTCAGGTGACGGAACCCAACCATGGCTGATTCTCCCAAATCACATTACCCCACCGTCGTGATCGGTGGTGGACAAGCCGGACTCTCTGCGAGTGTTTGTCTTTCCAAGCATGCCATCGAACATGTTGTCCTAGAAAGAAAACGCGTCGCCTCATCTTGGCGCGATCAGCGCTGGGATAACTTTTGTTTGGTCACACCCAACTGGCAATGCACGCTCCCGGACTACGACTACACCGGTGCTTTTGCCGGCGATGATCCCGATGGTTTCATGAAGCGCGATCAGATCGTCGACTACATCGAGCGTTTTCGACAGGATCTGTCGATACCGGTGCTGGAGGGCATCGGCGTCCAACACATGAGTGCTTCGGAGGATGGGTTTCAGTTGCGGCTGTCGACGGGACTCACTGTCCGCTGCGACAACGTGATCGTGGCGACCGGTGGCTATCACACACCGCGAATCCCCGCGGCGGGGCAACGCGTTTCGCCTGACATCGTTCAACTCCATTCGTCTCAGTATAAGAACGCGGCAGGTTTACCCGAGGGATCGGTTCTCGTGGTGGGGACAGGCCAGTCAGGCTGTCAGATCGCAGAGGATCTTCACTTGGAGGGACGACAGGTCCACCTGGCTGTGGGCAAGGCACCCCGATCACCACGGTTCTATCGTGGACGTGATGTGACCGCTTGGTTGGTTGATATGGGTGCTTACGCGGTCACGGTCGACGAACATCCGATGGGCAAGCAGGTTCGTAAGAAGACCAACCACTACCTGACCGGACGCGATGGTGGGCGCGAGATCGATCTGCGTCGCATGGCGATGGAAGGCATGCAGCTGTATGGCCGCTTGCAAGACGTGGGCGATGGCGAACTTCGGTTTGCGGATGACCTAGGCGAGAACCTGAACAACGCAGACGCCTCCGCGGCGCGCATCAAAGCCGAGATCGACAAATTCATTGTGGACCAGGACCTCAACGCGCCTCCGGGCGACACCTATCAACCACCCTGGCAACCGTCGGCGCCCGCCACTTCGCTGCCTCTGGACGCGATCACCAGCATCGTCTGGTGCACCGGTTTTCATAAAGACTACCGGTGGATCGACATCGACGCTTTCGATGAGGAGGGCGAACCAAGCTATCAACGTGGCGTGTCGACGTATCCGGGACTGTATTTCTTGGGGCTCCCGTGGATGCACACATGGGGTTCGGGGCGATTCAGCGGCGTTGCGGATGACGCCCGGCATGTTGTCGATCATCTCGCGGAACGCTCCGTTGGTTCGAGCCTCCAAACGACGAACGTGATGAGCTGACTCCTACCTCATTTGCATCCAAGAACGGAACCAATCACGTTCCCATGAGGTCTCGAAGCGATTCCAGCCGCTGCTTTAGCACGGGAGAGTCTGGAAACTCTTGAACACGAGCTTCGAGATAGTTCTCTTGATCCTGGAACGCCTCCTTGGCAAACTGCGAATGACCCTCGCGATTGAGCGCGGAGATGAACCGATTCGTAATGGCCTGACTTGCATGATTGACTTGGATCGCTGCTCGATAGGCTTCGCGCGAAGCTTCCACGTCCTTGTTCTGGATCGCAAGCAGCGCACGTGAGATGCGTTGGCGGGTCTCCGCATCCAACCAGGTCTTGATGTCGGGATACCGTTGAGTCGGACGCAGGTGATACAGCACAACCTCCTGCCAAAGCGAAGCCGATTCATTCGGATCTTGGGACGCCGACGCCAGCAATCGCTTCGCCAGAGCAAGCGTCGGGTGACAGGGAGGCAGCGCACGGACGGCACACTCAAAGAGTTGGATGGCTTCTTTCTGCAGGCCGTGCGAACGGACCCCCATTGCGAGTCCGATTGAGAGATCCACCGTCAACGCCAGTTGGCGGGCCTGTTGTTTCAATCGCTCACCGCGTTCCATATCACCCGACTTTGAGCAATAGTGGCCCGCCAGGTAGAGCCGCGTCAGATCGCGCGGGTTTGCTCGAAAGGCGGCATCGTAGCTATCGGCCGCCGCACGGAGTTCGTCTTGGGCAAGGTGATTCCTTGCGAGCAGGATGTGGTCGCCTGCGTTGAGTTTGTCCTTGCGATGAACGGCAAAGCGAGATTCCGCGTGAAGACCATACCGAAACTTGGTAAACGCCAACCCCGTCGCCAGTTCGTCTTTGCGGAAGTCGGGAAACGGCTTCAGCTCATCCATGGCCGCAGCACCCGACATCACGGCATCCACGCGCCGCAAGCGTCTGACTGGCGTATCATCCGGATGCCGGGTGACAAACTCGTGATACCAAACTTCTGCTTCGCGCGCGACGTACGCATAGAAGGGATCACGATAGACCGCGGCGAAGAAAGCGGTTCTGGCCACTTTGAAATCACGTGGGCCGACAATCGTCTGAAGACTCGCATCCGGAAACCCATCTCGGTACATGCGGCGTGACAGCTCCACCAGATAGGCATCACGCGCGTCCGGCGAAAGAACCTCGCCGTGATCGCGAAGGGCCGCAAGCACGGCCTCCGATTGCGCTTTCCGGCCGGCATCACGGTAAGTGACAGCCACCTGCAACATGAAATCAACGGCCGAGAGCCGCCACGGCTGCAAGCCCTTGTGACCAACGGAAATCCTTTCAAAAACGTGGCCCGGAGTTTCTCGATCGAGACCCATCACTCGAAACGCTTGAGCATAGTCGAGTCGATTTCGGTGCCAAAAGAATGCTCTTTGTGGCAGACGCCGCGCAAGCAATTCCAGGGAAGCATCAACCTCACCGATCGTCAGGAGCGCGTCGGCGCCGTACCGGGCCGTAACAAAGGTCTTGTCGTCACGAGCAATCTGTTCGTTCAGTTGATCAAGCAAGCCACGCGATTCTTCTTTGGGAGTCCACGATCGCGCAGCCAAGGAGTAGCCCAGCTGTTCGATGCGTCGGTGAACCGGGTGGATGTCGTTGGACAGGGTGGCTAACGGGAGCTCGTTGGCTTTGCAAACTGGAAGCGAAGCGAGTTGGTCCCAGCGGTGCGTCTCAATGACCGTTGCCAGCCTGAGCGCCGGGTCGCCCAAGGATTGGGCAATCTTGGTCGCGGTCTCATGATCTTGCTGTGCACGCGCCCAATAGAACGCCAGTCGCGGGTCCGACTGCAACCGCTGCGTCATGGCTTGCGACAACGAGGTCGACTCGGGTGGATCCTGGTTGAGGAGAAAGCGGACGAGGCGCAAGCGTCCCTGATCGTCATCAGCAAGATCCAGGAAGACCTTCTCGGCATAATCCAGCTTGCCCACTCGGATCGCAAAACAAACGTCGCTTGTTGGAGACGCCAGCGTAGCCTTCCGTCTTTCGCGATCCGCCTGGATGCGCCGCAATGTCGGGCTCAGCTTGATCCACTGGTCAAACAACCATGGGCCCTGCCCGGCTTCGATCGCGATCTCACGCAACTGAATGCTGCCAAAGCGAAGAGCGGCTCTGCGTTGCCCGGCTTCCGTGGAAACTTCATAACCCCGATGGACCAGGTCCATCACAACGCGTGGGTTGACGTGGCTGAGCGCATGACGCGATTCCAAGAGGTGGTGGTAACCACCACGCTGAACCAAGAAATCCTCCAGGCTCCCGTGGCTGGCAAGCGTCTCAAAAAGCTCCAGATCAACGATCTCACCGATCAGATCGTTGGATTGAAACAGTCGGTGTAGGTAGCTCTCTCGAATGGGATCGCGGAGCCGACGGATCGCTTGGTCAAACGGGTCCCATCCGTCGTGTTGAAGGACCCACCGCGTGGCCTCCTTGGCTTTCACCAGCTCCATCAGACGTAACTCCATCTCGTGATCCGGGTGTGACGCCAGCAAACCGACCAAGTGCGAGGGCTTGCGACGATCTGATTGGGCCTGGGCAACAACGGCTGCGTTGAGGTGATACGTCCAATCACTGAGGCGGGACGCATTCGGGTCAAGCCCATCGGAGCGAATGAGTCGCTCAACGAGTTCTTGCTCGCCTTGCTCAATCAAACGCCGCAACACGATGGGCCGTTCCGCCAGCAACGACAACAAGGCATCGGGATCCGCCTCGTGGAGTTTCCGAAAGAGTCGCAACACTTCCAAATCGGTCAACGTCGACGCATACAAATCCGTCCCAAGCAGCATCTGGACACACCCGATCCAGCCGGGTTCGTCGGCGACGTTGGAGGCCAAAGACGCGATGTCGCGTGCGAGACCGCGTGCTTCAAACGCCTTCGCGAGGTCATGACTCTTCATCAGCTGCCCCAGATGTGACGCCCGGAACTCGGACGACTCGAGATTTTCAAGGACTTCCTCCAGAAGACCAATCTGTTGAGCCGATTCGCTGGTCGTATGCCACGTCAGGAGTCGGATCGCACAGGCGAGTTGTGACTGGCGAGACAACTGGCGAGAGAAAGCGACGACCTTCTCAAGGGACGGCACGTCGTTGCAATGTCGCAGCAGGTTGTGATTTAGGAAAGAAAGCGCGAATGACTCTCCTTCGGGGAGCTTCATGACGGAGTCCAATGCCCGCAGCGTTTGTTCCGGTTGAGTCGACGCTTGCAACCAGATCTGGACGTTCTCCAGGCCAGGGACAAAACCGACGTGTCGATCACGCGTTTCCCCCATGGTTAGACTGAGACGGTACAGCGTCCGGAGCGATCCGGATTCGAGATCACGGACGACGTTGTGTGATTGTGCATACGCATCGAAGAGGCTCTTCGCTTGCAGCGACCCATCCTCAACGAGGGCGATCAAGCCATCAAAAAAAGATTCGTGTTGATCCGTTTCCCGCAAACGTTTGAGAAACCACGGGGAGCTTATCAGCGCTTCGATCAGGCTCCTCTTCGGCACTGTTTTTTCGTGAAGCAGCAGTCGGCCAAATGCCTCGGCCAGGACGGCTTGTTGCTCGGTCGACAAGAACGTGATGTTCTGGACCATCGGTGGCCAGAACGCGTGGATCCGTTGACGGGGACAGTGCTCAAACGCGTATTGAATTGCCGGGACGAGGTCACCTTGAAGACAGCAGTCGCGACTCAGTTGGCCGAAAGATCGGCCCCAGGTAGGTGTCGCCAAAAGACCAAGCGATACTTGATTCGCGGCCGCTTCATCGGCGTGTGACAGAAGCGCGGCAAGACGTTCCACCGTATCTGGCTTGGAATCAATCTTTGAGAACAAATCGTTGCTCACAAAGGCATAGCCACCTTCCAACAGGGCGTCTTTCCCCATGGATCGAAGTGTCTCCAAGGTTCCCAGTGCCGCTTCCTCCGTCGTGACAAACATGGCTAGGTGACGGTTGGTCCCGAAGCGTCTAAGGAGCTCATTCGATCGGTTCTTCTGATCCAACGCCAAGAGCGTTGCAATGACATCGCTACGTTGGCGACCGCAGCATTGAGCAAGGGACATCGAGGACAGCATGATCGGCAACTCGCTTTGTATCCACTTTCCCTCCGGAAGCCGCGTGTACCGTGTCATTTCATCTTGAAGACGCTCATCGCTCGCGAGGCACTCCAAGAACCATGACTGAGCGAAGAGATGTGACAGGAAGGGACGGACGTCGTGCTCGTCCAGGGAAACACCGATCTGCCAGCACACACGCCCCGCCTCGGGCTCCAAGTCGATCACGCTCGGGCTTATCAGGAAGATGAAACGCCGCATAAAGCGCAGCTGATCGCGAGATTCATCGGGATCAAGACGCTTCAGCGCAGCGATGACGCGTTGATTCGTGATGAGATAATCAACGTACGTCTTGCTTCCGTACAGTTCACTCCACAGCGCATCTCGTACTTTGCTGTCCGCGACGGAATCAATTCGTGACACCAGTGTTTCCCAGTATCCCTGCTGCAACAGCAAACGCATCGCGTCGTCACGCTCGACGAGGGACTTGAGTAAACCATCGTGAACGTCCTGCGAAAGGGGCGTGTCGAGGAGTGACACGAGCTCTTTCGCTCGAGACTCCCCGTTCAGGAAGCTCACGGTTGCAGGGGATGCGAAGAAGCGGCCGAGAAGAATCCCGTACTCTTGGCCATCTTTTCTAAGTCCGTCTTTGCCCCTGATCAAACGATGACGGATGGTTTCGTAGTGGCCATCGTTGAGGAGCTCAGCGAGCAAGGAAGGGTTGACGACGAGGTTGCTCGCCATCTGATAAAGCCCCGAGACTCGTTTCGGATCCAAGCAGAAGTCCAACAGCGATCGACGGCGCTCCGCCGTGGAGAACGTCTGTGTGAAACGACGGTTCTTCAACAGCCCCGCTGCCAATCGGGGAATACTGACATCTCGTTCCGATGCAAAGAGATGCTGCAGGAACCGGAGCTGCAAGTCATGCTTCTGAAGCTCGGTGGCGAACGGCCCGGGCGCGTTGATGGCTCGCAGCAGACGGTTCTGAAACGTGAAATCGGCTTCGGGGATGGCGTCAACCAGAAACTCCATCGAACTCCTGTCCAACTGGTCTGCAAATCCGCGTCCCCGTTCGTAGGCCAACAGCAGCGGGGGCAGCTTCCACGCCGACGCGTCGCCCGTTGTGAGGATGCTCCAAACCGCTTGCTCTTTTTCAGCTCGGGATGTTGCGCGTGGTCGTCGAAATTGCGTCAGGGACTCCACAAAGCCGACAAGGAGTTGCTCCTTTTCGTTGGGTTCGGTTCGGTCTTCCAGTGCTTCCGTCAGGCTCGGCAACGATCTCTCGAGCGTTGGCGTTGAACATGCCAGAAGGTTGCCGAGCAATCGATGACCGTCGTCGGGAGCGGGAGCTTGGTCGCAAAGCTCAAGAAGGGCGCTCGCTTCTAAGAACGACTCCAGGGGCCGTGTTGAACTAGTACTCGCTAAGCGGAACTCAATGGCGGTGAACTGAGCCTGCGGCGAAAGCGTCTCGAAGGATTGTGGAAGAACTCGGTCGAACAAGGCGTCTGAAAGGGAACCAGCCGGATGCACGAAGAACAACTTTGCCATCGATCGCCGACGGAGTTCTAGGCTTTCCGAAACAGCGCACAGCTCGATCCAGGCCTTCAAGACATCTTGGTTTTCGAATGCCGTCTTGATCGATGCGTTGAACCTGATTCGATCCAGGAGGCGCGTGCGCGACCGCGCGGGGAGGTCTTGTAAGACCTCCAGACAGGACAGGATGAACTCCGTGCTTTGAGGTGCCAGAAGGATCCCGTCCAACAAATGCGGCCAGGTGCGAAGTTGCTCCGAATGTTCGCGAACGAGGACGCCCAACATCTCGATCTGAAAGTCCTCGCGCCCAGCCGGCTTCTTCGATGGCGATGGTTGCATTGCGCACGTGAACGCGTTCACGTCCCCGGTAGTTTGGAAGTACCTGACCAGCGGAAGGTACCGCCCCTCACGAATGAGTCGTAAGAGACGAGGATCTGTGTCAGGCCGTTTCGGTGTCTGATACAAGCCATGGATGATGTCCTGCGTCTCCCGAGGCAGATCAGCGGTGACGCCCCGGTTCCAGTTCAACAAGACTTCTTGAAGACGCCGCCGCGTCTCAAGGTTCGACGTTGCCAGGTAAGGCTTGAGTAGCGAGCTCGTCTCGGGCCCCAAAGACCACAATGCCCGCTGCGCCTTTTCGCGTTCTTGAAAGCTAGGGTCTGACAGTCGCCCCACCAAGTCGCCAACACGCTCCCGCTGTTCGTCGGCGTGCAGCGTCGGGAGATAAAGGAGTCCCAGGGCACCCAGCGTCAGGACCACGGCAAGTGGCTTGTTTACGTTGTTCATCATGGCCCGCTGTCGATGCTGGTTTCGAAAAGGAAGTCTCTCGACGATCCAAGGGGATCTCAGTTTAGCCGATAGGGGGTGTCGGTTTGGTCCGACGACTTGATCCAGACTTGGAAGGTCAATGGCAGCGTCAAAAAATCGTGCGATTCATGTAAGACGCTGTTTCTTCGATGCGTCATCGTTGTGTGCTTGATGGTGCGGTTGCTCACAGTGGAGGCTTTACGATGAGATCATTGAAGTCAGTCGGTTGGACACTGTTTTTGATTGGCGTCCCAATGTTGAGCCATCCGCAGAGGGCTGCGGCCCAGGACAATCGTCCAGAAGCCGGATCGTTCCGTGCGACTGGGCTTCTCGGTTTTGAACGACGCCAGTTCCGCGTTGAAAGGGTGCGCGGGAAGGTGTTGCTCGATGGGCAATTGGCGGCGGACAATGTTGTTGAGGTCAATCGACGAGAGATTCGCCTGATTCAAGTCTTCGACGGACATCACTTCAAAAACACGGGTGAGTTTCAAAGCTGGGCGCGCAAACTGCGCGGGGCCCGCACCTACACGTACGATCTGGCCCACTGGACCGAGCCCGATGGTACCGTGCATGAGCAGCCAATCGTGCTGCTTCCCGAGCAGGAGCGAAAGGCCGCGGAAGTCCTCTGGCGGCAATGGCGTGCTGACGAAGACGCGGCTGAAGCCGCCGCTTTGGCGGCAGCCGAGGAACGAAGAATCGCGTTCCAACGAAACAAGGCACTAGAACGCTTGATTCAACAGCAGGGTGAAACGATCGCGCGCTTGGCAGCTTCCCAAGCGGAACGTCGTTCGACGCCACGACGCGCCTACGCGGTGGCAGTCATTCCCGGTTCGACGGTGGATTCTCAAACGGGCATCGCATTCGGTTCGAGTCCCGTACTTTCAAGCGGGATTCTCAATGTGACGGTCGCGCCTTCGTTCGGTAACCAATTGGTGTTGCAAGCCAACGGTCTCAGCCGTGCTTTTGCGACAAGTGTGCTGACTCGCTGAAGATCGACACGATTTACAGGGCCTCCTGTCGCGCGAGTCTCATGACGGCCCATGCCGGACCACAACGCGAGAGATCGGATCCGAGCGTACGGCGCAAGTCGATCGTCGTGTGTTCTTCGGGAACTTGAACGAGCGCCTGTCCATGGCCGCCCAGAATCCAAGGACCGCTGGTCATGGCTGCGAGGTTCGCGATGGGAGCTTGAATCCGCTTCTTGGCGGCGACAAGAACCTGCTCCGCCAAGGAGTCCGCCACGCTGCGTGAGATCTCGCGGCGGTCCAATCCGAGCATACGCGCGATGCGGCCGACGGCATGCTCAGCGGTACGAGGCCGACCGTCTGCCGTGTCAAGGCACTCCGACTGACCCGCAAGATGCCCCAGCAAGAGCATGGCGTCATCGATGGTGCCGAACAACTCGTTCATCACCGGAACGGAATGCCCATTGCACGTCAATGTCTCCACGAGTGAGCAGATGGGTGTGCGACGACAACCAACGTAGACCAGACTGCCCTCGCGAAGGCGTTCGAAATCACTGCGAGCGTCCGTAGCGACCCGCCCTCCACGAAGCGGGATGATATCGGTGGTGGTTGACCCCACATCGATGAGCAAACCATCGCCAGCGATCTCTTGGGCGATTGCACTCGCAAACGCATGCCAATTCGACGCCGCAATCGCATCAACATCCTCCTTGGCTTGTTCTGCCGTTCGGAAATCGCCACCCACCGCGTAGAACAGAACTTGGCGAACTCCGAGCCGACTGGCCAGCTGTGAAACGCAATCAACGATGTGGGCAACACCCTCGGCACGATCGGCATAGCAATCAGCGAGCTCACCCGTCATCGTGACGGCCCAGCAATGAACCCCAGAGAACCGCGCAAGGTCCCTCTGCAACTGCTCACCGAGCTCGTTATGTCGTTTCCAGAGCGGAAACGCCCGATCGAGCGTCGTCCCATCACCACAGACGTATTTGAGGTTCGCGCCCCCGATGTCCATCCCGAGGATGTGTTCTGTCATGAATCAATCACGTTGCGGTTTTGCGAAGTTGCGTTCATCCGATATTGATCGGTGCGCATTTTGCGAGGTTTCATACACTTCTCAATCGTCGCCACCCCCGAAACGCATCCGATTCCAATTCACCCTCCCGCGGCTCGCCGTGGGAGGGTCGGCCCGCGTCAGCGTGGCCGGGGAGGGCATCTCGCAAGAAAACAAAAACGGTCCCAAAAGTCGTACCCGCGCCCTCCCCGAAATCTCGCTTCAAGCTCGATTTCGACCCTCCCTTCGCTGTGCGTGGAAGGGTGCAATTGGCTCGCGATCAGTGATTGAAGGAGAACTCGGCGCTGCTAAGAACGCTCCATGCGGCGTCTTGTAAGGCGGTGGCTCGATCCGAATCGTATTCGGTCATGACGGCCTGCATGGTTTCCCACTCGCTTTCGGTTGGCTCGCGCGTCAGGGCTCGCATGAAAACCGTTTCCAAAATGTCGCGGTCAGAATCCCCTGCGTGTATTCGCCTGGCAATCAAACCGTTCTTGTCAGCGAGTTTCGGGTTCAGCGTGCTGCCATTGCTGAGGTGCAACACTTGAACCATGCTGGGTTCGGCACTGCGTTCACAATCGCAGACAATCTCGCGTGGGTTGCGTCCAAAGGTCTTCAAGAAATACGACTCGACAGCAGAATCAAACAATTCGATCGCCCGCGTACCGCTGGGGTAGAAGTCGGTTTTCTGTTTGTCGGCACCCGAAAAAGCGACTTGGTCAAAAACCGTCGATGTCTCCAGCGTTTGGTCGATCGAATCGAGCAACACCTCCGCCATCATGCGACGCGGATAGTAGCGACTGTGGTACTTGTTCTCTTCTCGGTTCTCCGACAGCGGAAGCGAAGATCGCTGGTAGGTTTCACTTTGCAGGATGACTCGCATCAGACTGCGAAGATCAAAATTCGCATCGATCAGATAATCGGCCATGGAGGCCAGCAGTGGTTCGTTCGAAGCGGGATTACTCAAACGAAGATCATCGACTTGTTCCACCAACCCACGACTGAAGAAGTTGGCCCAGATCCGATTCGTGATCGCCCGCGCAAAGTAGGGGTTTGTCGGGTCTGTCATCCAATCCGCTAGGGGCACGCGTCGGTCGCTCGGGTCGTCGAAAGCCAAAGGCTCGCCGTCAAGCGGTGCCGGCGGTTGGGGACGGCCTGTCGACGGTTGGACCAGGTCACCGAGCGTGGTGACATACAGCGTGCGGATACCATCGCCATTCCGCGTTTCACCTCCCCAGCCCTTGGCCCGTACCCGTGCGAATAGGTTGGCCATCGAGTAGTACTGGTCGTTGGTCCATTTTTCCAAGGGGTGGTTGTGGCAACGGGCACAGCCGATGGAGAGACCCAAGAACGCTTGGCAAGCGTTCTCGGTCATGTCTTCCGGGGTTTGATGCAGCGCATAGAAATTGGTGGCCCCATTCTCAGTCGAAACCCCCGTCGCCGTCAGGATTTCACGCACCATTTCGTCCCAGGGGACGCTGCGAGCAATGCAATCCCGAAGCCATGCGTAGTAGGCCTTCACGGCAGCCGGGCGAAGTTTGTTCCCGTTGATCAACAGGATGTCACTGAACCGGTACGACCAGTAGTCGACAAAGTCTTCGCTGGAGAGCAGGCGTTCAATGACTTCGTCGCGCGCGGCACGCACGTCCGACGCGGCCAGTGACTCGTCAAACGCGGACACCTCTTGTTCTGTCGGCAGACGCCCCACCGTATCAATGGTGACCCGTCGCAAGAACACGTGATCGTCGCAACGTGGTGAGGGGATCAAATGGAGGTTGGCCAGCTGCTGCAGGTTGAGTTCGTCGATGAAATTCCGACGCGGCGCATCGACAAACGTTTGCGCATCGATCGCGTTCGGGTAGGGAACTCGTAGACGTGCCAAGCGGACATTGCTGCCAAACCAAACCAAAACCGCGCCTTCACCGCAGCCTCGGATGGTGACCTGTCCCGAGGCGTCCACGCCCGCGATCGCTTCGTCCGTGGACGAGAACTTCGCCCAATGCGTGACATCCACCTGGCGACCATCGTCGTACTGAGCCGTCACCAGAATCCGCGTGACATCACCAACCGTCAGTTTCGATTGGGCGGGTGTCACTTGAATCGCGACCAACCTGGCATCGTCCTCCGCCGGAGCTTGCGCCCCATTGGCGACCCATTGAGAGAGAACGCGATAGTCTCGTGACTGGGTATCCAGCCGAAGCCCACCTTTGTGGGGCAGCGCGCCCGTCGGCTTGGCGAGCAACAAGCTTCGTCCCGGATCAGCGATCTCAATCCGACGTCCGCGCGCTTCGTGCGCGATCGTGAAGAAATCGGATTCGCTGTCATAGCCCAGCAGCGATAACCGGAACCCGCCCTTGCCTGCGAGGGCGCCATGGCACGCCCCCATGTTGCATCCCTGTCGCGACAAGACCGACTGAATGTCATTGCGAAAACTCCACTCGGTTGGTGACTCATAATCGGTCACCAACACACGACACGAGGCGACAACTTGGTCGTCCACGTGAACATCCACCTCCGTGCTGCCGTTGCCCCTTGGCACCAACATGCCTTTCTCGTAAATGACGATGGAGGGGTCTCGTGAAACCACTTTGGCAAGCGTGTCCGGAACGGTGGGCCCGAGGACCGATGGGTCGTCGGGATCGACGCGAGCCACAAGGACGTGCTGAATCGCGTCGGGGCCTTCCAGGAGAATGTGTTCCGGCAAGATGCGAATCGGAACGCCGGCGATGGCGGGAGCAGAGACCAGGAGAGTGAGAAATACGAGCGGCGCGATCATGAACCACGAACCGAAGCCCTTCCTTGTGGCGAAGGCAGGGGGACCATCGTGTCGTCGTATTTCACCCTCCCACGCGCAGCGAAGGGAGGGTCGAGATCGAGCCTTTCGCGAGATCTCGGGGAGGGGTGACGCAGCAAGTGAGTTGGCGGCTGAGAGCAACTGAAACCCCTCCCCGAAGCCTCGTTCCTCGGCTTCGACCCTCCCCAGCGAGGGTGAACGAAGACGTGTCGCTATCAATGCCAGGAGGTTGAATGATCTCTTCGCAGGTTCAGCGGCGCGGCAACTCATGCGAACAGCTCCCGGATCTCACGGACGCCGAAGTCGACGAGTGGGAACGGACGCCCCGCGGGCCCTGGTAGCTCGGCATGCAAATCCAAACCCAGGCTCTTGAAGATCGTGGCAATGATCTCGCCGGGCGCTGCAGGACGATCGACGGGCACACCGCCGATCGGATCGCTTGCCCCAATGGCGCGACCTCCTTGGACACCGCCACCCGCAAAGGTACATGAGAAACACTGCGGCCAGTGATCGCGGCCACCGGCCGGATTCACCTTGGGCGTGCGCCCAAACTCAGCCAAACCGCAGACGAGGGTGTCGTCCAATAACCCGCGATCATGAAGGTCACTCAGCAGCGCGGCGTAACCCTGATCGTAAAGAGGAGCCACGATATTCTTCATGCCTTCGATGGTTGTGAAGGGCTTGCTGCCGTGGATGTCCCAGGTGACTTCGTTGAAAACGGTCAAGAACGTGTTGATCGTGACAAACCGGACGCCTGCCTCAATCAGCCGGCGCGCCAGCAGACAACACTGCCCAAAGCGATTCATCCCATAGCGTTCGCGCACCGCAGTGGGTTCTTTCGTCAGTTCAAACGCTTCGCGAGCTTGAGGGCTGTTCATCAGGCGATAGGCTGCCTGAAAATTCTTATCGAGCATCTGGGCGGATTCGGTTGCTTCCAAATGACGCATCTTGGATTCAATCGCTTCCCGCATCTTGCGTCGACGATCAATCCGAACATCCGCCAAATCGTTGGGAGGCAAAAGATCGGGGACCTTGAAGTTTGGTTTGCTCGGGTCCGCCATCAATGCGAAGGGATCGTACGCCTTGCCGAGGAAACCACCGGCCTGGCCATTGGGCAGGTTGCCGCCGCCGCGACCCATCGTTTGTGGCAACACGACATGAGCCGGCAGGTCGCCGCGGCGGCCGCGCAGGTACTGAAGCACCGCGCCGGCGTGTGGGTAATTGACGCCACCGGCGAACTGGCGTCCGGTTTGCATCATCTGCCAACCGGCATCGTGAACGGCGGCGGCGGTGTGATAGCAAGAACGAACGATGGAGAACTTGTCAGCGACCGCAGCATGCTTCGGCAAGATCTCTGAGAGCTGAAAATCGCCCTTCGTGGAGATGGGCTGAAACGGTCCCCGAACCTCCGCCGGCGCATGGGGCTTCATATCGAAGGTGTCCAGGTGCGAGGGAGCACCCAGATTGAAAATCATGATGCACGAACGCTTGTTCGAGGCATCGTCCTCCACCGCACCCTTCTCGGCGGCGTTCAAATACTGCGGAAGGCCCAGTCCGATGGCGCCGAGTGTCCCGACTTGAAGGAAGTCGCGGCGGGTGGAACCATCACAGGTGTGCGCCGATCCACGGCCGGTCAGTTGAAACATGACTGAGGTGGGTTATGAGGAGTCACGTTAGGCGAGATAATCGAACCCCATCGTAGCCCAAACGGCAACGACAGTCATGTTTCCGGCCCCGGCGACCAAGTTCGGCGGGGTGCCCCTCCTGATCCCGTTGGACCCTGATCGTGAGTGAACCTGCCAACGCACCGCCACTGTCGATCGCGCGCTTGGTGCGGCAAACCCTGCTGTATCGATGGGGGATTCACATCGCCGTGATCTTGGGTGTGGCCGTCGCGACCGCCGTCATTGCGGGGGCACTGCTGGTTGGCGATTCCATGCGTGGCAGCCTGCGTGGTCTCACCCTGGAACGACTTGGGAAGATCGACTCGCTGATCGCACCCGGCGGTTTCTTTCGTTTCGAGGACGTGGCCGGCGACCAACCGACCCTGCCGGATGGGCTCGCGGTCGGCGTGATTTATTTCCCGGGCGCGTCGGTCGAAATCAAATCGGCCACGCAGGGCTCCGGGACATCGCCGATGCGGACACGTCGATCGGCTGGCGTGCAGATCCTGGGAATCGAAGACGATTTTTGGCAGCTTGAATCCGTGGACCGAAGGCCATCGGAGCGCCCAGGCGACGACTCCGTTCTGATCAATCAGGCGGTCGCGGAGGAACTGGACGTCAAAGCGGGCGACGAGATCACGTTGCGTCTGCCGGTGGAAACGGCCATCCCGGCGGACAGTCCCTTGGGAAAGAAAGAGATTGAAACCGAAGGCCTGCCGCGCATGCGAGTTGCTGCCGTGCTTCCCAACGAAGGCTTGGCGCGGTTTGCACTCTCCGCAAGTCAAACGGTTCCCAGGTTGGTATTCGCCAATCGGGCCACGCTCGCGGATGTGCTGGATCGCGATGATGAGGTCAACACGGTTTTCTTCTCCCAACCCGTCACGGATGCAAACATCCCGTTGAACCTGAGTTCCCTGACATGGGATCTGAAACGAGTCACGGTTGGTGAAGCGGGCGATTTGGTTGATCCGGAACGGGCGATCATCGACTACGTGTCGTTGACCAGTCAACGACTCTTGTTGCCTGACGTGGCGGTGGATCGCATCGTGTCCGCATTTCCGGATGGAAGCGCCACACCCGTGATGACCTACCTGGCAAACGCGCTCGAGAAGGTCGATCCGAACACCGGCGAGGTTCTTCGCACGGTTCCCTACAGCATGATCTCGGCCATCGATTCCGGAACAACGCTAACCATCGATTACACGTTGCCGACAGGTGCATCCGAGGAAGACAAGGACCGTGTTCCGCTCGTTCTGAATGATTGGACGGCCGAACGTTTGGACGTCACGGTGGGTGACGCTGTACGAGTCGCCTACTTCTTGCCGGAAGTGGAACGCGGCCAAGAAGAAGAGCAGTCTTTTTGGGCTGTGGTGACACAGATCGTTCCGCTGAGCATCCCCTCGAGACCGCACCGAGGAACGCGTCGTGCTGTTTTCGACGAACCCATCACTCCATTCAACGACTTTGAGCTGACCCCGTATGTCCCGGGAGTGACCGACCAGGCTTCCATCAGCGATTGGGACGTTCCTTTCGAAATGACACGCGAAACGAATCGCGAGGACGATCGCTACGTGGACGAGCAACGGTTGACGCCCAAGGCATTTCTACCGCTTCAAGAAGGACGCCGGCGTTTTGGAAGTCGGTTCGGTAACACGACGGGACTTCGCTTTGATCCCAACACCGCCGGTGATCTCGAATCGATTCGAGCCAACGTACTCCGTGCCATTGAACCCGCGCGAGCGGAACTGGGCTGGTCACCCATTTCGATCCGTTCCGAGCAACTTGCTGCATCGCGAGGAACGACCCCCTTTGACGGCCTGTTCTTGGCGCTCTCCTGTTTCGTGATCTTCTCAGCGGTGATGTTGATCGCAATCCTGTTGCGACTGGGTGTCCTGCAAAGACTCACAGAACTTGGGACCTTGCTTGCAGTCGGTTGGACACCCGCGCGAGTCCGCCGCTTGATGCTCCGTGAGACCACCACCCTGGGCATCGCCGGTTGTTGCCTGGGCTTGCTCGGCGGATGGTTCTACGCTCAAGGAGTGATCGCAGCCTTGCGAACATGGTGGGTGGGTGCCGTGACGGTGCCCTTCCTGGAATTTCACGCAACGCCGATGTCGATGCTGATCGGCTTCTTGGCCGGCCTGGTCGTTTGCATGGCGACGGCGTGGTGGTCGTTACGTATTCTGCTGCAACTGGACCCTGCTTCCTTGTTGGGTGGCCGCTTGATGGATTCGGATCCCGTTCGAGGCTCGTCAAGCAAGGCGGGGCGACCGGACGGTTCTTCTGTCTGGATGGGTCGCGTCATTTGGACCTTGATCGCATTTGCCTTGATCGCAGGCGTCATTGGTGGTCGCAGCAGTGGTCCGGCGGCGGCCGGTGCCTTTGTGGGGGGCGGCATGATGCTGCTGATCGCCATGCTGGCCAGTGCCTACCGTCTGCTGCGACGAAACGTCGACCGGCAGGCGGGTCTCTTCTCCCTGGCCGTCGCCAACGCGCGGCGCAACCCACTGCGCAGCACGATGACCATGGGTTTGGTGGCAACGGCATCCTTCTTGATCCTGGCCATCACCGTGTTTCGGATGACGCCGACCGAAGAGGGAACGGGAGGTTTCGAGTTGATGGCCCAATGCGCCCAACCCATTCACCGAGACTTGTCGCAGCCCGACGTGCAAAAAGATCTCTTGGCTGCCGACGCCCCCGCGTTCTCCGCCACGCGTGTTGTTCCGATGCGATTGAGAGCGGGCGATGACGCCTCGTGCAACAACCTCTATCGGGCCAGTCAGCCCACCGTTATCGGAATTCCAGCAGGTTGCGACATGGGCGGCTTTGCTTGGATGGGCTACCCAGACGTGCCGCCCAACGAAGACGCTTGGCAGGCGCTGCAAACCTTGGCCAAGGGCGACGAATCCTCGCCCATTCCAGTCGTGATCGATCAGAACACGGCGCTTTGGAGTCTTCAAATGAGCGGACGTTTGGGCGAGACCATCGCGTTCGACTATGGCGGTGAGTCCGGGGAAATTCATTTTGAGTTAGTGGGAACATTGATGAACTCCACATTGCAGGGTCGCCTCCTGATCGCCGAAGACAACTTCGAAAGGGTGTTTCCAGACGAAACGGGCTATCGCTCATTTCTGATAGACACACCCACCGACCAGGCAGCGACCATCGCGGGCATCTTGGAGGATCGCCTGGGCGAGATTGCGATGGATGTGACGCGATCGGATGTGGTGTTGACCGAGTTGATGGCGGTGCAGAACACTTATCTGCGGACCTTCCAGAGCCTGGGTGCATTGGGACTGCTGTTGGGCACGGTCGGCTTGGCCGTTTCACAATTTCGCAACGTCTTGCAGCGGCGAGGGGAGTTGGCGGTGATGCGTGCGGTGGGCTTCACGCGGGGACGGCTCGCGAATCTGATCCTGAATGAAAATGTGGTGCTCTTGGTCGGCGGCGTTGGTTGCGGGGCGGTGGCGGCTCTGCTGGCCGTTCTACCCTACTTCATCACCACGCGCAGCAGCCTACCGATTTGGGAACCGGCTTTGACGCTCATCGGCATTGTTCTATTCGGACTGATCGCGTCCGCGTTGGCCGTTTTGCGTGTGGTCACATTGCCCTTGATCGCTTCCTTACGAGCGGACAATGCAGCTGCTGAGCTTTGAGACCGCGGACCCTAAGCGTCAGCTCGCTTTGGATGAGGCCATGTTGGTCACCGCGGAAGCCGTGGACGACGATGCGGACGAAGCCGACACCGAATCCCTGCGCTTTTGGCGCTTCCGGCAACCGACGGTGGTGCTGGGACGTTCGTCGGAAGTCGATCGTGAAGTCCATCGCGACTATTGCGCTGCCCATGGAATTCCAATCCTTCGAAGGTGTACGGGCGGCGCTTCCATCGTCGGCGGTCCGGACTGTTGGATGTACAGCGTGGTCCTGCGGCTTGGAACCGACGATCAGCTCCGACGTATCGACGCGGCACACGACCATGTGATGCAACACGTCCTGGCGGCGGTCCAGAAACAGGTGCCCCAGGCCAAGCGGCAGGGCATCTGTGATCTCACCTTGGGCGACCACAAGTTTTCCGGGAACAGTCTTCGCGTCGCGCGCCGACACTTGCTCTATCACGGGACGTTTCTGACCCACGCGGACGCCGCACTCATTCAAGCGTGCCTGGCGTTCGCACCTCGACAGCCCGCCTATCGTCGCGAGCGTGATCATCGCGAATTTGTGGGCGGGATCGACGTGAACGCGGAGCAATTGAAACGCGACCTGTCGACTCAGTTCGACGCGGAACGAGAAAAAGCCGGCGTCTGGTCAGCACAGATCGAGCGACAAGCGGACGCGCTGCTGGAATCGCGGTACCGAAAAAATGAGTGGCACTTCAAACGCTGAGGTAGGATGTGCGACGCTCCCAAGACCAAACGCACAGAATGATCCGAACACACGCGAGCTATCACGACGGAATGAACGAGCGAATAACCAACAGTCTTCCTTGGTTCTGCATCGCAACCCTCGTGTTGGCAGGAATGGCAACAGCGGCCTCACCGAATGTGCTTTGGATCATCTCAGATGATTGTGGACCGGAACTGGGGTGCTACGACTACGCCGATGTTTCGACCCCCAATCTTGATCGTTTGGCTGCGGAAGGCATTCGTTACACCGCTGCCTTCGCGACCGCGCCGGTGTGCTCTTCATCACGCACCGCGTTCCAAACGGGACGCTACCAGACATCCGTGGGGGGGCATCATCACAACACCCGCGACAAGAAACCATTGCCAGAAGCCGTCACCACCGTCACGCAGCGGATGCAGCAGGCAGGTTACTTCGTGTGCAATGGAAACGGCTATCCCGCCAAACGAATGGCGAAGTCCCATCTCAATTTTGCTTACAAGGCGACCGAGTTCTTTGACGGGGTTGATTGGAGCGAACGGGATCCTGGCCAACCCTTTTTCGCTCAGGTGCAAATCAAGGAACCTCACCGTCCATTCATAAAGCGAC
>JBCCYK010000108.1:0-19998 GCA_039189905.1 Planctomycetota bacterium
GAATCCGATAGTCGTTCCAACCGTCATCACGAAACGCTTTTCGCATCTCATCGGCATCCGCAAATGACTCCGCCGACTTCTTGCCATCGCTGCCGATGGTCACGTCCTGACCGCGGGTTGCCAGGATCCCACGCCCTTTTTCCTCATAGAGGATCCCGGTGAATCGACCGGTGGAATCGATGTCCGCCTGGTAGCCGCTGACGACAAAGGTCTGCTCATCAATGACAGCGCTAAGGTACTGCACACCCGAATTGCCACCCTCGATCTTGTATTGAAGCGTCAGTTCAAAATCACCTTCCACGGGCGCGTTGTTGACCAAGAACGTGTTGCCTTTGATCGGCTTGTCATCCGTCGTGGTCCCCACGATGGCTCCGTCGGCGACGGACCACAGGTCGTCGCGACCGCGCCAGCCCTCCAGTGACTCGCCGTCAAACAGGACGGTCATTTTGCCCCCTGCAAGTGATGCGGAGGCGTCTTCGGCAGCGTTGTCGGCCGCGAAGCGAAATGCAATGAGAAGAACCAATCCAAGAGCAAACAAACGGTGAATCATGTGGGGGCCTAGGGAGTTTCCTCGATCACTTTCAAATCGTTGCGCGACGTCAGCCGACCAAGTAAATCGGTCGAGATGTTGATGTCATGCGTCCGGACGCTGCCGTCACAGTAGACAAAATTCACGCCAGCGGTGTGATAACTGCCGAAATTCGTTTGATAACGATCCAGTGGGTATCGGGCCAGTGGGTAACCAGGGCCGCCGCAACGCGAGAAGTTGCCGGGGTGATCGCCGTTGTAGATGGCACCATCCTCCGGTGCGATGCCTTGACGGCTTGGGCGAACGTGCTTCTCACCGACCAGGATCGTGTTGCTGGTCCCGTCCGTGATGCTGGCAAAGCTCGTACGGCTCTTCCAGGTGACCAACTCCGCGCCCACCGGTGCGAAGGACCCCTCCGGAACGGTGACGGGGTCGGTCGTGCCGTCGCCCATGATCAGGGCACCGTTGGAAAGGATCCAATTCCAAACACCCGACGGACCGTGCCCGGCGGAACAGGCATAGTCGGCGACCGTCCCAGGAACGTGGTCGCTGGTTTCATAGGGCGAAAGGATGTCGTCACCTCGCGTGCTGGTCACCTTGGCATCGCGACGTGAGGGGCAGTAGTACATCGGGATCTGCGTGAGCCGCGCTGTGTCGCTTTGGTAGTAGTACTTCAAACGATCGTTCCACTGATCAGGCAGCGCCGTTTGCTCCATGTAGGGAAGGATCAGGAACGCCCACGAGGTGAAGTGATCGTAATTGCGACTTGGCGGGAGCTCGTCTTTGGCTGCCGCGTAGTTTTGAACCGCCAGCCCAATCTGCTTCAGGTTGTTCATGCATTTCAATTGGCGAGCCGATTCGCGTGAGGCCTGAACGGCCGGCATCAGCAAGCCCACCATCACCCCGATGATGGCGATGACCACGAGCAACTCGATCAAGGTGAAGCCTAACGGCGAGCTCGATTTCGCAAACCATTGCCGTGAGGCCGTCGTCAAGCAGAAACCTTGTTGGGGTCGGCTGGACGTGCGCTGAACGCGGATGGCGAGCCCTCCCCGAAACCTTGCGAAAGGCTCGCTTTCGACCCTCGCTTCGCTGCTCGTGGGAGGGTGACGACAACCTGCTTGCCCAGGGCGTGATTCAGGATTGATTTCCAGGAAATCCGTGCGTCTCATGGACCTTTCCTTCTTTGGCTGGCATCTGATCAGGGATCGAGATACGGCTTGCGGAACACGAAAAAACCACCCGCTTTGATCGTCAAAGTGGTGGAATCGTTCCCCCAATTCACGTTAGTCTAACATTGCGGGGCTCTGGAGGCGACGATCCCACCCGAGATCAGGGAGGGTCCGTTAAACCGGTTGGTATCAACGCCGGCCACCTGTGGCCCGACCGCCGTGATGGGAATGGGACGGACGCGCGGCATCGACGACGATTTCTGAAACGAATGTTGGTAGCTCATGGCTGACTTCTTCGTCAAAACCGAGACGGCAATCGCGGGGCCCTTCACGGGGGTCGAGGTTCGTGAAGCCTCACTGGCCGGCGTGTTGCGGCCAGAGACCCTGCTGTCGAACACGACGCGTGGTCCCTGGGTGCGCGCCGAGTATGCGGGCCTGTTCACCGAAATGGGTAAACCGGTCCCGCACCCGCCGGACGTTCACGTGCCACGGTACGCCGTTCGCGGCATGCCCGGCGCGTTCATGGGGCCGTTCAAGCTCCGCGAACTCATTGGATTCGCGACGCGAGGCATGTTGCCACCTCACGTGGAGTTAAAGAGCGCGGAAGACAGACCCTGGGTGTCCATCGAGGGCTTTGGGATTCTGCGCGCGGGGCTCCGAGGGGAGCTCGCGCTGCTGGATGCGTCGGGCAATGTCGTTCTGATGACAAAGGCGACGGCCGATTCGCGTTCGAATCTATGCCCAGCCGACGAGGGACTCCGGAGCCCGATCGAAATTGCCCGGAGCATTGAGGTTCAAGGCGCCACCGCGATGCCGTCCCAACACCGCGACGCGTTCGAGCCCTTGGGTCACGAGGTCGCTTCGGTTTCCAGACCGAGCGAGAAAGCGACGTCGTCGCCCGAATCGGACGAGTCCTCCCTGGATCAACGCCGGCGTGTCCGCGACGTGTTGCGATCCATTCCAGCTAGCGCTGGGACCGCTCGAGAAGCGGTCGCGTCGCCCATGGGAATTTCCGTGCTGGCAGGTCTGGTGACAATCGGCTTGTTCGTGATGGGACAACAATGGCTTGCCCGACGCCAAATCCAGCGTGCCGCCGTGATCGGTGAATGGTTTGATATTCCCAAGCGACAGTACTTCTCCGAATCTCTGGACGAAGAATTGACGTCGGGTGGCCGTGCGTCGCGGTTTGCCATTCGATTTGCGAACGATGGCCGTTGCGTGTTGTTTAATTCGCAAGGCCTTTCCTGGTCAGGCGATTTTGATTGGGAGCTGACACCGCAAACCGCATCCGTACTCGCTCCACCGGCAACGGGTTCCAATGTTCGATTCCTTCGCGCCATCAAAGCAGGGCATGAGCAGGGCATCGTTTCGATCGGCGATGGGTTGATTCGGCTGCGCGGGTTCATCAAGACGGCGCCGACGCTGGACGGTATCACCTCACGTTCGTGGTGGGTGCGGATGAAAGACGGCCAGTTGCAATTGGGCTACACGGCCGAAATCGAATGGACTGACCAAGGAAAACAGATCCTCGCGGGGTGGATCAGCGCGGCGCCTTGGACGCATCAAGAGCCGCGTTCGGACGCGTCCGAACCGAGTGAGAGCGTTCCGCTCCAAGAGCTTCTGGCGAAACTTCCGAGTCAGCAACCGGTCGATCCGAAGGTGCCTGATGGGACCCCCAGCTTGTCAAACGCGATCGAGAGAGCGCGTTCAAGATCGGAGTCGGTTGCTCAGCCCATCGCTGGTATGGCCCAAGGCAGCCCGGCGTTTTCGAACACCGTCGATGCGGGATACCTGATTGAGCACCATGGTCCGCCGGATGAAGCTCGGCAGCTCTTTCCATTTGAAATCGCGACGCTCAACTCGGACAGCGTTCCGCCCCAGGCAACGCTGGCTCGTTACGGTTCGCTCGGTTTGATTTTGGATGACACAGGTGACCTGCGTCACATTCTCCTGAAGCAGTGAATCATGGGTCGACCTGGTCGTCCATGAGCATCCTGCATTCGCGCGTTGCCCGGTCCCATTCACCCGTCTTGGCCAAATCGATCACGCGTTGAATGGCATCATGGGATTCGGAACTGACGGTCCGAAGGGGTTCGGTATCCGTATGCTGGGAATTGGCAAGCAGTTCTTCGACCTGGTCGAGTCCGTCCGTGTTTCGCTGGTTGCACACGCGATACAGAGCCAGGGTGACCTCGTAACTGGCCTGATCCAGCTGCACCGCGGGCCGACGTAGCCACCAACTCCCGAGCGCCATGACAATCAGAATGATTGAGCCTGCTGCGATCCATGGCGTCAACGATGCGTTTGGTTTCTTTCGCGTGGGCACTACAACAGGTCCCAATCAATCGCTTCGCCTTCATCCATGCTGGACATCTCAGCCCAGAGGAACAGGTCGACGAAATTGGTCACGAACCGCACGGAGCCGTCACCCAAGCAAACGTAACCTCCACCCTGGTGTTGCGAATACATTTGGCCCACGTGATAGGTGGGAAAGTTAAGCGGGTGGATGATGGGCGCCCCCGTGATGTCGAGTTCACCACCGGAAGGGCCCGCATGCACCAGCGTGAGTGTGGCTGCGGCATCCGGCCCGTTCTCTGGGGAGCTGAACCGAGGGTGCGTGAACGCACCGGGCACAACGCCGACCCATGTCTTCTCGCTCAACGCGGAGACATGTTCGCCAAAGAAGATCGTGTTCGAAGTGCCATCCAAGATGTCCCGAAAACGTGTCTTGGAGTTTCGAAAGAACGGGCCATCCGCCACGCGACCCGCATCGCCATCGATGGGCACGATTTGAGTTGCCGATGTGTAGATATTCGTAAACACCTCCCCGGTTGCGGCCGCACCGCATTCGCCCCAACAACTTTCCTGTCCGTGACTGGCGACATAGTGACTGCGTCCCAGCTCAACTTGCCGACCGGCGATCTCCAGCGGCATCCCGTTCTCGTCCTGCACCGTGAATGGCTCGTCGCCGCCCGTGCTGCTTGGACATAGGAACAGTGAAATCGAGGAGCCGACCGCTTGCTCGTTGATGGGGGCCCAGATCGGCTGGTCGAACTGAATGCTTTCCGTCAGTGCTGTGCCTTCCACAAACGGAAGGAGACCAGCGGCCCAACCCCAGCCTGGTCCTGCATCCCAGGTCACCGGGTCCATCTGGAACTCAGCCGGTGCCACCCCATTATTGGTCGCAAAGGAAACGTAGCCCGATGGGAATCGGTTGTAGGCGGAGTGATAGTTCTGCGCGGCCAGGCCGATCTGACGCAAGTTATTGCTGCAAGACATTCGACGCGCGGCTTCGCGTGCCGCCTGGACGGCTGGTAGCAGCAAACCGATCAAGACGCCGATGATCGCAATGACCACCAGAAGCTCAACCAGTGTGAAGCCACGATGACGCCAACGGCGAGGTGAATTTCTCATGAGGGACCTTTGTCGAATCAATAAAGTTAGCTGCGGCTAAGTTTCTGGTAGTGATACCGCTGCGTGGCAGATGCCTCGGCGACGCCTTTCGCACCGTAACCCAACTGGTTGGATGGCCGCACACTCCGCAGCCCGAATGTTAGCCAAGGCTAACTTTCAGTAATGAGGATACAAGGCGTCGAGTTGGCTGGCAATTGGTCA
Source organism: Planctomycetota bacterium (assembly GCA_039189905.1). Taxonomy (GTDB): domain Bacteria; phylum Planctomycetota; class Planctomycetia; order Pirellulales; family Pirellulaceae; genus Rhodopirellula. Next base: position 5,317 of record JBCCYK010000108.1, read on the forward strand.
AATGGCATTGGCGGTGGATTTCTTGCGATTTTGTTTCGGTCGCTGTTCGTGTACCCTGACGGGGATTGGCGTTCGGGCGTCGCCTCGTCCATCATGAGCGTCTCCGGGGGCGGCAGCCATCGCAAGCATCTCCCTCTGTTTGATTCACGCGAGCTTCACCGTTGGTTCAAAAAAACTTTCGCAGGACTCGATCCGACCACGCCAGCGAAGTGGCTGAGGACTACGTGGAGGCGATCGCAGGCGTGATCGCCGAGAAGGGCGTTTGCCGTTCGGTGGACTTGGTCGCGCATTTTGAGGTGACGCATGCCACGATCAACAACACGGTCGGTCGCCTTCAGCGAGACGGTTTGGTCGTGACGGAGCCTTATCAGCCGATTTCGTTAACGGTGAGGGGAGAACGCTTGGCTGCCAAGTCACAAGCGCGACACGAGGTCGTGCGAGATTTTCTGCGACGCATCGGGGTCAGCGAGGCAAACGCAGCCATCGATAGTGAAGGAATCGAACATCACGTGAGTCGCGAGACACTTCGGGCGATGCGGCAGGTGCTCAAGGATGGGCTACCGCCCGAGCATTAGAGGCGGTTGAATCTCTGTCGTGCGTCGGGTCCTTCCCGCCGCCGTCAGTCGGGGACGAACCCCCAACGCTGGGCACTTTTTGACAGATAGAAAACCGGCGAGAAAGGCCAGGCGCCAGTGGCACTGCCGCGATGCAGCCAATCGTTGGAGTACAGCCTTTAGGCGCTCAAACGCGAGAGCTGCGGGCGGCTAAAGCCTGCACTCCAACGGTGCAGCAGTTGTTATTCGGGTCAGCCCCCTAACGCGCGGCGCCCAACCAATCCTGCCAAACCCCGTGATATCGTCCAAGAAACGCGTCAGCTCGGTCCCGATCCCAATGACGCGGATCGTAGGCGAGCGAGAAAGACATACGCCCTCCGTTGAAGCAGATTCCGAGGGAAGCCCGATTGCCATCGCGCGGTGGCGGTGTGATGAAAACATCGGTGAGCACGCAATCGCCGACCTGCCGACCTGGTTGGCCGTTGTGATCAACGGTATCGGGAAAAACGCGGCTCAATCCGCGCATCACGTCGCCGGCGTACGTTAGCACAACGGTCGACATATTGCGAAATCTCCTCGTCGCCCAGCGCATGAAACGAGGATGGTGGGAAGCACTGTTCATCCCATTGAGGAGGTCCATATGGAGCCGAGTTTTCTTCATGCGTTCCGTTTCGGAATGCACCCCGGCGATCAATGCCTCCAAGTCATGACATTGCGCGATCGTCCGCCCGATGAAACCGAAGCTGAGGCGGTTGCAGGCGGGCATGCGCAGGTCGTTGCGGCTGCGCAGGTCGATGGGGAAAAGCAATCGAAGACGATCGCCCGCGTGGGCCTTGCCTCCCGCTTGGTTCCAACGCGAACAGGTTTGCAACAGCAGGCTGATCGCGAGATCGTTCAAACCAATCGCGTTGCGACGAAGTCGATCTAGGATTGCCGCCGACTCGTCCACTGAGAATGCCGCATGTCGAACAGGCGAATCATGAGGACCTGATGGCGACGAATCGGAATCAGATCGCATGAGCGGCACGTCATCGGCGAGCAGGACCGGGCGCTGAAGAAAAAAGTAATGTGCGTTCTTCAGCTTTTGCCAGGCACGGATGTCCGACACAAGTGGTTTGCCACTGCGATCAAGGTAGCGGTTGCGATCGAGCAAGCGTTTGGGTTGCAGTCGGTCGAGCGAGCGGTTTTGTCTGTTCGTGACGCGATCGTCGGCACCATCGGTCGTGTCAGCGACTCGCGAGCGAACTTCGTTCGCATATTCCTTCATCATGCCCACGATGAACTGCCGCATACCGACACCATCGGAACAAGCATGGTGAACCTGAATGACGATGCGACTGGTATCGTTAACGCGGTCATGGTGCAGCCAAAACCGGCAACCCGATTCCCGCGAGAGGTCGATGGTTCGGGCAACATCGCGCGTTCGGACGCCGTCCAGACTAAGCTTTTGCTGTGCGACATTCTCGGCCTGCGGGTCGAGAAAGACGGGTCGCAAGTGATCCTCGCGGACCCAGCAATCGCGACCGCCCACGCGCTCTATGCGACTGGCGACGAGCGGGTGGTGCGCGCTGGTATGGTCCAAAGCTGACTGCAGCACATCGCGATCGAGCTGGCCATCAAAACGCAGTTCGATGAAACTGGTCAGCGGGCATCCCGGTGATTCATCCCACCGCAACAGTTGTTCGAGCGGTGTCAGCGGAAGCGGGAAGAGCGTGTCCGCAGAGCTGCGTCCAACAACATGGCCATCCAAGGATGGCGTCACCGTGGCGATGCTCGTCGATGACACCTAGCCCACCCCCGCCGTGGCAACGGGATGGACTGGAAAACTGAAACGCCCATAGCCAGTCGGGGACAGGTCCCACTTCTCATCACCAGAACGGTGCCGGATTTCCGCGACACAACATTCGGCATAGTGAATCACGTCACGCCATTCACCCGACTCCTGGGTGACGACTCGAGTTCCGGCTTGCTCGGCGGCGCGGGCAAGCGCCTCCAAGTGATGCGCCAGGATTCCGGGTGCGTCGTTGGCATCACTGATGTGAATGAGTCCGGTTTCGTTTGCCAGGCAACGTGAAGAGGCGTGATTGTTAGAGAGCGTCACCACCACCTGACCATTGTGCAAAATGCTAACGAGCCGCAATCGAAGGGTCGGCTCCAGATAGTCTGTCATCGCGAGGACCGTGGATCGGCATCCCAGCTGAAGGGTAGCCATGGACACCGCGTCTCCGCGTGCGATTTCAATCAGAAGCGGCGCATCAAAGTCAATCGTTTCCCAAGCGTTGGTATGGCGTTCGCCGTTTTCCACGTCGGAATTGCCGCTGATGACGGAAAGACGTGGATCCAAATAACGACGCATGTAAAGCGAGTTCCCGGTAAAGGCGGCCAGGGGGTCCGCGTTCGCGTCCATCATCGTTGCAAGTGAAGCCGTGCCTTTCGTGGTGCCAGGTTCCTTTGCAATGGTGGGCCTTGCCCGTCGTCGTAGACGCATGTGGAGTTGACGCCCGGTCCATCGAAGTGATCGCAGGAGGAGTACGAGCGAAAGTGCGAGAGCGGTCGCGATGGCCAGTAGACCGACGGTCCAAAGTACGGGGTCCCCTGTCGAACCTCCGAGCCCGCCTTTGACAATCAGCGTCTGGTAGCCCGCGATCCCGAGTCCCACGACCGCCGCAACACACACGATGCTGGCAAACTTGCTGTCGTGACCTCGACGAAGTGGGTATCCGAAGACGCTGATGGCTCCCGCAACGGGTGACAGGATGATCCATCGTCCTGCGGGCGCGTTGAGGCAGAAGAGCAGACCCAAGGTGAGGCAGGCAAAACTGCTTCCGAACCAGATGACGAAGTTGTGCGAGATCTGAGCGGGTTCAAACGGCGACAAGATGAGACGCGGTTGTTCGCTGATCGCAGCCAAGTGAGCTGGCACCGGCATTCCGGATCCCGCAACGAGATCCAGCAAGGATGGAAGCCATCGGTCCGGGACGACGGTGACGGTCAGTGCGTTCTCGCGTTCCAGCATCGATTCGCATTGTTTAAACGTGGCCCGACCGATTCCGAGTTGCAGCGGTCCAGAGCCGCTCAGCTTCCTCGCATGTCGCGGTACGATTTCCCCACGCCGCAGATGATCGGAAACGCGCGTGAGTCTCGGATGATCCATCGCTTTGCGAGCCCGTCGCGAGAGCGTCTCAACAAACGTGGCCGCTGGCTCCTGATCCTCTGAAAGGGTCAGGTCCGGCATCACGACTTTGGCGTCTGTTAGACGGGCCAACCCCGTCGCTGATCCCTCCTGGACGGCCAGTTGAAAGCATGACATCGCCACAGGACTGCTATCCCGCAACATCCAGGCCTGCAACGCCGCGTTGCCCCGCGTGACTGTCAGAGCCAAGCCCATGATCAGCAGCAGCGTGCCTAGAAGGGCACGCCGTGTACCACTGACGGTCGGTGCGAAACCGATGGTGGAAACCATTTCAGGACGTTTGGGATCGGAGGGAGGGCGTAAGACGCTTGAGGAGTCTCGTTTGCACCTTGCACCGTGTCACGGTGTACAAAGGCCACGAAACCCTAGGTCACCGATCGTGCGTGGCAAACGCGGCGCCGGGATCTAACGTTTATTCGGGTTCGTCGGGTCCCCCGTGTTCACGTAGCAACCGAGACAAAGTGACGTCATCGATCTCGGGTGCAGCATCTGGAATTTCTCGCGCGGTCGTTCGACTTCGTTGCGGCGCAGGCGGGGACGGGGCCTTCGTTGGTGATGCCTGGGTCTTTCGGCGTGGCGGAATTTTGGCAATCAACAGATCGCCGTCCAGCAGATGATCGAACCAGTTCTGCGAATCGAAATACACGCACTTTCGGCGTCGAGCGGCCGCCTGAATGCGGTGGTCCGAAGAAACCACCGTCAGTGACTTTGGGACGGAATGAGATGCGATGAGTTCCTCGATCAGGTCATCCGCCTCGGGGTGATCCACTGCGAAGCGAATCTCGATCTCCGAGGACACGATGTGATTCGGCGAGCCGGCCGGATGTGTCTTGGCGTCAAAAACAACGCAGGTGTTCTCGCGAACGGAAGCAGGCAAGTGCGTCGCGAGTCTTTCGATGAGGATCGTCCTCTCCCGCTGGAGCCACTTGGCGGGATTATGGCCCGGAGAAGACGCCGCAGGGAGGCTTCGCGGTTTCCGAGGAGCTGCCACCGGCGCGATGATGTTATAGCCATCGATCAGCAGCGCGATTGGCATGATAGCCCCCTCTCTTTTGAATCCGTCTCCAATACTCCATCGTAGCTTCGTTTTGGGTAGCGAAACTCGTCAAGAGTTTCGGCCTGCCCAAGAAAGCCGAAAGACTTGGCGTCTTTCGCTACGGCTGCAACCGCAGATTAACCTGCGACGGAATACTAAGCCGATCAGTAGGCTTCGGATTGCTTCCAGGTCACCAAGAGCGTCTTCAGCAGGATGCGAATATCCAGCCAGATCGACCACGATCGAATGTACTGGTGATCATAGTCCACCCGGCGTCGCATCTTATCGAGCGTCTCGGTCTCACCGCGGCAGCCGTTCACTTGGGCCAAGCCGGTGATACCTGGCTTGACCTTGTGCCGGAGCATATAGCCGCGAATCAAACCACGGTACTGCTCGTTGTGAGCCGAAGCATGAGGGCGGGGGCCGACCAGCGACATGCTCCCGTCGATCACGTTGATGAGTTGGGGCAACTCATCCAAGCTCGTTTTCCGCAAGATGCCTCCGATACGCGTGATGCGAGGGTCGCCTTTGGTGGCTTGTTTCACCACAACCCCGTCGTCGCACGTTCGCATGGATCGGAACTTCCACACGCGGATTTCTTGGCCATCCAAACCGTAGCGACGCTGCAGAAAGAAGATGGGGCCCGGGGACGTGATCTTGATCAGCAGACCGATGATCGTCATGGGGATCGCCAAGGCAAGTAAGCCGATGGTCGCAAGCGCCAAATCAAGGACTCGTTTGGCCCCGCCGTCAATTCCAAACAAGGGGCTTTCGAAGACGCTGACCACAGGCAACCCGCCGATTTGCGTCCAGCGAGAGTGCAGCAACTCAAACACAAAGAAATCGGGAACGATATAAACCGATACGGTCGAGTCACTGAGTTCTTCCAGCAGAAACCGAATGCGGTTTTCGGCTCGCATGGGGAGTGTCACCAGAATCGTTTCGATCTCGCCGCGCCGCGCGGAACCGATGAGTGATTGCAGGTTCCCTTTGATTTCATCGTCCAGCAGTTCGGCGGAAGGATCGCTCACGCTGAGGTCCCTTCGCAATCGCTCGGGGCTCCGATCGTCAAAGTAGCCGGAAAAACGCATTCGCAGGATTGGCTGATCGTCCAGGTTGTTTCGGATGCGACGCCCCAGTTTGTTGTAGCCGACAATCGCAACGCTCCGCACGCCAACACCGCGACGATACATGCCCGCTTGGAGGGCTCGCAGGCACAATCGCAGCACACCCATCAAGAGTGGTGCCATCATGATCCAGCAAGTCACCGTCGCGCGGGACAGATCCGCTCCGTAACGCGAGATGAAGCTGAGAACTCCCAAGACTGCGATGGTTAACAGCCACGATAGGAAGATGCCCCGAAGTTCTTCTTCGCTGCTGGAAGTGTCGCGCCGGTAAAGTCCCGTGAGTTGCCCCGCGAGGAAGAATGAGACAACGGCGACTAAGCCGAGTGGCAAACTGGCCTCGTCAATGGGACCGTCAAAGAAGGACTTGGTGAAGACGAGCGACGCCAAGATGGAGGCGGCATCCAACGCTGGCTTCAAAAAGTCAGACCACGCCCGACCATCGGAGATTCGATGGGGCATCGGGTAGTCGGAAGACGTTGGTAAAACGTCACCGTGTTCGGCCCGCGCGGTGGCTTCGGTCATCTTGATCGAGATTCGGTGGAGCGGTGGGCACCGGCACTTCGTTGGTTGCCGATGACTGACGCATCCACCTGTTGAGTCAGTTCAATGGTTGAGGTCCGTACGTCAGATACCGACCAACCATAGTTCGCCAACTACGAAATCCAATCCATTCCCAAATCCAACCACACCGCTTGGTGTGTTAAAGCTCCACAGCTAATCCGGTCCACACCGGTCGCAGCGATCGTTGAAATCGTATCGATTGTGACGTTCCCTGACGCCTCCAAATCGACATCGATGCCCGCCGCGTCGCGGAGACGCACCGCTTCTCGAAGCTCTGCCGGTGCGAAATTGTCCAGCAGGATGATGTCGATCCCTGTTGGGAGGACTTTCTGAAACTGATCGAGTGTGTCCACTTCGATCTCAACAATCTCCGGTGCCTGCATTTGTCGCACCGTCCCCGATCTCAGTGACACGGCATGCCGGGCGGCCGAAACCAGATCACGTTTTTTCGCACCCAAGGCCAGGTGATTGTCCTTGATCAGGAACCCGTCGTAGAGGCCGGATCGATGGTTGTGTGCACCACCACACCGTACCGCGTACTTCTCGATCCGTCGCCAGCCCGCCGTTGTCTTCCGTGTGTCATACAGTCGCGTCGGATGCTCGCCCATCGCCGCCAAGTACCGCTGTGTCAGCGTCGCAACGCCACAAAGACGCGAAAGAATGTTGAGGAGCACTCGTTCTGAGGTCAGCAAATCTCTCGCGGATCCACGCACGCGAACGATGGGACGTCTCGCAATCAGCGGGGATCCGTCCTCGACAAGTAACTCCGCTTCCAGATTGGAATCGAACTCGTCCAGGATCCACGGGACAAGCGCGACACCGGCAACAACGCCATCGCTGCGAGGCACCACCTCGCAGGCCCCCGTGGTTTCCACATCGATCAGGGCGACCGTCGTCCAGTCGACGGATCGATCCAGGTCCTCAGCGATCGCCAGGCGGACCAGGTGCCTGAGATCACTCTCGGTGGACTCATCCAAGCCCACCGGTGAATAATCACGCCACGCGACCACGTCGTTGCCCGTCGTGGTTGCGCGCGGCTTGGTCATTTAAAGCCACCAATAGCAACGACCGTGCCATTGGGCTCGTCAAACTTCTCACCCAATTGTGCCACGTAAAGGCGATCGTCGGGCCCAAAGGTGCAAGCAACCGGGCCATCCAGTTTGACGCCCGTGTCGGTGACCTCGACAGCCCCATCCGCGGCCAACTCGGCGATGACAACACGACCTTGATTGACCTTGTCCAACGCCCAGTTGTTTTCGACCACAGCAAACTTGCCCGGCTCGATCAGTGCCATTCCCATGGGATTGATCACGTCGGGCAGCTTCCATTGGCTGAGGGGATTCTTGGTTGCGATGTCCCACTGAACGATCAGTCCATCGGCCGTGCCACCTTTGCCGGAGTACAGCACCCAGAGCGTTCCGTCGCCGCCGACCACGGTTTGCATGGGCGAGTTGGTTTCGATGCCATTGTCATCCGCGGACAGCAGTGGCGTCATTTTCTTGTTCTTGACATTGGCTGCGAGTACCCAGGATTTTCCATCGAAACCCTGGCCGCACACGAATACCCGCTTCCCGTTCGCGGTCGCGGAGAGACCGGTCAGGTTGCCCTCTCCCTTGTCGGCTTCCTCTTCGGTTGTGGGGCCGACTGGATTGGTCGCTTCGCCATCCGCCGCCGTTCCAGGACCGTCAAAGAAGAGCAGCGTTTCAGCGCCGTCGCCTTTTCCACTGTCGGTCACAACCAGCGTTTCGCCAAGCCAAATCGCGGACAGGGGCCCGACCGCATACCACTTTTTCCCGCTGTCATCGGATTTCCAGTGCTCCGTGTCGAAACCTTTCACGTAGTTGACCGCTTTGCCATCTTCCACGGTGACCACTTTGCCGCGTGCATCGCATACGGTGAGTTGGCCTTCGGGACCGAAGCTGACGCTGGACGGGTTGACCAAGCCCTTCATCATCAACTGGGATGGATAGGCATCCTCCGCAACCGAAACCGATGACAGAGCGGCAAGACCCGCAGCAGCACAAAGCGAGAAAAACGTATGTCGAACCATGGATGCAATCCAATCACGTGAGGCAGAAAACGGTCGGCAGGGGCCGCGGGTACACGAACGAGCAGGGCATCAGGAACCCGCCCATAGCATAGAGTCTGGTCAAAGTGGTGCGTATGGGGTGGGCCGTCTACGACGTATGAGACCTTGGAGCCTTCTCGATCGCGTCCGCGAGGTGCATGGTTTCTTGGACCACGCGTTGGACCCGTCCCGCAATGTCCTCATCCGCCAGATCGTTGCCTTCAAAGGCATCGCCAGTGGCGTAGACGAAACGCGGCACAATCAGGCAGCGGAAATCCAGCATCAAGCTGTTGGCCAGGCCCATTGCCGACATATAGCTGCCTTGGCCGCCGGCAGCCAGAAGCATGCTGACGACCTTTCCCGTCCAACTCTTTCCCGTCAGTTCAACGGCGTTCTTGATGGCCGCGTTGACGTCATAGTTGTAGACCGGCGACGCGATCGTGATGGCCTTGGCGTTTCCGATCAAGCCGGCGAGTCGCTGTACGTTCTCATGGCCATATGCCGTCGCGCCATCGCAGGGCGGCAAAGAATCAACCGCCAAATCAAACAACTGGGTTTGATGTCCGGCGTCCGCGAAGTGCGCCTGTGCAGCGCGGGCCAGGATGCGACTGCGGCTGGTGGGGTGGAGTGACGAGCTGATGATCAGAAACAAGGCCTGGGTCCTTTGATTGCGGTACGGGATGGATCGACGGGGCGTACCGCCGGCGTGTCAATCAAGTGAAGAAAAATCGTGTGACATGGTAGAAGACAGGTGCTGCGAAGCAGATGTTGTCGATCTGGTCCAGCAGACCGGGATGCCCCTGCACCAGCGTGCCCGTGTCCGTGACACCGCGATCGCGTTTGATGGCACTCATGGTCAACGTCCCAGCACTCGCCATCACGGTCACGACAACACCCATCAAGAGCGCCTCCCACCAAAAGAACGGGGTCGCCCACCGCATCAAGGCCGCGATCACACCGGTGGTCATCATGGAACCGAGAACGCCCTCCCAGGTCCGCGATTGATTGATCTCCGGTGCAATGACATGATTTCCAGCCAGGCGGCTCCAGACACGTTCCAGTGTCAGGGATAACTGAGCAATCAGAACCAAAAAAATGAGCAGGTTCACCGGCTCGCCTTCCCAAGGCTTCCCGCCTGTTCGAACGAGCTTCAACGACAGTAGGGCGGGTGCGTGTGAGAGCGAGTAGACGGTCACCAGAAGCCCAGCTTGAATCTTGGCGCAGCGTTCCAAGAACCGTTTGGTGTCACCCGCGATCGCGGCTCGAGCGGGTATGAACAGGCTGCCATAGACCGGGATGACAATGCTGTAGTACTGGTAGTACTCGTTGCCCATGGCAATCAGCCCGTACTGCAGCGGCGTGAAGATAAAGAAGATCCAGAACAGGGTTCGGTGATCGCCGCGGCGAGTCGGGGTCATGGAGATGAACTCGCGAAGTGCCCAAAAGCTGGCGACCGCAAAAAGCAGCACCAGACCCGTTTCACCGATCAAGGTGCCCAGCACAAAGAGAACAGCCATGGTCCACCAGGAGCGGACCTTTTCTTGAAAGCGACGTACCAGCGCCGTGTCGACCGACTCGGAATCACGTCGACGCAACAACACCCCCATGCCGGTGGCGGCGCTCAATGCCGCCAGGATCACGGCGATCAGGATGAAGGTCGTTTGGTCTGTCACGCTGGATTCCGCGTCACCAGGATGGATCGGTTTCAAGCCAGGGGACACCTGTTCGGTCGCTCGACTGGCAGGGCCCGCTGTTCTGACCGCAAGTCACACGAAACGGTTGCTCAAACGGTCGTCGGTGAGTTGATCGCGGACACAATGGCCTCGGTCACGGCCGCTGTGTTCGCCGATTCCGTTTCACCTCGATTCAAATCTGCCGTTCTCAGCCCGTTTGCCAAGACGTTGCTCACCGCGGTCTCAATTGCATTGGCCGCCTCCGGATGGTTCAGCGAGTGACGCACCAACATGGCGGCCGCCAAGATTGTCCCCATCGGGTTAGCGATCCCCTTGCCCGCGATGTCGGGAGCTGAGCCATGAATCGGTTCGTACAGACCGGGGCCGCCCGAGCCCAGTGAGGCGCTAGGCAGCATGCCGAGTGATCCAGGCAGCATGGATGCCTCGTCGGTCAGAATGTCACCAAACATGTTCCCCGTGACCACGACGTCAAAGTCCGCCGGGCGATTGATCAGGTGCATCGCCATGGCGTCGACCAGTACCACGTCATACTGAACGTCGGCAAACTCGTCCGCCATGACTTGAGCCGCGACGCGTCGCCACAGTCGGCTGGGCTCCAAGACATTGGCCTTGTCGACGCTCGTCAAGCGATTGGAACGCGTGCGTGCGGCCTGAGCGGCGAGACGAACGATGCGCGCGACTTCGTCGGCGCGATACGTCATGGTTTGGTGTGCCGTTTCCGCGTCGCCCTCTCCTTCTTGCGACGCACTGCCGAAATAAATGCCCCCGGTCAGTTCACGGAAGAAGAGGATATCCGTGCCGCGAACGATTTCAGGACGCAAAGGGGACGCGTCCGCAAGTTGTTCGAATAACTTGATGGGACGGAGATTGGCGAACAGGCCCAGTTCTTTTCGGATCTTCAGGAGACCCGCTTCCGGACGGGTTTTCGCGGAAGGGTCATCCCACTTGGGACCGCCCACGGCTCCCAACAAAATGGCTTCTGCGTCACGGCACGCGTCAACCGTCGTCTGAGGCAGCGGGTCTCCCGTTTCATCGATCGCGATGCCGCCGATCAGATGGCGTTCAAACTCGAGTCCCAGGTCAAAATGAAGAGAAATCGCTTGGAGGACCTGTTCTGCGGAATCAACGATTTCAGGTCCGATTCCATCACCGGGCAACAGTACAACGCGGGAGGTCATGGGCGAAATTGGCGGGGCAAGAGGGGATTGAGTGGCAGAGCCTTGTGATCGGCGTGACACGGGTCAGCGGAGTGCCGAAGGAGATTGAGGACGAGGTGCCACGAAAATGCGGGAACACTCCTGAATGCACGAGATTAATCGATCCCTTCTCTTTGCGGCAGGCCGTCGGGCTAGGGAGTAAAGAGTGGGTTGGTAAAAGGGAGAGCGGATTGATGACAGGGATTGTGATCTCCGGCGGACCAGACCCATTTGCGGCGATTCCAACGTGTCGGGCGGCGGGGATCGTTTCGCTCCTCGATCCCGTCGCACGTCACACAGACGAGCTTTTCGCTCGCTATTGAAGCCGGAACCCCGCGCGCGGTCTAATGATTCGCTCGCGTTCGTTCCTCCCGGTGCCGCTGGTCGCGTCGGATGCCCACGAACCTTTTTCCCGCCGCTGAGTGCGAATCCATGAATCATCGTTCTTGTGTCTCTGTTCGCCCCGCCGTGACCGACCGTCCCGAAGTCACTGGGCGACCAGTTGTCCGGCACACGTGGATCGCGTTTATTGCGGTTTCTCTGGGAGCCGTGGCTTTGCTGGGCAAGGTTGCAGACGCACAGACCCTTCAACTGGCCGGCCAGGAAACAGACTCCGGCAAGAAGCTGACGATCGGTTCTGCGGCACCTGCGCTGGACATCGAACACTATCTGAGCGATGGCGAAGGTTTCTTTGAACCCGTGACGGACTTCGAAGAAGGCAAGGTTTACGTGGTGGAATTTTGGGCCACCTGGTGCGGTCCCTGCCGTTCATCGATGCCTCACTTGGCGGAGTTGCAACAGAAGTATCGGGGCCAAGCCGTGCAGTTGATCAGCGTCACGGACGAGGATTTGGAAACGGTCGAGCCATTCTTGGAAACGGATTCACCCGTCGAAGAGAAAACTTTCGGTGAGTTAACATCGGCCTACACCCTGGCGGCGGATCCCGATGGTTCGGTCAGCCGCGATTACATGGAAGCGGCGGGGCAGGCTGGCATCCCAGCTTCCTTCCTGGTTGGCAAGACCGGCGAGATCGAGTGGATTGGTCATCCGATGGAACTGGATGGGCCGCTGGAGCAGGTCCTTACCGACACTTGGGATCGCGAGGCGTTTAAGCGTCAGTTGCAGCTTCAGGAGAAGTTGGACGCTTCCATGAAGAAGGTCGCCCAGTTGGCAGGCTCGGGCCAGTTTGCCGATGCAATCAAAGTGATCGATAAGGCATTGGAAACCGTCGCGGAAGTGTTCCCGGACGACGACTCACGTCGGCAGGCTGTTGAGGGGCAGTTGAATATGTTCCGATTCAAGTTGCGTTTGGATTCTGGCGACACCGCGGATGATGTGATCGCCTACTTCCGTGATCAAATGGCATCTGCCAAGGGCAATCCCCGAGAGGTCATCCAAATGGCGTACGGCATCATGGGTTCCATGCAGCAGGGCGCCGACGTTGGTAGCTTGGGAACCGATGCCATTACGGCGATCGAAGCCGAAATCGAAGAGGCACCGACCGAAATGCAACCACTCATGTTCGTGGTGATCGCCCAACTGCACGTCGCCGGTTCAGACTTTGAAAGCGCCATTGCCGCTGGTGAAAAAGCAGTCGAAGCTTCCGATGGCAATCAAAAGTCGCGTATGAAGCAGATGGTCACCCAATTGCGCGAGATGGCGGAGCAAGCTACGGGCGACGATGAGACCGAGTGATTCGCAATCGCAACGGATCGCCCGAGAAACGCACGGGTGATGGCCAGACGTAACGACGAGTTGCTCATTAAATGTGCTTCGTTCAGGGACTGGTGGTGTTCAAGATGGGTCGTCAGAGACAGCCAAATTGCGAGCCAATGTGATACTTGGTTCTGATTCGGAACCTTAGCAATCAGTTTTCAACCACGATCTTGCCCATCGCTTGGCGACTTGCGAGACGTTGGTGGGCCTCTCCAATCTGTTCCAGTGAGAAGTGGGGCTGATCGACCACTGGCTGGATCCCGCCGGCATCTGCAATCTCGGCTACTTTCTTGAGGATTGCAGCATGAGTTTCCCTTTGAAAGTTGTGGAGCATGGGAATCAACATGAAGACGACGTGCAGCGACAAGCCTTTGAAGTGCGCGGTCGTCAGGTCCAAATCACACATCGACACCGTTGTTGCGATGTGACCATTCAACGCGGTCGCGTCGAACGATTTGGCTAGGTTTGCACCGCCAACGGAGTCGAAGACAATGTCGAATCCGGCTCCGTCTGTGTGCCTCGCGACGTAGTCCTCGACGGACTCGGTTTTATAGTTGATCGCGGTGGCGCCCAGCTTCTCAATCAACGCCAGCTGCCTGTCACCACCTCCTGTCGCGAAGACTTCAGCTCCCCAGTACATCGCCAGCTGCACCGCGATATGGCCAACGCCACCGGTACCACCGTGTACAAGCACCTGCTGGCCTGAGTGGACGCCCGCGCGTTGCAACCCTTCGTAGGCGGTGATTGCTACCAAAGGAAGCGCGGCTGTCTCTGTCATGGTCAGCGTCTTCGGCTTGTGCGCAAGCAGCCGGGCATCCGCAACCAGGTAGTCCGCTAGGGAGCCCTGCAATTTGGCCAGTCCGCCGGCGCAACCATAGACCTCGTCGCCAGGCGAGTAGCCTTCTACGTCTTCGCCCACGGCATCGACTGTCCCGGCAAAGTCCATTCCTAAAATGGCGGGCGTGTCGGGCGAAAGCGGCAGTTCCTGGCCCAGGTTGCGAATCATCATGTCAACCGTATTGACACTCGACGCCGCGATTCGCACCCGCACATGGCCACTTCTAACCTGAGGCTTCTCGACTTCGACAAGTTCAAAACGAGCGTCTTGTCCATAGGAGTTGAGAATCATCGCTCTCATCGTGTTCACTTCTTTCGCTCGAATGGTTGGTGATCAGGCGGGTTCCCAGCTGACGCTCTCGTGGCGCCATTCGCTAGGTGATTCCTTGGACGCTTTTCACCAGGCTGTTCCAGTTGCGTTGGTTTTCCATGTCAAGCTGCATGTCTTTCTCGTCGGCCATCCTGAAGCGTTTGATCGCCGGCGTTTTGCTCGTGGCTTGATAAAGCCAATAGGCTTCGGCCTTCAACGCGTCGTCAATTGATCGATCGACGGACTCGTAAACGGCTTGCTTGCAGGCGTTGATGGATTCCGCGGGAAAACTGGCAATTCGAATCGCCAGATTTTCCACATACGGGCCGATCTCGTCTGGATCCAGTGCTTTGTTGATCGTGCCATAGGCTTCTGCTTCATCCGCGTCAA
>JBCCYK010000109.1:0-19905 GCA_039189905.1 Planctomycetota bacterium
AGCAAGTTGAAGTAACGCTGCATTTTGTTGAAAACGTTTGTGACGGCTTCGTCGAGTGCCTCACGCGCGGGGACCGATGCCAGATCCGTGGCAATCTCGTCACGAACTTCTTCGAAGGGTTGCGCTTTGGTTTCCGTGTTATCGTCTTCCAAATCCAGCCCGCCCATCGACCCGTCCGCCGAATCGGGTTCGGTCGTGGAATCCGCATCGCTGTCGGCCTCGGGCTGGCTTGCTTCGCCCTCAGTCGTTTCGCTTTCGGGCGTTTCGCTTTCGGGTGTTTCGCTTTCGTTGCCTTCATTGGCGGCGGATTCACTTTCGTCATCCGTGTCCTCCGCTGACGCTTCCTGTTGGAGCATCACCAATCGCACGGCCCGGTCGCTTGGCTTCAGCGACGTATCGCCTTCACGAGGTGCCTTGGCCTCCGCCGCTTCCGCGGGTGCGGCATCCGATGTTGCGTCTTCCACCGATTCGGCAGCCGAGTCTTCCGTCGCGTCGACCTCTTTCGCGGTTTCGCTTGTGGCTGCCTCGTCGTCTTTGGCCTCATCCGTAGCAGCGGGTTCAGTCTTCTCGCTGGCGGCTTCTGGGGCATCGGACGATCCAGGCACCCCCGTCTCGTTCGTCATCTCTGCCGCAGCCTCTTCCGCTGGCGGGTCAGTCGACGGCTCGCCGGTCGAATTGTTTTCTTCCGACGCCTTTTCCTGGATTCCGGTCTGCGCGGGCTCCTCTTCTTCCACGGGCATGTCGACGGGGATCTGGAAGTCACCTCCCGCCAAACGTCTTTCGTATTCGGCCCGCAGTTCCTCCTCGGTCAACTTGGCTTTCTCGCGTTCCACGAACGCGTTGAGGTCCGCCGCCAAATACTCGATGTCCGCGGAGTCGGGCCGTTTGAATTTGGGGGTCGGGGTCTGGTCGTTCGGGAACCGCAGGGAGTCCTTGCCTTCCTCGTAGACCGACTCGATTTCGGATTGGCCGGGATCGGCATTGGTTTCGTCAATGAACTCGGACACCAAGACGCCATAGGCATCCACGGTTGCCTGCTGATTCAGCTTCAGGAAATTCAACCACTGTCCCAGCGGCGTGACGACCGGCATCTGTCCGCTGCTGAGCCCAACAAAAGCGGTTCGCTGATACAAGTTGCTCAGCAGCAACATTCGCAGCTGTTCATAGAGGTGAAATTCCCCCAGTCGATTCCCGGTGCTCTGAAGCAGCACGCTCAGGATCTCGGAATCTGTCAGTCTGCCGTCCGTGAACTGGGTCAACCAATTGCGAACGGCCGTATCGTCGAGTTCGAAGCCCGCTTTCTTGGCTTCGTTGTAGAAACGCAGCGTGTCGATGGTGGCTTGCTCGTCCGGTTGGGCGTCGATCCCAAACGAGGTGACTTGCTTGGACTGTTCGTCGTATTGAAAACCAGGAACCTGCGGCATCCCGCCCTTCTGATTGATCGTGACCATGGCCAAGTCATTCAGAAAGCGAACGACCGCCGTGTGCGTTTGCGTGGTCAAGGAGACGCGGCTCTGCGTGATTTCTCGGCCATCGAATCGAGCGACCACCGGATCGCCCATGGCACCGCCACTCCGACGCATGTAGCTGTCGACCGCAGGCAGGACCACAAACGCAAACATCGACAACGCAACCAGGGCCACCATCATCGGCTTGAGGTTGCGGCGAAAGATTTCGAAAGGACTGGTGCTCATCTGTAGGCCTAACGTCCGTGAGCCAAGCGATCGCTCACTGAGCCAAGGAGAAGGGGAATGGGAGGGAATCGACGGCGTCCGCCCGTTGAGGATCCGTTCCGGGCCACACGGACGGCAGAGGTTATCGCCCGACGAATTCCATGGTCAAGGCGACTTCAAGGGCAATCGGGGTGATCAGGACGATGCCTGGCCCGTTTCACGTTCGGCCTGACGGATCTGCTCGATGTCATTCTCGCGAGGGGGCGCGTTGGCAGATTGACCGATGCTATAGGCCAATCGACCGACCATGGCAAAATAGAGAAAGGTACCACTCACGGACACAAACACCGCGATCACGGCCGAAACGGGGGGCGGTAAGAGACTTGATACGAAAAAGACCATGAAGATGGCAAAAAAAAGGACGGCGGACGAAAAGTAGGTCCCGCCCCAGGCCTCTTCGCATCGGGTGACCGAACGGCTGACCTCCGCCGAAAACGGCACAAAGACATTTCCCGAGTCCATCATGGAAAGAAGAACAAAAGGAAACAGAAGAAAAAGTGAGATCATGGTGATGCACACGGTGGCCAAAGAGGGTCCAAAGGTGAATGTGCCGATGAAGGACCCTGGGCCGCCGGAGAGCGCAACCGCCGCCAAGCACATGAAGCTATCCATGAGCCAATCCATCGGTTGCAGGATGACCGGCCAATGATCGATCTTGCGTTCCCCGTTCGCGATGGCCGTCAAGATCACGAAACCGTGGGCGATTACCAGCGAGCCGAATAGGATTCCCGCTGGAAAAAGAGCCACAATCAAAATGGGATTGCCGATCCCGACAGCCAGGAATGCAGCGGTGCCACCGAGTCCGGACAAGATGAGCCATTGAGTTGCCACGCCAAGCTGCGTGAAAATGCCTAACGTGCTCCCCAGCCATTCCATGATCTTGGGAGTGTCGTAGTTGGTTGGTTGGTCCTCAACCTCCGCCTGTTCGGCATCGGCAAGCAACTCAGCCGCCGACCGGCGAAAAGGATCGGCGGGGCGTTCGGAAGGGAAATCGCCCTCCTCCGAAAATTGAAAGGTCTCGGCCCTATCCAAATCGATACTCGCCTTGACCTTCTTCTTGGGCGGAGGCGGAACTTTGATTTTCGCGTGACAATCGTGGCAGACGATGGTGCGTCCCGCTTGCTCGGCGCGGACATCAATGGGTGACTCGCAGATGTTGCAGCGAACGCGATAGTGCGTTTCGTACTCGACGTTGCGGGCGATTGGCTCGGTTGCCGCATCCGGTTCTGAGGAAGAACTCGCAGCGCCCTGGCTTTTCGACGCGCCGGAGCCACCAGCCGGCGTCTGCGTTGGGGATGGACGAGCGGGTTTCGGTTGCGAGGGGACCGGAAACGCGGCAGCCACCTCTTTCATCTCGGGGAGGTCCAAGCCTGCCCAATCATCCTCGGTTGCACCCGGCTTCGGTTGTTGGGCCTCGTTTGCATTGGCATCACCGGACGCGTTGCCGCTGTTGGGCGTCGGGGAGGTGATGGGCTCGTCCAGGTTCAGCCAATCATCGTCGTCCCCTTGTTGCGAAGCCCCGCCCGGAACGTAGAAGTCATGCTCACACTTTGGGCAACGCACACGAGAACCACCCGCATCGTCGGCAACGGCGATCTTCGCGCGGCATCGTGGGCATTGCATCGATTGCGGCATCCGAAATCAATCCTCCAGCACTTCGGCTTCCCGTCCTGTAGCCAGTTCGTTGACACTTCCTTCGTATTGCTTGGTGAGTTCTTGGACCTTTTCTTTGCAGCGATCACGGTCGTCTTCCGTCATGTCCTTGTCTTTTTCGGCTTGATCGGCTGCTTTGTTGGCGTCCCGGCGAATGTTGCGGATCGAGATCCGAGCTTCTTCTGCCAACTCCTTGATTCGTGACACCATCTTCTTGCGAACCTCCGTGGACAACGGGGGAACATTCAGACGAATGACGCGACCGTCGTTCTGTGGGTTCAGCCCCAAGTCGCCTGCAACGATGGCCTTCTCGATGTCCTTGATTGTACTGGGATCGTAGGGGCGAATCAGAATTTGTTGTGGTTCGGGTGTTCCCACGGACGCCAACTGTTTCAATGGTGTCGACGAGCCGTAGACATCCACCTTGACGGTATCGACAAGCCCGGGATTGGCGCGGCCCGTCCGAATCCCGGACAGGTTGTTGGACAAGACGCTCACGGCCTTGTCCATGCGTTCTTCTGCGTCCATCAGAATTTCATCGTTCGTCATTGTTGCTCCTCAATGGGGAATGGGATCAGTAGGGGATTCAACGATCGACTATGCCGGAGCCAAATCATCGGCGGCTCCAATCCAGGTCCCAACCGTGTCGCCTTGAACGGCACGGACGATGTTGCCATCACGTTTGAAATTGAACACCAGAATCGGCTTCACGTGTTCGCTGCATAACGCGATCGCAGTGGCATCCATGACACGCAGGTTCTTTTGCATCACCTCAGCATACGACAATTGTTCGTACAGGATGGCGTGGGGGTTCTTTTCCGGATCGTCGCTGTAAACACCGTCCACGCGGGTCGCTTTCAGAATCACGTCCGCTTCCAGTTCCAAAGCTCGCTGAGCCGCCGCTGTATCGGTTGTGACAAAGGGGCTACCGATCCCCGCGCCCAAGATCACCACGCGACCCTTTTCGAGATGCCGGATAGCGCGGCGACGGATAAACGGTTCTGCCACCGTTTCGACGCTGAGCGCCGTCAACACACGCGTTTCCAGCCCGATCGCCTCCAGGGCCTCCTGCAAGGCAAGCGAATTGATGACCGTCGCCAACATGCCCATGTAGTGTGCGGACGCCGGTGTGACCGTCGCGTTGGCACCCGAGAACTGGGCTCCACGCAAGATATTGCCGCCACCGATCACGACTGCAATCTGGCAACCCGAAGCGTGAGCTTGCTGAATCTGACGCGCGATGTCAGCCAGCTCGTCGCCGCTGATCCCCCGTTTCCCCTCCGCGGCCAAACTCTCGCCGCTGAGTTTCAAAATCACCCGCCTGTATCGCAGAGTCGGTGTCTGAGCCACGAATCCTTATTCCCTCACGAGACCGGGTGGACCCGCGGTTTTCAGCGGTCACCCACAAACGAACGTTTCAACATCGAACGCGGGCGTCGACAACGAACCCGGGCAAAAAACTACTCTGCGCCCGCAGCGGCGCACACCCAGCAAGGCAACGCCGCACCAGCAGCAAGTCCCACAAAGTTGTGATGGCGGGCGCGGGAGTCCATAATTGGGGCTCCCACCTATCTTGCCATTCGGTCTCGCCATGCGTCCCTGCAACCCATCGTATCCTGGCCTTCTGCGCGGCTGCCCACTTCGAGTACGTCCCGACGAGGACGCATGCTTCCCACGCAGGTTTGGGGCGTTCTTGATCGCTTGGGCTGTCTCCCAATTGACCGCGGTGATCCAGGCGGACCCGGCTCCGCAGGCCGACAGAACGGGTCGTTCCTCGCTCGCGTTTGAGGTTGACTTTGAGCTTCCAGCAAACAGCTACCGTTTGGTCGGAGAAGCGGCACTGACGCCAGGCGGCCCCGGCGAATTCGACTTCAAGAGCATGCCCGCGGAGAACCAGGTTTTGTCCCTCGGAGTCGCGGGTGGAAAAGGCGGGCATGCCGAGTTTCCCGACCCAGGCGACCTCAGTCCTTTGGATTTTGATTTGGGGGACACCATCACGATGGAAGCATGGGTTCAATGCGAGGAACTGCGCGATGGCCAGCTCGCGTACGTCGTCGGGAAAGGCCGAACGGGCCGGGCGGAGGATCCTGACAATCAAAACTATGCGTTGCGTCTGAGAGGTGATGCGGGCTCTGCGAAGCCTAGTTTTCTATTTCGCTCGCGCGCCAGCGAGGAATCGGTGGCGGCTTATCATCGCTGGATTGCGGCTGCGGGGTTTCCGGTTGACGCTCGGTGGCACTTCGTGACCGTCAGCTACACCTTCGGTGAGCCCGAAAGTATTCAGACGTCCGTGGACGGACGCCCCGTCAAAGGGAAATGGGACATGGGTGGCCCGACGGTTCTTCCGCCTGTCGTTGATAACGATTCCCTGTGGATCGGTTCCGCGGTCAACGATCGCGCTTCGAACACGCTCATTGGTAAGATCGATGACGTTCGCATTCACCGACGTTGCGTTCCGCTGAGTGAACTGAAGCAGCGTTACCAACCGATTCTGCGACCACCCGCCTTTCCAGCTCATGTTCCCAGTGACGTCGTGGACGTCCGTATCTGGGAGGTCTCCGCGCCCACGCTGTCGTTGCCGGTTGTTGATCCGGATTGGTCGGAACAATTCGAATTGCCGGCCATGGCCCTTTCGGACTTTCCCGCTGCCTTTGCCGAGGGTGGCATCCGACGCGATCGTCGCGGTGTGTGCCTGTTGCAGATGTCCGCCCGCATTCCAGGCGACCGAATCCCCATCGACGGCGGGCAATCGGAGTGGATGGTGCGTGCATCCGGCCTCACGGAAGTCTGGCTCGACGGGACCCGAATCCTTCACACGCCCCCACACAAGAAGCACACCGGCGCGCACAACGGGATCACCGCAATCATTGAGGAAGATCCCCATCTGCATCCCTTGCACCCGGGCGATGAAGAAAGGCGAGCGTCGTGGCAAGCCGCCGCGATCACCAACGTGGATTCCAAGCACGTCCAAGGCGGCAAGCCAGTTGCGGTCCCCAAGCCAGTCGAAGTCATTGTGCAGACATTGGTTGGCGGAAAAGACCTGCGTTCCGAAGTGGGTGAACTCATCGTTGCGTTTCGTCCCGCGGCGGGCGACCCCTGGAGCGTGGCTTCACCCGTGCAACCGTTTACACTGGAGGACGGTCCGTGGCGTGATTATGAACGTCTGCAACGCCGGCTCGTGGAGCAACACGAATCGAGACAGCGTCGTGCGACGGCCCGCAGCGAGGATGATGTTTGGTCGCAGCGACACGCCTTTGCACAACAATGGGTTCAGTCACAACCCGTCATCCGACAGCCTGGCACAGGATCCTCCGGTAGCGAGCATGTGATCGATCGCTTTTTGGATGAGCGACGAGACCCGCTGGGAGTCGCGTCAACGCCGCACGCGTCCGCGACCGCCTTCATTCGGCGAGTCGCCCTGGACGTCGTCGGCGTCCCGCCACGGCGGCAGGAGCTTAATGAGTTGTTGGCCAGCTTAAGGCAGCGACCTGCTGAGAGCGGCCGCTTGCCGTTGGCGTTCCGGCAATGCGTGGTGGATCACTTTCTTCTCGACGCCCAGGGACGCGCCGATCATTTGGTTTCCGAATGGCAAGATGCGTTGGCGGAGAACCCCAATGTCCTCAAGCCGACACTCAACAACACCGGGCCGTTCCGCTTCTTCCTTCATGATGCGTTGCATGACAACACGCCGGTTGACCGCTGGGTCACGGAGTTGATCCGCATGCGGGGCAGCGCGTCACTCGGCGGGCCGGCCGGATTCGGTTTGGCGAGCCAAAACGATGTTCCCTTGGCTGCCAAAGCCCATGTCCTGAGTTCCGTTTTTCTGGGTGCCAACATGGAGTGCGCGCGTTGTCACGACGCGCCCTATCACGATTGGACGCAGAAAGATCTGTTCTCCATCGCCGCGATGCTGAACAACCAAGCGCTGGACGTCCCCGCCAGCAGCAGCGTGCCGGCCGCGTTTTTCGAGTCCGAAACCTCGTCGTCCTTGATCACGGTCACGCTGCCGGTCGGGAAACCGGTTGAGCCCGAGTGGCCCCTCTCCAGCTGGACGAACGCGAAGGACCTGCCCCCGCGCTTTGCCGACTCGCTGGATTCACCACGGGAACAATTGGCGTTCCAGATCACACGCCCCGAAAACCAACGCTTCGCGCAGACCATCGTCAATCGAACATGGCGACAACTGTTGGGCGAGGGGCTGATCGAACCGTTGCATGATTGGGAAGCCGCCAAGGCTTCGCACCCAGACCTGCTGCGTGTTCTTGCCCGCGAATTCACGGCTTCCGGTTATGACCTCCTCCGGCTGCAACGGACGATCATGTTGTCGGACGTCTATGCCCGCGTCGGCTTGGATCGTCCCGTGACACGTGATGCTGCCGAACGATTGTTCGCGTCGCCAAGGAAACGACGCCTCCGGGCCGAACAGGTCGTGGATTCCTTGCATCACGTTCTTGGACGTTCGATTGCCAGCGAGGAACTGACGTTTGACCCTGAGGCCCGCATGCGTTCCAAAACACATCACAACCTCGGTCGGCCACGTCGGGCATGGCAATTCACGTCCTTGTCCAATGAACGCGATCGTCCCAGTTTGAGCCTCCCGCGGGCCGCGACCGTTTGCGATTGCCTGAGCACACTCGGATGGAAGGGCGTTCGGCAGGAACCCGTCCACCAACGCGATGACACTCCCAATGTCCTGCAGCCGGCTGTCTTGGCCAGCGGCACTTTGATGACACAGATCACGCGGCTGTGCGATGGCGATGCCCTCACGCGTTTGTGCATCGACGCCCGTGATGTAGGCAGCTTGGTGGAGGCCCTGTTCGAAACGATCCTTTCAAGACCGCCAAGTGATAGCGAACGGCGTGCGTTCATGACGGAACTAGGCCAAGGTTTCTCCGCGAGAATCACCGGTCACAGCTCCTCAAGGCCAACACCGATACGTGAGCCGTTTGTCAGTTGGGCGAATCATCTCAGCCCCGAAGCCAATTCCATTCGCATCCGCGAAACGGAACGGCTCCGCCATGGGCCCGCTCCCACGAATCGAATCACGTCCGCCTGGCGTGAGCGAGCCGAAGACGCCATTTGGGCGCTACTCAATACACCGGAGTTCCTTTACACGCCATGACGATTCCTTTGAAGCATGACATCGCACGTCGCGTTTTTTTGAAGCAAGCCGCGGTCGGCGCGTTGTCCACTCCGTTGGCACGCCAGTTGGTTGCATCGGAAAGCGGCTATCGCCCCTTGCCGCCGGCCGGGAACGCGGAGCACTGTGTTTTCATTTGGCTCGGCGGCGGGATGTCCCAGATCGACACGTTTGACCCGAAACGTCGCGGCGATCCGAAAAAGCGAACCCCCGGCAGCGACTACGCCGCCATCGAGACAGTGGTGCCTGGTGTGCAGGTCTGCGAGCATCTGCCGCAGATCGCCGAACGCATGGACCGTGTGACCGCCGTGCGAACGGTCCATCATGACGTGGTGGACGAGCATGCCGCCGCAACGAACCGGGTACATACCGGACGCCCCACCACGGGAACGATCGTTTACCCATCGATCGGCTCCATTGTCGCCAATCAACGCGGCGCTGCCGGAGACGGTGTGCCGGCGTATGTCCTGATCGGTTATCCCAACGTGACACGCAGCAGCGGGTTCTTGGGTGCGAAAGACAACTTCCTCTACCTGACCGACACCCAGCAGGGACCTGCCGGGCTCGCGCGACCCGATTTCGTCACGGACGAACGCGCCAGCAGACGCTCACGTTTGCTGGACTCCTTGCGTGCAGGGCTTCGCGCGCAAACCGGCTGGCAAGACGCGTCGTCCATGCGTTCCTATGACGAGGCCCTTTTGGAAAGCCGCCGACTCAGTGGCCCCGAGTTCATGTCAGTGTTTGACCTCGATCGGGAACCCGACGACCTCCGCAATCGTTACGACGATGAGTTTGGACAACGCTGCTTATTGACGCGCCGCTTGATTGAACGCGGCGTGCGTTTCATCGAAGTCTCGCACAACCTCAACTTCGTCAACGGCACCGGTTGGGACACCCACAACGAAGGCCAACGCAAGCAGCACCTTCTGATTCGTCAGCTCGACAACGCCGTTGCGACGCTGATGGATGATCTCGAGAGCAAGAAGCTCCTCGATCGCACGTTGATCGTGATCGGGTCGGAATTCGGGCGTCCCGCCGGTTTCGATTCCGGTGGCGGGCGAGGCCACCAGGGTTCCACGTTCACCATGGTTTTGGCGGGCGGTGGGCTGAATCACTGCGGTGCCTACGGAGAAACGGATGAGCTCTCCAAAACTCCGGTGGAACACCCTGTTTCGATCCCCGACTTCCATGCCACCGTCCACCGCGCGCTCGGCATCGATCCCACCGAGATGCTCTACGCTGGCGAACGCCCCGTCCCCATCACCGACGGCGGGTACCCGATCGCGAGTTTGTTTGAGACTTAAACGTGTCTAAATGCGGAAGATCTGAAACACAGAGGCACAGAGAACACAGAGGGTTGCGCTTGAGTACGGTGCTCTGTGATCTCTGTGCCTCTGTGTTTCAATCTCCCTCCGTTATTCATATCCATTCATGATCCGGCTCACGCCGTCGACCAATTTGACTTCATGGAAGTTGATCAATAGACCGACTCGCAGCTTCAGCAGGCGAAGATGGGAAAGCGTCTGTGCCTTATCAACGGGATGGATCGCGGTCTTGGCCTTCAGTTCCACGACGACCGATCCGTTGACAATGAGATCTGCTCGAAAACCGCATTCCAAATGCACCTCGTCATAAATGACGGGAACGGGCCTTTCCTCCTGCACATCGAATCCCCTTCGCCTCAGTTCGTATGCAAGGCACTTTCGATACGCAGATTCGAGCAAGCCCGGACCCAGCCGACTGTGAACCTCGATTGCTGCCGCGATGATCGCGTGCGTGAGTTCGTTGGTTTCCATCTGATGGCCCCTGCAATCGTGTCAGTGAGGTCACCAGGGTAACGGAACGGGAAGAGTTTGAAACACAGAGTCACAGAGAGCACAGAGGTCAGCGCTCGATCACAGACTCTGTGCTCTCTGTGACTCTGTGTTTCAGAACGTCACTGGCTCGGTATCCGTTCACGAACCGATTCATGATGCCGCCGGACTTGGCTTTACGGAAACTGTCAACAGATCGCTTCGAAGACTTACAAGGAGGGTACTTTCAATAGCCGGATCCGAGTAGGCCGCGTCCCAGATGACTGTGCACCTCGACCGCTGCCGCGATGATCGCGTGCGTGAGTTCGTTGGTTTCCATCTGATGGCCCCTGCAATCGTGTAGTGAGGTCACCAGGGTAACGGAACGAGAAGAGTTGGAAACACAGAGGCACGGAGAGCACAGAGGTTTGCGCTCGATCCCGGGCTCTGTGATCTCTGTGACTCTGTGTTTTGAATTCCCTTCCGCGTTCCGTTACTCGGGGATGGAGCGGTCGGGCTGGATGGCGTCTTGGGTGGCGTTGAGCGCGTTAAGAAGAGAGTCGACCTGTTGTTGCAATCGTTCGAGGTCGCGGCCGTTCTCCATGGCTTCGGTGAGCATGGGACGCATCCATTCCTGCATGAGGTGGAACTGGCCTTTGAGTAGGTCCGCCATCACCCGTGGCACCTTGTGTTGCACGAGGTATTTTTGCTCGGGTGGACTCGCGACTTGCTGCTCGGCCAGCGTTTCCAAACGTCCCGCCGTGTCCGACAATCGCTGGGCAAGCTGATCGCCCATCGACGACAGGCTGTGACGCAATTGATCGACACGTGCGTCCATGCGGTCGTCTGCGCCGTGGTCTTGCATGGCGATTGCTTTGGCGATGACCTGACGAATCGATTCCAAGCCGTCGCGCATGGACGCAAGTTGTCGCATCAGCTGCCCTGCCTGGTCGTCGCTGTCCAGACCGGCCATGCGAATCGATTCGACGAACGCATACTTGATGGACTCCCAGCGTTGTTGTTCGTCGCTTGAGAGGATCCCCATCAGCTCCTTGAACTTGAGCACGTTGGCTTCGTTGTCGGTTGTCAGCGTCTGCGCGTCCTGTTCGTAGCTGGAAACGATCAGGCTTTGCAGCTCATCGTCGTTCATCACCGGAACAACCTTTTCCGCGATGCGGTTCATATTGCGGTAGCTGCCCTGCAACTTGAACGGCGGCTCGGTGCGATACGCGTCGGCCTGTGCCGCGGAACGGATGTAAGCGCGGTTGACCTTCAGAACGACATCACGAACGCGCAACAGCTTTCGCAACACTTCGAACATGTCGCGCAGCTGATCCATGGAGAACTTGGATTCCAGATCCGCGCCTTCCATGGAATCGCGCTGCGCCGCGGAGATCAAGCGACGCGCGTCATCGGGCGATGCCATCGCCAAGGGGGCCAAGATCGGGTTGCTGGTCAAGCCATTTTCCAAGTAGCTGATTTCGAAGGCTTCGGCTGACTCACCCACCACCTCGCCGAGGTTGTACACGTCGGCGCGGTTGGAAAGCATGTCGGGAATCTGGAAGCGTTCCCCGCTCTCCGTGTACGGGTTGCCAGCCATGACGACGGCGACACGACGGCCACGCAGATCGTAGGTGCGAGTCCGTCCCTGGTGAACGCCTTCGATCTTTCGCGTCGCATCACAGAGCGAAATGAACTTTTGCAAGAGTTCCGGGTTGGTGTGCTGGATGTCGTCCAGATACAGCATCACGTTGTCACCCATTTCCAATGCCAGGTTCAAACGTTCGATCTCTTCGCGGGCCGCCGCGTTGGGGGCCTCGGATGGATCCAGCGAGGTGACTTCGTGGCCGATGGCGGGACCGTTGATCTTCATGAAAACCAGTCCGAGTCGGCTGGCGATGTATTCCATCAGGGTCGTTTTGCCGTATCCGGGTGGTGAGATCAGCAAGAGCAAACCCATCCGATCCGTGCGTTTGTCTTCCCCAGCCGAGCCCATCTGCTTGGCCAGATTGTCGCCGATCAAAGGCAGGTAGACTTCGTCGAGCAGGCGGTTGCGGACAAAGCTGCTGAGGACCTGCGGTTTGAACTCGTCCAACCGCATGTCGTCGCGGGCGGCGTCGATGAGTTCGCCTTTGGCGGTGTGCAAGGCTCGGAAACGAGGCACGACCGATTCGCGATGATGACGCAGGCGTTTGTGGAAATCGTGGTAGTGCAGTGGCAACACACCTTCCTTCACGCGCGCGTGCCCTCCCGCGACGCCAGCGACGGTCAAGCTCGCGTTGGCATCGGAAACTTTGTAGGGCGTTGGCGTGGAATTCGCTTTGCCGCTGCTTTCCACGTGCTGCAGGATCAGCCAAGCCAACTCGTTGCGGTACCCCTGCGGATCTTCTTGGGTGGCGTCCGATTGGGCGCGACCGCTCTCCAAGAAGGCGTCGGCCCAATTGCGTGCCAAAACGAAGCTTCGCAGCACATCCCCGTTGTTGGCTTTGATCCCGGCTTGAAGGTAGCGATCGCGGTCGTCGGCGCTCAACGAATTCAGAAAACCATCCAGCAATCCGGCTGCGGATCCGCTGATCGTCGGTTTTTGTGGGGCCGTCGTCAGTTGGTCGAACAAGTAGGCTGCCATGTCGCTGGCGAAGGACTTGGCGTCAGCCGGATCTTCATCCACGCCGAAGATCGGCCACCAGTCAGAGAAATCGGCGTGGGCGATCTCAATCAGGCGGGCACGAA
Source organism: Planctomycetota bacterium (assembly GCA_039189905.1). Taxonomy (GTDB): domain Bacteria; phylum Planctomycetota; class Planctomycetia; order Pirellulales; family Pirellulaceae; genus Rhodopirellula. The sequence goes on from JBCCYK010000109.1 coordinate 13,050, forward strand.
ACTCACGCGCGGGTTCCGCGTTGGGATAGGCCTTGGCCAATTTCGCAAACCCTGCGATCCAGTGTCCCATCGCGGCGCGCGTTTTTGGATTCAGCACTTTCTTCCACAGGAGCCACCCGGCGGCGCGAACGTCAGGTTGATGCTGAAGCAGTCCGATGCCCGATTGCAATTCCAGCAAACCCTTGAGGATTTGAGCGGCGTCTTCATCATGGACGCCTTTCGCATAGCCCTCGTCGAATCGCCCCGCTGCCTGTTGGTTGACCCATGCGACGTCGATGGTCTGCTTGGGATCCACACAGTCCAGCAAGTCCATTGCCAGGTACTCGGCTCGATAAACCTCTTTTGATTCACTGACCAAGGATTGATCCCAAAGGTCACGTGCGGCCTCCAGCCGCGGGTCGCTCATCGGCGCAAAGTACTGGGTGCCAGTCAAATGAAGGCACAGCGCCCCGTCGCGCAGGACGGTCGTTAGGTCAAGCGGTTGGGTGTTGACGGCAAAGCGATGTTTGCCGAGTCGTATGACATCACCGCCCTCCTCGAACAAGTCCTGACGATCTTTGAGTCCTCGGAGCGCGTCTTCCTGAATGACCTTGAGTTGACTCTGTAGGTCGCCCACCCGGACGGCGTCGTCGAGTTCCTCCAGTTGTCCGACGATATCGCGAACTTTGGCCACCATCAGGTCGCCGGCGAAGTAGGCGGCGATCTCATCCACCGAATCCATGCTGCCGACGCGCGAGCGGATCCCGCTGAGAATCCGTCCCGCGGCAGACGTGAGTGATTCGGCACGTCGATTACGTTTTTCGACCAGCGCAACTTTGCGAGTCTCAAACGCGGTGTAGATGTCTTGGCGTCGTTCCGCGAGCGTTTCAACAAACTCGTCAAACTCTGCGAAGCGACCTTCGATCTCTTCGAGCTGCACCATGACCTTCGTCAGGTACTCATCGCATCGGACCGGTGTGTCGCACACGTCCAGATAACCGGCCGTGGTCTGCTGCAAGAGTTTCATCTGCGACGCGAACTCGGCCCGACCTTCTTCACCGACCAGAGCCTCACGTCGGTTCTTGAGCGCGGCACGCACGCGGTTGACCGATGCAAACACGTCCCCGATGCCGTCGATGATTTCCGTGCGTTGTGTGGCGTCGTCGATCTGCAGGTTGCTGACGGTTTCGGTCAGCATCTCGAGGTCCGCCGCTGCCTGGTCGATTTCCTCGGAAAGCGAGCTGGCGGTTGCGACGGTCGCGACCGACTCGACGCGTTCCCCCGCCTCGGCGATGCGGGTTTGGTAGGGGGACAAAGCGTCCTCGGACAATAAGAACGTCACGCATCGCCGTGAAACGCGGTCGGTGTGCTCCGCGGTCGTTGTTTCCATGACATCGACACGTTGGTCATCGACGTACTTCTGTTCACGCAACGCGATCGCTTGTCCCCGGAGGCGTCGAAGGGTAGACAAAACGCCGACGAAATCATCGATCGATTCGAATCGCGATCGTTCGATTTCCTTGATCGTGTTTGCGATGGCCGTTTCGGCTGCACTCGTTTGATTTTCGGTTGCCTGACGCAGCCGAACCACTTTCTCGAACTCGTCGACCGCAGCGGCAGCGGCATCGCGGATCGCATGCAGCGGTTCGTCGAGTCGATGGGTTTCTCCCTGCGCAATCCAGAAGTAGCTGTCCAGAATGTCGGACGACTTTTTGGTCAAGTCGTCGTAGAGCCCGTCGTAGGTTTCCTCACGATCGATCAGGTGCAGCAGTTCGCTACACTCGGCCATCGCCTGCACCAATTCCTTGTTGCCGATCTTGAACAGGTACGAGTCGGTTTGACTCTCGGGTGCGAAGGCCGGATCGATGAAGGGTGTTTGCCAGATTTGAATCGTGTGATGCTTCTGAGCGCTCTCTTGGGCTCGAAAAACCGCCATCTCGCCGGACTTGAAAATCGTTTGCCCATGACAGATCAGCGGCGTGTCGACCGTTTGGCGAATCTGGTTGTAGCGAAGTTGAATGTACGTGCCGTCCGACGCGTGGCTGAACAGATAAAGATGGTCTTCGCCGTTGGCAGCGGCAACGGATCGCTCGAAACGCATGTCGATCAGGCCGTGATCAAAACGTTTGAACTCGCCCGATTGCAGGTAGTAGCCGCCAGGGAACACGAGGCCCTGGTCACCGGGTAGCATCACGCAGGCATGCTGGATCTCATCCAGACGGACGACTTGATTGAGCTTGCCGTTGAAGACCAAGTAGCGGACGGTGTCTTCCTGGTAGGGTTTGATTTTCAGGAGGATCAGGTCGCCAACGACGGAGTAGGCGATGTCCGCGTCGTCGAGTTTCTGATCGGGGTTGTCGACCGGTTCTGCGTAGATGCCTTCGCCGGAGGCCGTGTTGTTTTCAACCTTGACCGTCAGGTCGCCACCGACGGTTTCCACAAACACGCGGTCTTCGATGGAAATGTGCGGGTGGTCGCCGTAATGGTGCATGTCGCGGGTGGCACGCACCCAATTGAAGGCGTGTTGACGCGGCAGCTTGACTTCGTGGTCGCTGCGATTATCGAGGTACTCCAAGCCGTCGTCCGTCACCCGCCACTTGAAGCTCTTGATGTCGCTGGGAGTTTTGCCAACCTGAAACACCATGTGCAGCATCGGCCCGTTGACAAAGAAGCGGGCGAAGGTGGTGTTCTTGTAGAAGCGATACAACTCTGCGAAGTCGTCGCGAAAGCGAGCATCATCAATCAAGCCGAGTTCTTCGGCATGAAACGCTTGGTCTTCCAGTCGATGGACCGCAAGCACGTCGGGGACATCGATTTCGGTCTTCAGACCAAACTGGACGTTGTACCCGAGTAAGAAACGCGAACCGATGGCGACCAAGTCACGCGGGACACAGTTGTGTTCGGTGTTGACGCGATGCGTCGCAACGAGGCGGGTTTCGACGTTGCCAAACACCTCCCCTCGATCATCGTTGAGTTGCTTGACACGTTCACGAAGCCCTTTCGCTGCATCGCGGAGACGATTGCGGAGGATTTCGTACGTCCCGCCGGCGAGTTCTGCCTCGGACATTGTGAATCACCCCGCGGATCAGGCTTTGGTCTTGCCGTTCGTTTGCGATTTTGCTGCGACGGTGGTGCCACCCGATTCCAGCAGACGACTGACGCGTTGGTCCGACACGCCCGCGGTCCCGGCCATCGATAGCAAGCTGGTCAATTGGTTGCGGACGTCGTCGGTGGAGGCGAGTCCCATCATCTTGGCGATTAATGCCGCGATCGACAGGTCTTTCACGCCATCGGTATCCAGCCCGAACTGACCGATCAGTTCTTGAACCTGGGATCGAAAGTACTCCGCGTTGCCGTCGAAGAATGTGTCCTTGATATCCGTCGCGACCTTGCTGTTGTAGACAAACCGGTCGATGGCCTTGCCACCTTTGACCGCAGAGGTGATCTGATCGAAGAACTGGCCATCGCCGCCAACGATGTCGATGCGAGCCGCCGCGACGGCGCGACCGATCACATCGGCTTGGCTTTCCGCGATCCCGCGCTGGGCTTCGATCGCCGCGATCTCGACGTTCTGTTCCTTGTCCAACTGCAGCTTAAACTCTTCGTGGTCCTTGCCGACACCGTCGAGTTGCTTCATCGCTTCCGCTTTCTCGGTGATACCGACCGCTTCGGCGCTGTACTTTTCGCGTGAGACCTTGGCTTCGGCCAGGCCTTCCTTCTGTAGCGAATCCGCTTTGGCTTCCTGGACCCGTGCTTCGGCTAAGCCGACGGCGGCGGCTTGAGCGGACTCGGCTTCCGCCAGCATCTTGGTTGCTTCGGTCTCTTTCGAAGCCGCGTCGCGTTTGGCTTCCGCTTCGATCCGGACCTTCTCGGCGAGCAACTCGCTGGCGTCGCGTTCGGCTTGGGCCAACTTGGTTTGACGAATGAGTTCCTCTTCGGCGGTTGCGTTCGCTTCGGTCACTTTGACGGTCTTCGCCCGTTCGGCAGCGGCGACCTCTTCGGTGTCCTTGATGCGTTCTTGTTCCTCCACCACCGCTCGTTCGACCGCGACACGTTCTCGAATGACCTCTTGGATATTGCGTTTTTCGACTTCGATGGCCTTTTCCTTTTCGACGTCGGCGACGCCGACGACGCGCATCCGTTCGGTGGCTTCCAAGTCGCGGTCACGGCTGACGCGTTCCAATTCGACGGCGTCGGTCTTTTCTTTGTTGCGTTGGGCGACCAAGACCTGGCGTTGTTTGTTCTCTTCGGCGATGCCGATCTCTTCTTCGGTTTGGATGCGAGCCCGTTCGGCTTCCAAGCGTTGCTCTTCCTCGACTTTGGTGGCGGCGGCTTTCTCGCGGGCGCTGATTTCCGCGATCTCACGTCCTTGCTTCTCAACGGCCTCAACCCGTTGCCGCTCCAATTCCAAGATGGTTTCTTCCGCTTCGACGTCCTGCTTCTTGAGCGTCTTTTCTTTGTCGCGGGTGAACTGGTTCTCCTTGACCTTTTCGACGGCCGTCAACTCGGTGATCTTCTTGATGCCTTCGGCGTCCAAGATGTTGTTGGGAGAGAGCATCTCAAGCGGCGTCTGCTCCAAGTAATCGATGGCAGCGTCGTCGAGGCGATAGCCGTTGAGATCGGTGCCGATGACCTTCAGGATCTCCTCTTTGAACTTCTCTCGTTGCGTGTAGAGCTCGACAAAATCGAATTGCTTGCCCACCGTCTTCAGGGCTTCGCTGAACTTGGCGTCGAAGAGTTCACGAAGCGTTTCGATCTGACTGCAACGTTTCGCGCCGATCGACTGAGCAACCTCTTTCATTTCTTCGGGTGTCTTGTCGACTCGAATGAAGAACGCGACCTTGATGTCCGCACGGATGTTGTCTTGGCAGATCAGACCTTCGCTTCCTTCCCGGTTGATCTCAAAACTCTTCAGCGTGAGATCCATGTACTCGGCTTGATGGATCAGGGGAACCACGAAGAGGCCATCTCCGGTTCGCACCTCCAAACCACCTCGACCGGAACGCACGATGGCACTGTCTGGGCCCACCTTCTTATAGAAGCTCTTGTAAAAGATGGCTCCCAGCATCACGACACACGTGATGATGGCGATCACGGCGATGGCGCTGACGGCCAAGAAATCGACCACGGTGTTCTCAAAAATCAAACCGACCAACATGTCAGACCTCACAGCGATGTAAATTCACGTCAGACGCTTTGTTCCAATGCGATTCTTGGGACTAGCCGCTGGGCATTAGACCCGGTTCCTACTGCGGCAACCGGGGCTAACGCCCGTCGGCTCATTCGGGGAACCTGCATTTTCAAGCGGGACGAAGCACTGGGCAATGATAGTTCAGGCTCCGAAAAGGTGGGTTTTGGGGCGCGCCGAAGCTCGCGGGCGACATTGACCTCTGCGTGAGTTTCTTCACACGCTTGCCGAATTCGCGGGTTGCTCCGGTGAATCCACCGATGCGGCCTCCACGATGTAGATTCGTTTTTCCGCGTCGTAGCCGGTCAGTTGAACGGGCGTTCCCTTGGGAATCGTTTCGCCCATGGTGCGGATGTTCAGCAAAAGCGGGGCCGCATCGGTTGCGACTTCCGCTCGCCCAAACTCTCCGTCGACGTTGCTGGTTGCGACCGTGACGACGCGACCCATCATCCGTGCCGCGTTGTACTGTGGCGTTGGTTCGAAGTAGCGGTTCAGCGGATCCGTGGCGAATTTCATGGCGATAATGGACAACACTCCATTTCGCAGGGTCAACAAAAGACTGGCGCCTAGCGTGGGCTCGTAACGCTCGAAGTCGAAGTAGTTCCAGAGGAGGAAGCTGCACGTCCAGAAAAGCATGGCGAACACGCTTCCCCACAGGATCACCGGGAGGCGATCGAGGTTGACAAAACGGATCGTCGTGGCGGCAGCGCTTGCAAAGGCAGAGTCGCTGCCCGCGATTGCATCCACGGCCGGGCCGTCCAGATCGACGTCCGCATCCATGCCCCCCCAATCCACGTCGGGAGATAGGTCCACATCGAGTCCAGGATCCAGGTCGATGTCAGCACCACCGCCAACGTCGAAGAGCCCCAAGAGTGATATCAGGACATAGACGAAGACGAGGCCCAGCAAGACCGTCGCGGGCCACATGGGCCCGATGAGGATGGATTCGGCGATCTTCTCAGGGGTGGACGCAAGACACAGTGAGGACGCAAGACACAGGGAAACAGTCATGACTGCAAAGCCGTGGCGAAATGATTCGTGGGTCGGGCCGCGGAGACGGACCGGCCTGGCGCCGTGAAGCCGGCCCCAAGTGACCGGGATTGCCACCCGACCGGCTTGGCCGACTGCGAACCGGCAGAGGGCGCGAAACGTCCGGTCCGTCACCAAACTATACGACTTACAGATTGGATTATGTGGACGTTCTGCGTGACAGGCGCTAGACTGCGCGTTGCGTTCGCTGACGAAGACTCTTGCCCGACTGCCGTTGATGACTCATTTTCGCCTCACCGACATCCCCAACCCGCCGTTGTCCGCCGATGGCACGGCTGGTGGTGCACCGGAGCCCACCGTGACTTCGGAGGAATCGATGGGCGGTGCCGATGAGTCATCGGAGTCCGCGCGACCCGTATCGGATAATCCGATGGTCACGCAAAGCCGTGCGATCCGTCCGTTTGGCTTGGAAGACGCTCGCAAGCTGGCCGTTTCGGCAGCCCGAGTTGCGATCGACAACAATGGGTCTGACGTGATGATCTTGGACGTCAGCCAGCAATCCGCAGAGTTTGATTTCTTTGTGATTGCCACCGGGACCAGTCGCCGGCAACTTCACGCCATCAGTGAGCAGACGGACGATGTTCTTGAGAAGGATTTGGGTGATCGCCGTGCGGGAATCGAAGGCTATCAGGAAAGCAG
>JBCCYK010000110.1:0-19869 GCA_039189905.1 Planctomycetota bacterium
AAAAGTGGACGCAAGCGGTTTGCAACCGGTCGCGTTCGGAAGCAGCGACGCGATTCAGGTGGGCGACTGGGTGATGGCCGTCGGCAGCCCGTTCGGTTTGGAACAGACAGTGACGGCCGGCATCATCAGCGGCAAGAACCGCGTGCAGTCCATCATTGCAGGCGGTCGTGGTTTTGAGGACTTTCTACAAACCGACGCGGCGATCAATCCCGGAAACTCAGGCGGCCCCCTGGTGAACCTGCGCGGGGAACTGGTTGGCATCAACACGGCGATTCTGTCGCGTAGTGGCGCCAGCGCCGGGATCGGATTTGCGATCCCCGTCTCGTTGGCCCAACCCGTTTTGGAGTCGCTGATCGCGGATGGCGAAGTTCGACGCGGATTCTTGGGTGCTCAGGTCACCGATGTGAATCCGACTTCGATCGACGAGTTCGGCTTGAAGGCAGCGGATGGCGCCTTGATTCAGGGCGTTTTGGAAGGGCAACCCGCATCCAACGCAGGCTTGCGACCGGGCGACGTTGTGACGCGCATCGATGGCCGTCTGATCGGCAGCGGGACCCAACTGGTCAATCTCATCGGCAGCAAGAAGCCCGGTGATTCGGTGGAGCTGCAGGTCAATCGCGACGGCAACGTGATCAACGTCACCGTGAATTTGCAGGAACGCACGGACAAGGCGATGGCCATGTTCGATGGACCGTCCTCACAGAACGTGGGCGGTTTGGGCGCCGAGTTGGAACCCGTCACGGCGGAATCGGCTCGCAAGTTTGGCTATGAAAACCTTCGCGGCGGGTTGATCGTCACCAGCGTGGAGGAACAAGGGGTGGCCGCCCAAGCGGGCCTGCAGGCCGGTGATGTCATCGAAATGTTCAACGGCAAGCCGACCGGTTCCGTTGCCGAGTTCAGTCAATCCGTCGAGGAACAACTGAAGAACGGACGCGTCGTGCGGCTCAACGTCCGGCGCGGGAATCGCATCATGTTACTGGCGATCCAGGGCAACTGATCACAGGCGTCTCTGAAGCGTCATTTCGAACGCCTGATGGCAACGCTGTTTGCGTGTGCCGTCAGGCTTTCTTTTTGCGCCAAGCGAATCACGTCCTCGGCGATGGCCTCCATGGCTTCATCCGTGAACTTGGTCACGCTCCCGCTTCGCAAGAAGCTATTGACGGACAGTCCGGCGGCCCAGCGGCACGTTCCGCCCGTCGGTAAGACGTGGCTGGGTCCCGCAGCGTAGTCCCCAAGCGCCACGGGCGTGTGATGGCCCAAGAACGCGGCCCCGCTGTTACGGATGTTGCCAATCAAGAGACCGGGATGCTCGGTTTCGATATGCAGATGCTCGGGAGCGAAGCTATCTGTCAGTTCGCACGCCTGACCTTCATCACGAACGTGGAGGATCGCACCAAATTCGGACAGAGCGTCGCGTGTCAGATCCGCTCGCTCGAGTGCATCGAGCTGCACTTCCAGCGCCGACTGCACGGATGAAATGAGACTCTCGTCCCAAGTGATCAAGATGGCGGAGCCCGGGGAATGCTCGGCTTGCGCCAGCAGGTCCGCGGCGACAAACGCGGGGTCTGCACTGGCATCCGCGATGACGATGACCTCGCTGGGGCCAGCAAACGAGTCGATATCAACGATTCCGAAGACATGTTTCTTGGCAAGGGCCACAAAGAGATTGCCTGGACCGACAATCATGTCGACGGCCGGGATCGCGGAACAACCATAGGCCATGGCGGCAACCGCCTGCGCGCCGCCGCAGCGATAGACTTCAGTCACGCCCAGAGCATGACAGGTTGCCAGCATGTCCTGGTTGTAAGCTCCAAAATCGGTTGGGGGTGCTACAACAGCGATTTGATCCACACCGGCGACCTGGGCCGGCACCACCGTCATGAGCACGGTCGAAGGATACGCGGCGGCCCCGCCCGGAACACAGACGCCCACGCGTTCCAAAGGCACATAACGCTGGGTCAGTCGGATCCCCTTGCGCGGTTCGATGGTCACGTCCTGGTGACGAATCGCGGTTTGAAAGGTGCGAATATTCTCAGCGATGCGTTCAATGGTTCCGATCAATTCCCCGTCCGCGCTCGCATAGGCGTCCTTGAGTTCGTCCGGAGGCACGCGGAGCGACTCCGCGGTCAAGTCGGCCCCGTCGATTTCGCGTCCATATTTCAGGAGTGCATCGGTTCCCGCTTCCTGAACATCGGCACAGATGGTTTCGACGACTTCGATGGGAGTGAGAGCGCGGCCAAAGACGCGTTGCGTTAACTCGCGACCACGCGGGCTGACCAAGTCACCCCTGGGGCTCAGTTTCTCGCGCAATTCGTCCAGTACTTCGGTGGCGTCATCACGGGCGTCGACGTAGCGAAGCAGCGGTTGCGACATGGCGGGCATCGTCGGGGTCTTGTAGGCAAAGCGAGCGGGGACACGGGCACGGAAGGCTGCGAAGTGGGAGGACGCCGTCCGCACGCGTGCGTGAAGTCGGCAGAGGATGGTAAATTGGACGGGCAGCTTTCGCTACGTACCGTGCCGCCGCAGTACCGTGCCACCGCCGTACCGCGCCAACGCCGTCAAACGCAGCCACATCGAAACTCCCGATAACCCGATCCTTCCTCGTCGCCCAATCGCCATGACCACGAATCCCATTGACCTTCGCAGCGACACGGTGACGACACCAACGGAAGCCATGCGGCATGCGATCGCGGATGCGGCCGTGGGCGACTGCGTCATCGATGTGGACCCAACCGTGGAAACGCTGGAACGCGAAACCGCCGCGTTGCTGGGGAAACCAGCCGCCGCCTTCATGCCGAGCGGATCGATGACGAACCAAATCGCGATTCGCGTGCACTGTGACCGCGGGACCGAATTCCTGTGTGAAGCCGACGCCCACATTTACCATTACGAGCAGGCCGCCTTCGCTCAGCTGTCAGGCCTGGTGGCTCATACGGTGGCGGGCGATGGGGGTGTGTTGAGCGTGGACCATGTTGAGGGCCAAATCCGCCCTCGCAACGACCACATGGTCAACACCACGTTGCTCTGCCTGGAAAACACCCACAATCGTTGGGGTGGCCGCATCACGCCTTTGGAGAACATCGATTCCCTCACACGCTGGGCGCACGAACACGGACTCAAAACTCACCTGGACGGGGCCCGGTTATGGAATGCGGCAGCGGCCACCGGAGTAAACATGGCGCGGTGGTGCCGTGATTTTGACTCGATCAGCGTTTGTTTCAGCAAGGGTTTGGGCGCGCCGGTGGGTTCGGTTTTGGCCGGTGAAGCCGACTTCATTCAAGAGTGCATCCGAACACGGAAGCTGTTTGGGGGTGGGATGCGACAGGCGGGGATCATCGCCGCAGGAGCACTTCATGCGCTACGCCACCATCGGGATCGACTCCAGGAAGACCATGAACACGCGACACAACTGGCAGACGCGATCCGCGAGTGCCCCGCTTTTTCGCTTCGTGGCGGTCGCGTCGATACCAACATCGTGATCTTTGAAGTCGATCCGCAGTGGTCCGATGCGGAATCGGTTCGCGCCGCGCTTGAGCGGAACGGCGTTCGATGCTTCGCAATTGGCCCACAAGCCATTCGCCTGGTCACGCACCTGGACGTCGACGCGCAACAAATCCAAGTCGCGTGCGATGTGCTCAGGCATCTGGGGCAAGCAAGTGGGCGGGAACAACTCGAGCAACGGGTCTTGGCGGTTTGACGATCGCTCATTTCCGGCGACCAACGTGGGCCTTGCTGCTGGTCGCCGTCGCAACCTTTGGCCTGCGTTGGTGGCATTGCGGCGAAAGCTTTTGGGTTGATGAGCTTCACACGGCCTGGTGTGTCGAGGGTTCGTTCGATGAAGTCGGTCTCCGCGCGCGAATGGGCAATCAGCAAGCCCTCTATTTTCAAGGCCTGTGGGTCTACCGTTTCATCGTCGAGTCGATCCTTCTGCGCGGCGGTTCGCCGGAACCCGGCTGGATTGAAACCGTGTTGCGCTTGCCCAGCGTCCTGGCCGGTGTCGCGACCGTCACGCTACTTTTTCGATGGGTTCAGAAACTGGGTGGTGCGCGCTCAACGCTTCTCGCCACCGCTACCGGCATGCTCTACTCGCTAGATGCGAATGCCGTCTTCTTTGACACCGAGGCACGACCCTATGCCTTGGTCATGCTTTGTATCGCGGGCATGTTGACTTGCTTGCCTCAGCTGATCGACGACCTGGGAACGCAAGGTAGGCGAACAAACAAGCAGCGGTCCTGGATCGTCTTTCATGGCTGTGGCTTGTTTGCATGCAGCTTGCACGCGACGGCCGTCGCGGTGGTGGGACCGCTGATCGTGTTCACCGCCCTGTCGGTGTGGCGAACCTTTCCGCGGTCTCGGTCGAGGGAGACTCAACACATGCGGCCGCGCTGGCGGTTTCATGCCGTGATGATCCTCGTTTGGATCGCCGCATTGACGTTCTTCGTCCTTTCGCATCGGCAGGGCCTGTGGTCCGATCGCCATCAATGGTCGCTGTTCGCACGACCCAATGGCCTGCGAGACCTTTGGTCGATCTGGCCCTGGACCTCGTACCTGATCCTCCCCGCCTTAGCCGCGATGGGTTCGCGATTGGGCGGCAGCTCACCAGAAGGCTCGTGTGCTGCGGCTCAATCGTCAGCGGCTCAAGAAGCGGCTGGCTCGGCGGCATCCTCAGTCGTGTCGCGTGGCCCGAGTCTCGAAGTTCTCACACAACTGGCCGTCGTCACCATCCTTGCTGTGTCTTTTAGCACGGTGGCGATCTGGTTTCTGGCTGCGATCGATGGAGTGTCGCTCTGGCACCGTCGTTACCTGATCGGAAACGTGCCGCTCTTGGCCGGCTTCGCAGGTGTCACCTTGCTAGTATTTCAAAAACAGATTCAGTGCGATGTGAGACGATTCATCTGGTCCTGCTTGGTCGTTATCGGCTGCTTTGCAGGGCTCTTCTATCAACAAGAGACGGTCGAGCGGACGATGGCCTCCCAAGGTCGCTTGGTGCTACGGAACGAAGGTTGGCGGGAAGCGATCGCGTGGATTCGTGAGCGTGCCGAAGGGTCAAGCACGCTGTGGGTGGACCCCGGACTCATCGAACAACCGGCTGGCCGGCAAGCCCACGGCCCAGCCTTGGTCCCTGATGAGCTAGACTATCTGGCCTTCGTGGTCACGGGGCCCTATGGCCTAACCATTGCACCGGAGTCTCCTTCGACGTGGCACGTTTGCTCGGCTGACTTGGAGAATGAATTGAAGCGGTCCACAACTCCACCCGACGTGCTGATCACCCGACGCTTCCATCGATTACCAAGGGGCACCGCTCTCCCGGAACGACCAGCGGCGAGCTTCGGTCGGGTCGCGGTTTTCGCGACCGAGGCCTTCGCCTCATCCACAGGAGACCGTCAAGAATGACCATTGGTTGGCTGATCGTCTTAGCGGTCTCCGCCGTCCTGTTTTCCATCATTTGTTTGCGTTTGCATGCCTTTTTGGCCTTGCTGTTCACATCGATTCTGGTGGCCGCGCTCACCTTGGAATCGGACCTGCAGCGGTTCGCTGAAGAGCAGGTCGCCGTTGGAAAACTGACTGCTGCTGAAGCAGCGGAGCTATGTGCTCAGTCAGCGACAACCCGCGTGGCAATGGCCCTGGGTGACACGGTCGGCAAGATTGGGATTGTGATCGCCCTGGCCAGTGTGATCGGTGGGTTGCTGATGGAATCGGGGGCCGCCAGTCGAATCGTCAACGCCATTTTGAATCGCATTGGGGAGAAACGCGCCCCCGAAGCGCTAGCCACCAGTTCCTTCGTGCTCGGCATCCCCGTGTTCTTCGATACGGTGTTTTATTTGATGATCCCCTTGGCACGGTCCCTTCAACGCAAAACAGGCAAGGGATTCATTCTTTACATCCTGGCCATCATGGCGGGTGGCTCGATCACGCATTCTCTGATCCCGCCGACGCCGGGGCCGATTCAAGTGGCGGCCTTGGTCAACGTGGATATTGGTGTGATGATGATCGCGGGATTTGCCGTTGGCTCCGTCACCAGCGTGTTTGCCTTGTTGTCCGCTCGGGTGATCGATCGATGGGCCAAGGTACCGTATCGGGAGTCCTCCGGTGCACTTGCTAGTATGCCATCGACCGGCGATTCAAACGAACGCTTGGAAAAAGAGACCTTACCGCCCCTGTTTTTGGCGTTGCTGCCCATCCTCGTCCCCGTCGTTTTGCTGACGTCCGGTTCCATCACGTCGGCTTTGTTGTCAGCGGAGGTCTTTGAAGCTTCCCCCTTAACGGATGTCGTGCGACGCTTCGGCGACAAGAACATCGCGTTGTTGATTGGGACGCTGGCCGCATTCGGTTTGATACCCTGGGTGGATGCGGAAAAGCGAAGGGGCGCATTGTCAGCGGCCGTGGCATCGGCCGGCAACATCATTTTGATCACGGCGGCCGGCGGCGCTTTGGGACGCGTGTTGTATCAAGCGGGGATCGGGGAAGCCGTGGGTTCGCTCGTTTCGGGGGTCCCCGGTTTGCTGCTGCTGCCGCTTGCGTTTCTCATCACCGCGGCGATCCGAACGGTGCAAGGCTCGGCGACCATCGCGATGATCACCTCGGCAGGTATCTTACAAGGGATCGCGTCCGCGGAAGCCTTGCCCTTCCACCCGGTCTATCTGGCCATGGCGATCGGTGCTGGCAGCAAACCCATTTCATGGATGACCGACAGCGCTTTTTGGATCATCTCGGAAATGAGCGGCATGACCGAGCGGGAAGCCTTGCGGGTGATCAGCCCGATGAGCATTGCGCTGGGTTTGATCGCCCTGAGTGTCACGATGGTTTTCGCGGCCATTTACCCGGCCGTTCTGTAGCGCGAACCCATCAGGCTGGATCACCCTTGGACGCAAACGCATGCGTTGTCGGCGCGGAAGATCCACGTCGACAGGTGATCACTTCGCGTTTGCCGCCTGGCGGACCAGGGACACGGTCGACTTGCAAACCGACGGCTTCAAAGCGGCGCCGAATCTCGGTCTTGCTGCAGTAGGTCGCGAGGCGTCCGCCTTGACTCATTCGCCGCACGACCGTCTCGACAAACGGGCGTGCCCAAAGTTCCGGCTGCGTGGCTGGGTCGAAGGGGTCGAAGTAAATGCCATCAAACGTCTCCTCCGCATGGGCCAGCCAATGAGAGGCGTCCCCGCGGCGGACGTGGATCTGATGATGCTCGGTGGGCTGCCAAGAAAATGGCAACTGATTCTCGTCACGGATGCCATCGATCCATTGCTCCCAGGCATCCAGAAACCGCCCGGCAAGCGTCGGATCCTCCAATCCGGTCTCCAATCCGATTTCACGCAGGACGCTGGTGGGCAGTGGAACGGTTTCCAGCCCAACATACTGAAGGGGTTGGTCGTATCGAATGGCCCGGTCAAGCGTCCGCAGCATGGCCATGCCCGTGCCGAATCCGATTTCTAAAATCGAATTTGGCCATGGTTCCGTTGACGTCGGGTCCATGCCCACGCCTTTGAGATAGACATGATCGCATTCAATGGCCGCACCACATCCGCTGTGGTACGAGGTTTCCGAGTCTGCCAAAACCAGGGTCCGACTGCCATCGTCCGTGACTCGAATTTGGAATTCTGGGACGGAGGAGGCGAACGTTCGGCGATTGGGAATGGGCATGGTGCACGGTCGGCTCAATCGCTCGATAGTCGTGTCTTGATCGAGACATCTTTAGGAACTTGATGGGCACACCCAAACTTAACAAGGATGACGGAACTCCGGGCGTATCCCGCCGGGTCGTCTTCGTTATCCTGGAAAGGGTTGTGACCACGAAAACAGAGAGATTCACAGCATGCTTTTCCGCTCCCAAAACGAGGACGCAGCCGCAGAGGGCATCATGAGGTCCTCGCTTCAGCCGATGCACACCACCGAACGACCGAACAGGATATCAGGGATGGACCATGGAGCGTCGATGGAAGCCACATCCGAAGCACAAGCGTCGGTGATGCCCGATGACGTATCTGCTTCCCTAGAACGACTTCAAGCCGTTGTTGACACACTGGGGAACGTGATCCGCGGCAAAGACGACGTCATTGCGTCGGTGCTTACAGCACTGTTGGCAGAGGGTTCGGTTCTTCTGGAAGACGTTCCGGGGGTCGGGAAAACCACCTTGGCCAAAGCCGTCGCCCGTTTGATTGATCTGGATTACCAACGCATCCAATGCACCCCTGATTTGCTTCCAGCGGACATCTTGGGTGGATCCATCTTCCAACCGGCGACGGGCGAGTTTGAATTTCGCCCCGGACCCGTGTTCTGCAACTTGTTGGTCGCGGACGAGGTGAATCGCGCTTCACCGCGAACGCAGAGTGCCCTCTTGGAGGCCATGGCCGAATCACAGGTCACGATCGATACCCAGCGTCATTCTCTCAAACGCCCGTTCATGGTGATTGCGACGCAGAACCCGGCGGGTTTTGAGGGCACATTTCCCTTGCCAGAATCACAGCTGGATCGCTTTCTGTTTCGACTGTCGATGCAATACCCGGAACAGCAGCATGAAGTGGCGTTGTTGCTGGACCAGGCCGATCACGAACCCATCGATGACCTGCAACCGATCATGTCAGCAAGCGACTTGTTGACACTGCAGGCATGGGTCCGCCGCGTGAAATTGAGCGAAGACATCGCTCGTTATGTCGTATCCCTGGCCAGCGCGACGCGCCAAGACGAGCGTATCGCGGTCGGCTGCAGCCCCCGTGGCAGCAAGATGGTGCTGCGTGCGTCCCAGGCGGCCGCGGTGATGTCGGGTCGCGATTATGTGCTGCCCGACGACGTCCAGTCGGTTGCCGTTGCTGCGATGGCGCATCGCCTTCGCTGTCGGAGTGGCGGCAAAATCGAGCAGGCGGAGGCATCGGTCAGCGAAGCGATCGCTCAAACGCCGGTACCAGCCTGATTCGGTGACCGCCAAGACCTCGCATCGATCCCGGCGCAGTGCACCCCCATCGCGTTGGCTTCACGTCGCGCGCACGGCGTTTTATCTGACGCCGGCAGGTTGGTGGGTGTTGCTACGTCGTGGTTTCACGCCCGCGTCCGTCGTGCTGATGCTCTTCGCGATTGTCTCGCTCAATATCGTTTGGGGTTACCCGTGGGCGGGCGTTTTCTGTTCCTGCGCGACGATGTTTGGGGTCGGATGGCTGCTCAACCGTTTGTCGGCGCCCACGCTCGTCGTGAAAGCATCCACACCAGACCATGTCCCGGTGGGACAAGCGACTCGGATCTCCGTGGAACTGACCAATGCGGGGCGGTTGCCCGCAAGCGACCTGCATATCGGGCTGGCTGAAAGTCGTTCCCAATGGCGACGTCTGTGCCAAGCCCATTGCACGCCCATTGAATGGTTGCCAGCCGGATTCTCATGCCGCATCTCCGACACAATGACTTGGGAAGAACGCGGGATTCACCGTCTGCCGAGTGTTTGGGTGGATCACTACTTCCCGTTCTATTTGTTTCGTTCGACGCGATCCTACGTCCAGGTCAATGAGGTGGCGGTGACCCCGTTACCTTCCGAATCGGAATCCGACCCTCTGGCGGGTCAATTGCGTTCTCATCTGGAAGGCATCGTTCGAAGTCGTCACCTAGGTGATCTGTCTCACTACGTCGGCAGCCGCGAGTATCAGGTGGGCATGCCTGTTCGTCGCTGGGACTTTGCTTCTTGGGCGCGATTGGGCAAGCCCATCGTTCGTCAGTACAGCGCTCCCTCGTCCGACAGCGTGTTGTTGATTGTGGACACCTCGTGCGACGACACATCCGGCGAAGTTCCAAGCCGTCTGGGCGTCCCACGGTACGCGAACGTCGAAAGGCTTTTGAGAAACGCTGCCTATGCGATTGAGTTTCTGTCGGAAGCAAACGTGCCCATTTATCTGTGCGTCACGACGCAGGAGGAATCCAAGGGCATTGTCTCGGGAGAAACGGGGCTTCTCCTATCGGAGCTTGCCTCCGCCGAATCTTGTCTTCCGGCGGCCGCCGCGACGCAACTCTCCGGTGCCTTGCGTGACCGCCAAGCGGAACATGCCATTGTGTTGTCGACCCGAGGTTCCGAAACGACCGACGACCGCCTCCTTAACTCGGTGATTTGGATCACGGTCAGCGAAGAAAATCGCCATGCAAGACCCATGGCACAACCTTCGCGGGTGGCCACCGCCGAGGGCGAATCGACGGGGAATCCCTCCGAGATTGACATCGCCTACGCTGCGGCAACCCGGAGTGCAAGCGGATGAACACGGGGATCTTGAGTTATCACGCGTTCCGGGGAAGTAACCAGTGGCTTTTTGTGCTGCATTTGGCCTTGGCTGTCTTTCTCGGGGGTGCGTTTGGGACAACCGGAGCCTGTCTCGCCTGTTTGCTGATCACAACGTTCGTCGTGGGCATTCGCAGTCGAGCCGTCACGATCGGAAGCGGCGATCCACCCAAGGAACCCTGGCGTCGCGTGGTGCACTCCATTTTGAAGGCCTCCGTCATCGGAGCTTCTTTGGTGGTGCCGATGGTGATCACCTTTGTGTGGCGCATGGCCGTGATTCGAAACGACACAACCGTGTTTCTGCTAACGCTCATCGACGCGCTCGCGCACGAGATGTTTGTCATTTCACTTGTCCTCTGGATGATCCAGCCGAAACGCGGCAATGAGCTGATGCTGGTTGCCGGTTTGGTGATGGTGTTGATGGCCGTCGCGGGAGGCGGTGTCAGCACGAGTTTGACCGGACAGACCGTGGTCGGCTTGTGTGTCTGTATTGGCTTCACAGTGGCTTCCCAAACCATCTTGCGACACCGCTGGGCTGGCAAAGACCGAAATCGGTTCATCAAGGAAGACGCATCTCCCCCAACGCTCATCGCCCCGCTGATTCAGCAGCCCAGCGGTCGCTTGCCGCAAAGCATGTGGCTATACCAGTTCCTGGCCGCGTCCATCTTGTTGGTCAGCCTTTCGGCCTTGGTCCCACTCGTGGTTCGCGTGCTACCAGAAGTCCAAACACGCTTGTATGCCCAGTTGAGGGATCGCTTCGAAGAAACATCGCTTGGTCCCAACTTAAGCTCGTCGAAGTATGTCACCGGCTCGCGTCTGGGAGACATTCGTCGTCATCTTTTGTCGGACCCGCGCGCGATCGCGCTCCGCGGCTACTGCAAGACCCCGCCGGGTTATCTCCGTGGCCGTGTCTTCGATTCCTTCTCATCGAACCGATGGCGAACTCATCGCGCGATTCGCGCGGGAAGCGATTCCGACAGTGAGCGTATGAAGCTTTTCCAGACGCTCGCCATACGACAATTCACCCCCGCCAGCTTACCAACGCGAGAATCGGCCGACGGGGATCGACGACGATTTCGATTGAATGTCATTCGATCCGGAGAGTATCGCGAAGACGATGATGTCGCGGCGGCGGCGATTTCTCTCGCTGGGATCGTGGAAATCTACGGGGATCCCTCCAAGGGATCGCGTGTCTTCGCACCCGCGGGCAGCTTCTGGATCGAAGCGAAAACGGAACTGGTTGTTTTGGATGCGCACGGCATGGTTCAACCAGGTGTCAACGTCGCTCAGCCCTATATCCTGGGCGTCGCGGAAGGAACCGATCCCGAAACCATCGATTCCATGGACGTTCCGCTGCTGTTGCGAGTGGACCCACTTCACCGCGATCGACTGCGACGCGCAGCGACACGTATCTGTGGGAACGCAACGACCGCGAGGGAGAAGGCAAGTCGAATTGAGAGCCACTTCCGTCAAACGGGAACTTACTCGCTGGAGCCGACAGCGAGGCCGAAAGGAAGGGACGCGCTGACGCATTTTGTCGACACTCAGCATCCGGCCCACTGCGAATTCTTTGCCACGGCAGCGGCGCTGATGCTTCGCTGCGTGAACGTGCCAACGCGTTACGTGACGGGTTACGTGATGACGACGTTGAACGACGACGAAGAGTATTACATCGCACGGCAGACGGATGCCCATGCGTGGGTCGAATACTTTGACAAGGAAGCGTCCGCGTGGTTGCCGCTGGAGCCGACACCGGGTCGGTTCTATCGGACGATCACGCTGGATGAGACAGCAGCGGCGACCATCGACACCGGCGGTGGGATGGTCGACGATTTCGAGGGCGATGGGGCCCGGACCGTGCTCGGCGATCTGATTGGTTGGTGGCGTTCTCTCCGGACGACCGATGCCCTCTTTGCGGTCTTTCGGTATGCCCAGATCCCGCTCTTGATCGTGCTGGTCAGCTGGATGGTTTTTCACTCGCGACAGCCGGACCAGATGGGCCCGTTGGCGGGGTGGATCCGGAAGCGCCGACGATGGGACCGGCGGATGCGGCGACGGGGCCTGATCCGAAATCCTGGCGAAACCTTGCACCAGTTTGCCAAGCGTTTGGAAGCCACCGCCAGGAAACAACTGCCTCAGCCCGTGGTGGAGGAACTCTGCGAGGCCGCCGGCTGGTATCGCGCGTATGCCGAAGCGCGATATCGGCCCTCGAATGAGGTTTTGGGTGTCGCTGGACAGGGCCATTTCCAAGCGCCGCGTTGACATTCTGCGGTCCAGTGTCGACAGTGAGGCACGCGGATCGATTTGGGATGGGAACGGGGATGGGCCATCGGCTTCCTCGCCTCACAGCCCTCCCGCGCCGCCGAACCTGTTGCCACCGGTCCCTGTCGCACTCTGTGATGCGGCCTCCAGCTGGCCTGTATTCCACTCTTGGTCTCCGCTCCTCCACGCTTCTCGCGTTATGACCCACGCCCCTGCACCCTACGACGCAACCACCGCAGACGCGACGGCATCGCCGCCCCGAACGCTGCTCGACAAAATCTGGGACCAACACGTGGTCCACCAGGCCGAAATGGGTCCCGCGATCGTGTACATCGACCTGCATCTGGTTCATGAGGTGACCAGCCCGCAGGCATTTGAAGGCTTACGCCTGGCCGGACGAAAGGTGCGTCGGCCCGGGAGGACGTTGGCGACGCCCGACCACAATGTGCCGACATCCGATCGATCCCTTCCGATTGAAGACCCCATCAGTCGCAAGCAAATTGAGACCTTGCGAAACAATTGCCGTGAATTCGGCGTTCAACTCTACGACATTGATGATGTCCGCCAGGGCATTGTGCATGTCATCGGCCCCGAGAACGGATTCACGCAGCCCGGCATGACAATCGTCTGTGGCGACAGCCACACCGCGACGCATGGTGCTTTTGGAGCCTTGGCGTTTGGAATCGGGACGAGCGAGGTGGAGCACGTTCTCGCCACGCAGACGCTTTTGCAGTTCAAACCCAAAACCTTTGAGCTGCGTGTTGATGGGGATTTGCCGCGAGGCGTCACTGCCAAAGACATGATTCTGTATCTGATCGGTCAGATCGGCACCGCGGGCGGGACGGGTTACGTGTTGGAATACACGGGCGAGGCCGTTCGCAAGCTGAGCATGGAAGAGCGGATGACGGTTTGCAACATGTCGATCGAAGCGGGTGCCCGTGCCGGCATGATCGCGCCTGATCAAGTGACCTTTGACTATCTACGCGGTCGCCCTGAAAGCCCGACAGACTTCGATGCCGCCGTGAAGATGTGGGAATCCCTGCCCACGGACCCGGGTGCCACTTATGACCGCAGCAACGTTTACAGCGGTGCCGATATCGAGCCCCAGGTCACATGGGGCACCAACCCCGGCCAGGTGCTTGGTATCAAATCGAGTGTCCCTGACCCCGGCGATGTGACGGACGCAACCGAACAAAAGACAATTGCCTTGGCACTCCAGTACATGGACCTCCAAGCGCGCACGCCCATTGAACAGGTCGGCATCAATCGCGTCTTCATCGGATCCTGCACCAATGCCCGCATCGAAGACTTGCGAGCCGCCGCAGCCGTCGTCAAAGGTCACCGTTGCAGTGATCAGGTGAACGCCATGGTGGTGCCAGGCAGCGGTCAGGTGAAGCGGCAAGCCGAAGACGAAGGCTTGGATCTCATCTTCAAGGAATCGGGATTCGATTGGCGAGAAGCCGGCTGCAGCATGTGCCTGGCCATGAACCCAGACAAACTGGCCCCCGGTGAGCGCTGTGCTAGCACCAGCAACCGGAACTTTGAAGGCCGTCAAGGGAAGGGTGGTCGAACGCACCTGGTGAGTCCGGCCATGGCTGCGGCGGCCGCCGTTCAGGGCCACTTTGTCGACATTCGTGACTGGGATTACAAGGGCCAATAAGACGATGAAAAGTTTCACCGTTCACGAGGGTTTAGTCGCGACCTTGGACCGTGCCAATGTGGACACGGACCAGATCATTGCTAAGCAGTTTCTAAAGCGAATTGAACGCACTGGGTTTGGCCAGTTCCTGTTCTTCGATTGGCGCTACCTGGATGACGGCACCACGCCCAATCCCGAGTTCGAACTGAATCGTGAGGAACTGAAGGATGCTTCGATCTTGGTGGCGCGCGACAATTTTGGGAGTGGCAGTAGTCGCGAGCACGCCGTCTGGGCGCTCGATGATTATGGCTTTCGCTGCGTGATCGCGCCTTCGTTTGCCGACATCTTCTACAACAACTGTTTCAAGAACGGCTTGCTACCGATCGTGTTGCCAGCGGACATCGTCGATGTGCTGTTTCAAAGAGCAGCGGATGGCCCGCTCCACATCACCGTGGACTTGGAGAAGCAAGTTGTTCGCGACGGGGCGGATCTGGAGTGTTCCTTCGAGATTGATGGGAGTCGTCGCCACAACCTGCTCCACGGTTTGGACGACATCGCTCAGACGCTTGAGCATGAAGACAAGATCGCCGCGTATGAAGCCAGCTTGGCGTGAGCCACAGTGCTAGCCCGCATATTGCATCCGCACTAACGATTTTGACTCTATGTTTAAGAAAACACGGTTTCACCCTCGTTTGGGACGCGGCACCTTCGTGCGATTCTGGGCCCCGCGTTTGCCCGCTCCCCGTTTGCCGGCCCGTCGAGCGCGTCCCTTGCCACCGGAAAGGGGTTTTTCCTCAACAACTTCGACTTCATGGAGCGCTTTGCCAATGTGCTCTTTGAGTTGCAACACGCGGTCTCGCAAGCGGGCTGCCTTTTCAAACTCCAGATCTTCGGCCGCGGCTAACATCTCCCTTTCCAACCCGTCGATGTACTCGATGGTGATGAGGGTCGGTTCTTCGTCCTTCGCTTGACGTGTCGTATCACGATGTTTCGCCGCGTCTGACTCGATTCCTGAGCGAATGGTCTTGAAAACGGTTTTCGGAACGATGCCATGGGCATCGTTGTATGCCTGCTGGATACTGCGGCGTCGATCGGTTTCGTCGATGGCCAACTGCATCGCTTCGGTGACCTTGTCTGCGTAAAGCAAGACGCGGCTGTTCGCGTTTCGCGCGGCACGACCGATGGTTTGAATCAAGCTGGTTTCGCTTCTCAGAAAGCCTTCTTTATCAGCATCCAAGATCGCGACCAGAGAGACTTCCGGCAGATCCAGGCCTTCGCGCAACAAGTTCACACCGATCAAACAATCGAACTGGCCGGTGCGGAGATCTTGAAGCAATTCCACTCGCTCAAACGCATTCAGTTCGCTATGCAGCCAACGACAGCGGACGTTCTGTTCTTGGAAATAGTTGGCCAAATCCTCCGCCAATCGCTTCGTCAGCGCCGTCACCAGCACACGTTCGTTGCGTTCGGCTCGAATGCGAACCTGCTCCAGCAAATGATTGACTTGGCCGATCGCAGAGACCACCTCCACTTCCGGATCCAGCAAGCCCGTCGGACGGATGATTTGTTGAACGACCTCGCCACCCGTTCGTTCCAATTCGTAGTCGGACGGTGTGGCGCTGACGAAACAGATCTGCCCGGTTCGTTCTTCCCACTCCTCAAATCGTAGCGGTCGATTATCCAGGGCACTTGGAAGTCGAAACCCATGCATGACCAGCGTCTCTTTGCGGCTGCGGTCACCGGCGTACATCGCGCGGACCTGCGGGACCGTCACATGGGACTCATCGACGAAAGTCAGAAAGTCCTTCGGAAAAAAATCATACAACGTATCGGGCGTGGCACCGGGCTGCTTCCCCGAAAGCGGGCGTGAGTAGTTCTCAATCCCCGGGCAATGCCCCACCTCGGCAAGCATTTCGAGATCAAACTTGGTGCGTGCCGACAGGCGTTGCGCTTCGAGGAGCTTTCCCTGGGATTCAAATGCTTGGAGTTGCTGCTGCAGCTCCTCTCTTATGCTGCGGATCGCGCCTTGGATGCGTTCTTCCGGCATGACAAAGTGCTTGGCCGGATAAATGTAGAGGTCTTGGACCGTCTTGATCGTCTCGCCCGACACCGGTTTGATCAGCGAAAGCGTTTCGATCTCGTCGCCCCACATCTCGATCCGATACGCGTATTCCTCGTAGCTCGGCCAGAGCTCGATGGAGTCACCGCGCACACGAAACTTGCCCCGTTCAAAAGCGACGTCGTTTCGTTCGTATTGCAAGTCGACAAACTTGAGCAGAAGGTGGTCACGCCGCGTTTGTTCGCCCACGTGCAGGTCCACCACCAATTGGCGATAGTCGTCCGGCGATCCCAGGCCATAGATACTGCTAACGGAAGCAACGATCACCACATCACGTCGACTAACCAGCGAACTGGTTGTCGCCAGCCGCAGACGGTCGATCTCTTCGTTGATCGACGAGTCCTTTTCGATATAGACGTCTCTCTGGGGGATGTAGGCTTCCGGCTGGTAGTAGTCGTAGTAGCTGACGAAATAATGAACGGCATTGTTGGGAAAGAACTCTTTGAACTCGCCGTAGAGCTGTGCTGCCAGTGTCTTGTTGTGGCTGAGCACGAGTGCCGGACGACCGATTTGTGCGATGACATTGGCCATCGTGTACGTTTTTCCGGTGCCCGTCGCCCCAAGCAAAACCTGGCAATCCTTGCCTGCGTCAAAACCATGGACCAGCCTTTCGATGGCCTCGGGTTGGTCACCTGAGGGCGCGTAGGGCCGGTTAAGATCAAAGGTTGGATGAGACGTTTCAGTGGTCATGTTGAGCCGTGTATTGTGAAGCTTGTCGACTGGCTTTCGGAGGCAATCGATTCCCCGGAAATCACTCCAAGAGCTCCGACCCGCGTGAAGAAAGTGTTCTGAAGTGGCAAAGCTGTATTTCTATTATTCCGCCATGAATGCTGGTAAATCGACGATCCTGTTGCAGTCGAGTTATAACTATCGCGAGCGTGGGATGAACACGCTGATCCTGTCGCCCGAGATCGACACGCGGTTTGGCTCCGGAAAAGTCGCTTCCCGCATTGGGCTGGAGGCTGAATCGACCACCTTTCGAGTCAACGAGAATCTATGGCATCTGGTTTCCCGTTTGCATGCCTCTTCCCAAATTCACTGCGTCCTGGTGGACGAGGCGCAGTTCCTTTCGCGCGGGCAAGTGCGGCAATTGAGCGATGTGTGCGACCGGCTTGGAAAACCTGTTTTGTGCTACGGCCTGCGGACCGATTTTCAAGGGAACCTGTTTGAGGGGAGTGCGGAGCTGCTCGCCTGGGCCGATTCCATCCATGAGATCAAGACGATTTGTCACTGTGGCCGCAAGGCGACCATGGTGCTAAGGACCGACGGCCATGGCACGGTGATCCGCGATGGCCGACAGGTCCAAATTGGTGATACGGACCGCTACCTGTCCGTGTGCCGACAGCATTTCAAGGAGGGCATTTCCCGTCGGCAACACGACGATTTGCCGCTGCTGGAGGAGAACCCGAACGCCGAAATCTGAATCAGCGACCCGATTCAAGGCGATTTCATGCGACGTGGAGGCGATCCGGACGAATGTGATTTCGCCCCGCGACGGCGGGGCCTCGGGTACATGGCGGTTTTTGAGGCGTTCCATTGGTGACAGGAAGGCAAACGAATATCCTAGGAGGGGACCTTTCCTTGTCGTCATTTCCTCCGTTCCAGCTCCCATCTTCGGTGTCGGGCATGATGCAGCGTTCCCACCTAATGAAGCCCCTCCTGTGCGGACTTTTCGGGGTCTCCTTCGGATTGCTTGGCTTACGCGCCGACGCGACGCCGCCTTCGTTGCCACCGCACGTGGCGATGATCGACGAGTTGGTCGAACAAGTCTGGAATGACTATGAGGTTCGACCGGCTCCGGAGGTGGACGATGCCGTTTGGTGCCGGCGAGTCTTCTTGGATGTGATCGGGCGTGTGCCGACGTTCGAGGAACTGACGGAGTACATGCGCGATCGCGACGGGGATCGACGTTGGAACTTGGTCAATCGTCTGCTGGAAGACGATCGCTACACCGAGGAGTATGCCAACCATTGGTCGACCGTTTGGACAAACCTGTTGATCGGTCGTAGCGGCGGCACGGACCGACGCGATCTGACCAATCGCGCTGGGATGCAAAAATACCTGCGTGACAGTTTTGCTCGCAACAAGACCTACGACCGCTTGGTCTATGAACTGGTGACCGCCGAAGGTTCGACCAAGCCCGGCACCGCCAATTTCAATGGCGCCGTCAACTTTCTGATTGGCAAGGTCAATGAAGAGAAAGGGACGCTGGCAACCAGCAGCACGTCGAGGATCTTCTTAGGGCAACAGGTCCAGTGCACTCAGTGCCACAATCACCCCTTCAACCAGTGGAAGCAGCAGAAGTTTTGGGAGTTCAATGCCTTCTTTCGTCAGACCCGAGCGCTCCGCCGATTCGTCGATGGCACCAACGACATTGATCACGCGGAACTCGTGGACGAAGATTTTGCTGGCGAGTCGGGGCAAGCCGAAGAGGCGTTGTTGTTTTATGAGCTCCGCAATGGGCTTCAGAAGGTTGCGTTCCCGGTGTTCACCGATGGCACCGAGATCGGTCGCAGTGGTTACGTCAGCGACATCAATCGCCGGAAAGAGCTTGGCCGCTTGATGCTTGAAAGCGAGAACCTTGACGCGATGATCGTCAATCGCATGTGGTCCCTGTTCCTGGGCCACGGCTTCACGCGGCCCATCGATGATCTCGGACCCCACAATCCATCAACACACCCGGAGCTGTTGAACCAATTGGGTGCCGAGTTCCGAACGGCCAGCTACGACCTCAAGGACCTGATCCGTTGGATCACGATGAGTCGTCCCTATCATCTGGCCCCTGTTTTGGGGACACAGAATGATTCGGATGACCCTTCCGTCGGCGAAGCGCCGAAGTTTTCGCGGTTTTATCTTCGACAAATGAGTGCAGAGCAGCTTTACGGGTCACTGGTTGCGGTGACCGATGCCAAGAGCGCGGGAAGTTACGAAGAGCAGGAGGCGCAGCGCCGTCGTTGGCTGCAACAGTTCGTGGTGGCGTTTGGCACGGATGAAGGTGACGAAGCGACCACGTTCAACGGCTCGATTCCGCAAGCGTTGATGTTGTTTAACGGCGAACTGACGCGGAATGCCACCGACCTCAAGCCGGGGTCGTTTATTGACCGAATTAGCCAAGTCGGCCGCAGCCCGCGCGATCGCGTCACGCAGCTTTTCCTAACGGGACTGGCCCGACGACCGTCCAGGAATGAAATGATGCTGGGAGCCCAGCTGCTGAAGGCACGCGAAGGAGATGAGAAGGAAATGCTCCAGGATCTCTGGTGGGCGATTCTCAACAGCAACGAGTTCATCATGCAGCACTGACCGTTTTTTCAGTGTGACGCCAGCCAAGTCCAATCTCATCCCGATCGATCCAACTCCCCTTGCAAGTGAGAAAACGCCATGGACCTTTCGACACCACGCGGCATGTCGCGACGACACTTCCTGTCTCACATGGCAGGTTCGACTGCGATGGCAACGGCCGCGATGCAACTCGGTGGATCGATTCATGCTGCCGCCGACGAAATGCGTCGCAATCGCAAATCCGCGATCCTGCTTTGGATGAGTGGTGGACCGCCCACGATTGACATTTGGGATCTCAAGCCAGGCGCACCGACAGGCGGG
>JBCCYK010000111.1:0-19854 GCA_039189905.1 Planctomycetota bacterium
ATGCGATCCGCCGCGGCGGTGCCGATTGGATCCACATGAATTCCGTGGACTATAACGCAGAGCTCGATCAGATCGCACTGAGCGCTCGGTGGTTCGATGAAGTCTGGATCATCGATCATTCCACGACCACCGACGAGGCGGCTGGCGGTTCAGGTGGTCGAAGTGGAAAAGGCGGTGACCTTCTCTACCGCTGGGGCAATCCGGAGTCCTACTTCGCCGGATTCCCCTTCGATCGACAATTTTATGCCCAGCACGACGTGCGTTGGATCGACGCGGGATCGCCTGGTGCCGGAAACCTGATGCTTTTTAACAACGGTGATCAACGCGCCGGTCGCGGTTATTCGTCGGTGGACGAGTTCCAACCTCCTCTTAATCCGAAGACGGGACGCTACTCACTTTCAAAGGACGCCGCATTCGCGCCCACGACGTTTACATGGAGTTACCAGGAGGAAGGTCGCTTCCTCTCCAGTCGAATCTCAGGTGCCCAGCGCCTCAGCGACGGAAACACCCTGGTCTGCTCCGGTGATCAAGCCTGGGTGTTTCTGGTAACGCCGGATGGGAAGCGCGTTTGGGAGCTTAACTTGGCAGAAGTTGAGGGCCCCCACGGAGCTTTGCGAGGAGGCTTGTTTCGCGCGCCGTTCTATCCGGCGGCCTTTGCCGCCTTTGAAGGTCGCGACCTACCTTGAGCAAGTCGAGTGACAGCCCGACGTGCTGTCAACGAAACCAAAGCGCGAACGCCGCATCGTTGAGCATGGACTGGGAAGTCTCCTCGTCGGGCTGACACGAACCGGTCCACTGGGTTTCCCCATGGGTTTCTCCGTCCACGTGGTCCCATTGCAACCGCAAGCGCGCCAGGCTGGCTGGGATCCCTTGCCCCGCGAAGGAGGCTGGCGCCAGCCACCGAATCACGCTGGATGCGACCTCAGCATTCGCCATCGGCAGCGCAGACCGTCTGCTGAGGATTGGACGCAAGCTGGTTGCCAGTGAACCGGTTTCAAGGCCTTCGACAACACCCTGCACACGTGAATCGTGACCTTGTTCATGCTCATTCGCAACGATCTCCGTACGATGGCGATCGCACCCGAATGTGACGAGCGAACGATCATCTGCGGCCAGACGTCCGACCAGATGATCGGACCACCGTTCGGTCACGCGTCGGAGCCGATTGAGACGAACCGCGTCATGCACGGCACAGCCCCTGCGATCCAACATCGCTTCCTGCACGCGATTGCGCGCTTCCATGTGGGATAGAAAAATCGCGTGGGTGATCGGAGAGACTTCATCGCGACCGCTGTGAGCATCGAGGGCTTGACCGAGGGCAGCGACCACCCGAGTGAGCAACTCCGTCACCAGGATCTCTTCCAAGACGGCTCGGTGTGCATCCCACCAAATTCGAACGGCAGAAGGCAGTGACGACTGCGACGCCATCTTCAACCGTTTCATGGTCTGGTGCCAGAGCTCCAGTCGCGTGTGCGACGCAACCCAATAGTCCTCGACCGTGCCGACACAATCAGCGATCGACCGATCACGCTGCTGGAGGTACAGCAACGCATCGGCCCGATGCGACATCACGACGGCCAGCTGTGCGGTTTCAATGCTGTGCATGCCTCACCTGGGAAGCATTTGCGGGGCCAGAACTCGGGCATGCGTTCGCCCTGCGAACCGAAGCCCTTGTCAGAAAGCAACTTGCGCTCGAGGCAGGCTGGCGGATGCGTTGGCAGGGCGTCGCCGCCCGTGGCGGAAACGCCACGCTTTGTTGTGGCGACGCAACACCCGGTGTTTCCGACTGGATGCACGGCGTGATTTCGCCTGACCGATGGGCGTCACGTCGTGCGCCGCGTCAGGGACCGACCCCGCCACGCTTACCCGCATGCAATAGTCACCCAGGTTCGATGCTGGTTTCCAAGCATTGAGCATTGAGTCGTCGTCCTCATTTCACTTTGCCCAAGAAGGGATCATGGCCTTCGATTCGTCACAAGAGTGCTGTCCGCGTTGGCTGAAGCTGTCGCTCGCGGCCGCCGCCACTTACAACATTGTGTGGGGATCGTGGGTGATTCTCCGTCCCAATGATCTGTTTGATTGGACCGGCCTGGATCGTCCACTTTATGGCGGGATATGGCAGTGCGTCGGCATGATTGTTGGCGTGTATGGCATTGGATACGCCATTGCGGCGTCGGACCCTTTTCGTCACTGGCCCGTGGTCTTGGTTGGTTTCTTGGGAAAAATTCTTGGCCCGATTGGCATGATCCAAAGCGTGTTCTTCGCAGACTCGGGTGCAAGCGGACGTTTCCCTCCGTCTTGGTTATGGGTCAACCTCACCAACGATGTGATCTGGTGGATCCCATTCGGGGCCTGCCTCTATCTGGCATTCAAATATCACAACGATGTGGCGCGGACCGCCGGAGTTCCACAGCTGCGCGTCGCAGAGGCCAACGAAAACGCCACCAGTCAGCATGGCGAATCGGTCGCAAGCCTGTCACAAAGACGTCCCACGTTGGTTCTTTTTTTGCGTCACAGCGGCTGCACTTTCTGTCGCGAAGCCCTGGCGGATGTGCAAGCGTCGCGGGAAGCGATTCAACGAGAAAGCGATCTGGCGATCGTGCACATGGGTTCGGAAGACGATGCCACCCGCGCTTTTTTCGCTTCCTATGGTCTCGAAGACGTCCACCGTGTGAGCGATCCCAGTTGCACCCTCTACGAAGCATACGAGCTTGAGCGCGGACGTCTTTCGCAATTGTTTGGGGCTCGGGTTTGGTGGCGCGGCTTTGTTGCTGCGATTCTACGCGGCCATGGCATTGGAAAGCTGGGCGGCGATGGCTTTCGAATGTCCGGTGTGTTTTTGGTGCATCGAAACAAGATTATCCATGCGGAACGTCACCGCACCGTGGCGGACCGATCTGACTATTGCGACGTCAGTCGACGTTTGGTGTACGCCACACGATAGACGGGTATCGCGAGCTTTCGGCTGCGTCGCTCGAAGTGAGTGTGGTAGTCCAGGTCGTGCTCGGCGTCGCGTTGCACCTGAGGGACGGGGACGCCTAACTCAGGGGCGACCTCGGCGATCAGCTCCACGGTCTGTTCAAAGTAGTCCAGCACGTCCGTCCAGAAGTGCAGCTTGCCGCCCAGCTTGATCGCCCGTGCGAAATGAAGAATGTTCTCCCGAGACAGCACCCGGCGTTTCCGGTGGCGTTTCTTCCACCATGGATCGGGAAAATAAACATGCACGCCGGCCAGTGAAGCCTCCGGGATTTGGCTGTCGCCCTGCTCGGGATCGAAGGCTTTTCCCGCATCCCCGGATGCCATTCTTGCGTTCTCGCGGCCTCGCCGTGCCAAGCGAGCGGCTGCGTGAGTGGCGTACTTGCGTGCGACTTCGATTCCGAGATAGTTCACATCGGGATGACGTTCGCTCTCGTTCTGGATGAACAGCCCCTTTCCGCTGCCAACTTCAATTTCGAGCGGCAGGCTATTTTCGAAGAGAGTGGTGCTGGTGACCAAAGCGGGCAGGTGGTCCACATCCAACAGATGCTGGCTGAGGTCAAGTTCAGCAGGCGGACGACGCAGGGCAGCACGAGGCATTCAACCGGACCAAACGGAAGAGGGATCGTGCGAATCGGCAAGACAGCCTTGCCGCAGGCACGCGTGGTTTGCTGGGCATCGTAACGAACCCCGCTTTGCCTACAATACAAGGTTTTGCGACTTTCACGAGGGATACCGGCCATGATGTCCGACGCAGGCAGCTCAAACGGCGAGGATGCCGTCTCCCCCAAGTCCGCCGGTCGGTTTGACGGCCTGAGGGTGGCAGCGCTGGAAAGTCGGCGCGCCAAGGACATGGCACGGATGATCAGCAAAGCGGGGGGAGTCCCTTTCGTAAGCCCTTCGATGCGCGAAGTGCCGATCGAACCGAATCGCCCCGCCATTGATTTCGCATATCAAGTCATCACGGGCGAGATCGCCACCGTCATTCTGATGACGGGCGTCGGTTTTCGATATTTGGTCAAGTCGATCGAACGCCACGTGGATCAACAACGGTTCCTGGATGCTTTGTCCGACATCACCACCATCTGCCGCGGCCCCAAGCCAGTCGCGGCGATGCGAGAGTTTGGCTTGAAGCCCACCTACCGAGTCCCCGAGCCCAACACGTGGCGTGATTTACTGAAGACGATTGACGAAGGAATCCCAATCGCGAATCAAACGATCGGCGTGCAGGAATACGGTGTCAGCAACGCTTCGTTGACGGCCGGCCTGGAAGCACGCGGTGCGATCGTGCAAACTGTGCGTGTTTATGGGTGGGAGTTCCCCGAGGACACATCGCCCTTGGAGGAGAACGTTCGTGCCATCGCGGACGGACAGCGTGACCTCTTGCTGTTCACCAGCGCGCATCAAGTTGTGAATCTGCTCCGTATGGGCCAGGAACTGGGGATCTCAGATCGCTTGCGTTTCGGTCTGGACCGCACCGCGATTTGCTCCATCGGACCGACCACTTCTGAGATGCTACGAGAAAGCGAGATGGTGGTGGCGATGGAACCAACGCATCCCAAGATGGGGCATTTGGTGATGGAAGCCGCCAAGTCGTGCTCGGATCTGGTCAAAGCGACCCAACAGCGAATCGAGCAAGTTCGCGTCGCGGAGCCCGCCGGAGCAACGATGGAATCCCAGCGTTTGACCCTGCCACCGACCGATGACCACCCGTCGCAACACAGCCTGTTTATGAAGGCGTGTCGCGGCGAACCAACCGAGCGGACTCCAGTCTGGCTGATGCGCCAGGCCGGTCGCTACATGTCCGAGTACCGGGACGTCCGTGCCGGGGTTTCATTCTTGGAACTTTGCGCGAATCCTAAGCTCTGCAGTGAAGTCATGTGCACCGCCGTCGACAAATTGCAAGTCGATGCGGCCATCATTTTTTCCGACTTGCTGCCGCTCCTCGTACCGCTCGGATTCGATTTGGAGTTCGCTGCCGGCGATGGCCCCATCATCCACAACCCAGTGCGTGAACCCCAGGACATCGATCGCGTGCGTCCGTTGGACAATCCCGATGACTTGGGATTTGTCTATGAAACCGTGACACAAACGCGCGCGGATATCGACGAGTCGATTCCCATCATTGGGTTCGCGGGGTCACCATTCACATTGGCTTCCTATGCGATTGAAGGGGGTGGGTCCCGTCAGTACTTGCACACCAAGCGTTTGATGCGAACCGACACCTCAGCATGGAATGCCCTGCTTGGTCGGCTTTCGGACGCCGTGGTGGTCTACCTCAATCGGCAAATCAAAGCGGGCGCTCAATGCGTTCAACTGTTTGACAGCTGGGCCGGATGCTTGTCCGCGAGCGACTACCAAACCTACGTGTTACCTCACATGCAACGGCTGATTGCGGGCATCACACCGGGAGTCCCGCTGATCAACTTTGCCACGGGGAATCCGGAGTTGTTGCCGCTGCTGCGAGGCGACGCACGTACGGTCGTCGGCGTCGACTGGCGAGTTTCGCTTGAGTCCGCCTGGAATCGAATCGGGCATGATGTCAGCGTGCAAGGCAACATGGATCCCACTGTCTTGCTTGCCGACTCAGACACCATCCGCCAGTGTGTTGGCGAGTTGTTGCATAGTGTCGGCAAGCGGCCCGGGCACATCTTTAATTTGGGTCATGGAGTGATGAAGGAAACGCCGGTGGAAAACGCCGTGGGTTTAGTCGAGGCTGTCAAAGAGATTTCAGCGGAGATCCGGGGGGGCAGCCCTGAGTGAGTGACGGCGTGCCGGATGCGAGATCGGGGCCTCTCTTGATCTGTCCAACCTGTTCGCTCCGCAGCGACGATTTGCTCGTTGATGCCGTGCCTCCGTCCTCGGACGTCACCTGCGCGCGATGCGGCCATCACGCGAAGCCACTGCTGGCACGCTTGCCCGACGGTGTCGCGCCGAACGATTGGGGTGCGCTTCGTCAAGCGATTGCTGCAGAGCAGGAATCAAGACCAAGCCAATCGAAACGTCGATGGATCACGACCGGCGTAACACTCAGGGTGGCGAAGCTTCTGCAAACGATCGCGTCCGAAACAGGTTCCCAAGTCGTCCTGGAAGCAGATGCTTCCATCGCCGCAATGGCGGAAACCATCTCACGCGATGGAATAGCCGGAGCCACCGTCGGTGATGTCATGCGACATGCGACTGGCATTTGGATGATCGGCGATCTGGAATCCAGCATGCCACGCCTACGATCGCAAATGATGTCATTGGACGCTGGTCGTTGCATCTGCACACCTTCTGTGACCAGCGACCAGGTCGCAGAACTCCATGCGGCCAGCCGATCGCTTGCCAAATCCACTTCCTGTGTCCCAAGCATGACGAAATCAGAGGATGCGATCCTTCACGAAGCCGACTACTTGGCGGTGGTGTGGGCAGCGAAGGCAGCTGCTTCCGACCCAGAAACGACGACTGCGTTGCTTGCACGTTGGATTCGCGATCAGAACGAACCTCGACGTGTTGTCCTATTGATGATGGACGATGCGGCGACGCTGAAGAGTGTTTTTCTGTGGCGTAGCAACCAGTTGCCTGAGACAATTGTGAGCGATCAAAGTCCCGATCTCGCAGGCACATCGGATGATGTCTTGACCTTGCGCGTCGGTTGCCCAGCAGCAAGCAGCGTCCATCCGGCTTGGCTCCAGCTAGGAGGCGTCGATCCTGGCGTCGAGTTGGCGAGGTATTACCTGCCAGTTGCAAACGTTGGATTCAAAAACCGTGATGCCGTGATCCGTGGCGACGGGACCGTGACACTTCCCGTCACCGCGGCCAGCTTTGAAAGTCACCTCCAAACGCTGCCGTCGCTCTTGGACGTACTGCCGAGCTTGGTCTGACTTCGTTCCCGTTTTGACGAGGCGACGCGATTTTGTCATTGAGTTGGCAGTCGGTCTTGACTCACCAACGCGCTTCCATTTGGGTCACGATGCGGCTCGCGAGGTCTTCAATGGCCTGCTGCATGGCGGTGTCCACGGACTGGCCGCCCTGAGGAACAAACCTCTCATCCTGACTGAACAGAATTCCCAGGTCGTCTGTGGGCACCACTTGGTTGCGAAAAAGCAATCGGCCGCTTCGGTCCGTCCAACTAGCGCGGACTTCCACCGCCGCATCGAGCGCGCTGGGAAAGTCGGCATCGGATTCGGTGAGGACTCGCTTGGTTTCGTCGACAAACTCGCAGAGCAGCACCGAGTCGGCCGTCGGGTCACCGGTCACCTTGTAAGGTGTTCGCAATTCAATCTCGCGGACCAGCGCCTCCGTCAGACGCAAGCCCAAGTCATGCCGGAACGTCTCGTCGCGCGCGATCGGAACGTGAATCGTACGAATCTCCGGCGGAAACAAGACTTGACTGCCGAACCGATACGGCGTGCAGCCACACATCGTGGCCCAACCTGCCAGCAAAACCATCGTCTGCCCAACTGTCCGTCGGCCTGTCAACGAAGGACTCCGGATTGTGTCGGAGAATCAACCGTTCCCGATTTCAACTCGAGCGGTTCGGTTGGTTTGCTATCAGGAAAAATTCGAGTGAGCCAAGACAAGCGCTGTGTTGGAACCGGAGGGCGCCCCGTGAGCCGTTCAAGTTTCTCTCGCGCCGTTTGTGCCTGTGGCGCATCGGGATACTTTTCCAGGATCTCCTGATAGTAGATCGAAGCCGCGCGATACTCGCGTTTCTTCTCCCGGTAGCGAGCCCGTGCGGCCAGGTGTTCGGCGCGGCGAAACGTCACTTGAGCTGACGCGCGTGCCAGCATCTCCACGTATTCTTCCTGCCGCGCTTGATCCGGGAAGCGTTGACGTGTTTTCTGAACCAGTTCCTCGGCTTCCTCCAGCATCAAACCGCTGTAGTTCGGGCCCCGATAGAGCGCCAACTTGCACTGGATACCCAGCAAGTGTGCCATGAAAAAGTGTTCGCTGTCCGGAAACGTTTGCCTCAAATCCGTCAGGAACTCGTCCGCCATCTCGTAGTCCTCTTGACGCATGTATTCCGCCGCCGCCGCCATCGTGGCATCGTCCGCCAGGCGTCCTGTCGGGTCGTCGTAACGAATCTGATCCAGAACCCTGACCGCGTGGCCGTCGGCATCGAAGGCCGGGCGTGTCTCATCAAACAGGTTCACCCGCAGCCAGCTTGTTTCGTTCGCCTTTTCGGTATCGATCCAGTACTGCGTGATCGAAAAGAGGCGCGTTCCAATCTGATCGCTATGGCGATTCTTGGGGTGGTCCTTTTGCAGTTTTTGGTAGGCCTCTGCGGCATCGGTCAGTTCATCGGCGAAGAACAGGCTCTCCGCGTACATGAACATCGCGTCTTGCGACAGTGCTGAGCCGGGGGCGGCTTCCGAGGCTTTGCGAAACTGCTTTGCCGCATCCTCAAAGCGTTTCTTGGCCTGGTCTCGTGTCTCATCGGACTGATGGAGCCCAGTGGCCTCTCGGAAAAGAGCGTCGCCCGCTTGGTAGAACCCCCGCGAGTTTTCCGCATCCGATTGCTCGCGGCCCAGCATGAATCGCGAGACGGAATCGGCCGCGTCACGGGTGTTCGCGATCCAAGATCCTTCTTCGGCTTGGATGATTTGGCCGCTTGCCGTGCGACCCAGGGCGATGCACGACAGCCCCAGCCCGGCGAGTGCGATCGCAATGCGAACGTGGATCGGCATGATCAGAATTCCTTTTCAACCGAAGTACCAGATGGCAAGTAGCTTTCCATTCGCGGCGCGCGTCCCAAGAGGCACTGCAGGTATCGACTCAGCAGGTGTCGCAGGGAGGCATAGCCGCCAATGGGAACGTCCACAATTCCGCCATCCAGTGTCAAGCGGATTGTGCGACCGACTTGCTCTTGTTTCAGTTTCACGGGCGCCGTTTCCTGGATCGTCGGTTCACGCAGGAGCAAACCCAGACGCATCAGTGTTCTTGGGTCGGTCATCAACGAATTCTGGCCGCGCGTGCGGCAGCGATGACACAGAACTCCCCCGCCGGTGAGTGAGAAGGCGAGGTTCCGCGGGTTGGAAGAAGCGATCTCAACCAGGTCCACGTTGCAGCCGCAGTCGCTGCACAGGTCGATGCTCGGCGCATGGCCGAGCAGTCGCAAGGCTTGCGCATCAAACAGGAGCAGTGCGTGGCCCACCGAGGGCAACGTCTTGGCTCCCGGCGAATCGATCCAGTCCAGGATCTCCAGCGTCAGGCGAAACAGCTCGGCATGTGGGTCATCATCATCGATCAGCAACCGTAGCAACTCCGCCACGTAGTACCCGGCGTAGAGACGTTCCAATGAACGCGTGCCCGCACGAAACCGACGCCGCAGCTTGGACTCCGTCAGGATGTCAAGGACGTCGCCTGCTTTCGGGATCAACACGATCCGACAAACGCTGAGCAGATCCAGTGAGCCTTCAAACGGACTCTTGATACGACGTGCTCCCTTGGCAATCGCTGACACACGCCCCAAATCCTCCGTCAGCAAGGTGACGATCAAACTAGTCTCGCTGAACTCAACCGTCCGAAGCACCAAGGCGGTGGTCTGCCGAGCTTGGCTCAAAGATCATCGTCCTCATCGTCTTCCGGTGCTTCGCCCAAGGCGCCGAGCGAAGCCAACAACTCGCCCATCTCCGCCGCCGCGTGATGGTCATTTTGCCGCCGGGCTTCTTCGATCCCATCACGCAACCGAGCTCGCGCTTCGCTGGTCCGTCCGGCTTCGGCAAGCTGCTGACCCGCCATGAAGTAGGCCGGCACATAAGGGGGCGAATCCTGCGTCAATCCGGCCAGCAGTTCCAAGCTGCGTTCTCGTTCGCCCTCGCCGCGATACTCCATCGCGAGTGAATAACGCAAGAACGTGTCACCCGGCTCTTCGGCCAGCATGGCTTCAATCTTCTCTCGTCGTGACATGGGGGTCGGCGTTGTGCCTGCGCATCAAAAGGGGAACCAGGACGCGACCTCGTGAAGACGCTCCATCGGATCGCCCACCGGCCAATACTCCAAGCCAACGTACCCCGAATAACCCGTTCCCGCGAGGTCCGCAAAAATGTTGCGGTAATTCAGCTCGCCCACCTGGAGATCATGTCGGCCCGGATTGCCGGCAGCATGAAAGTGTCCAATGTCGCTGATGCGTTCCACCGCGCGGCGTGTGATATGGCCTTCGCTGATCTGTTGGTGATACAAATCAAACACGACTTGAATGTTCTCGTGTTGGACCGCATCGATGATGTCAAAGGCTTCGTTGCTAAAGACTAGAAAATAGCCCGGATGGTCAATGCGATCATTCAACGGCTCGATCACAAGCTTTATATCGGTCCCGTCGAGCAGCTCGCCTGCCCGACGCAGTCCTTCGATCAGGCTTGCTCGTTGGACCGATCGGTCGATCCCGGGTAACGCATCGCCCACCTGAGAGATCAACGTGGGGCAATCCAGACGCTTGGCGGCCTCGATCGATTCCGAAAGCCCCTGCAGGTAGGCTTCCCGTTTCGTCGCATCGGTGAGCGAAACGAAACGCGTGCAGCAGGCGGCAATGGCCAAACTGTGTTGCCGCGTCGATCTTAGGATCGCATCCAAATCCTTCTCCCACCATGCCCAGAATTCGATCGCAGGAATGCCTGCCTCCGCAACACGTGCGATGGCCTCAGGCTCAGGCACCGATTCGAACACGGCATCGATGCAGACAGAAGGTTGAAAAACATTGGGCATGGAAGCTAGTTATCCAAAGTGAGGCGCGGAGCGGAGCGGATTTCGATCATACTGTTCGGCTACCATCGTAGCGCCCGTAACCGGAGCAACGGCAATTATCGCGAATCGTACTGAGGGCTCCGAATGTTCATCCTCCGCGTTCTCTGGGCATCACCTTACACAATGCTCGGCCTGCTAATCGGCGGAATCGGACTCTGCTTTCAGGGTCACGTCCGCATCCGAGGGCGGGCGATCGAGTTTTACGACGGTGGCACCAAATGGTTCGTCCAACGTCTTCCCCATGGCCAGTTTGCGCTTGCCGTGACCCTCGGCCACACCATTCTCGGTCAAACGGATGCTTCGCTAGACATCTCTCGCAAACACGAGGCCGTGCATGTCGCCCAGTACGAACGTTGGGGCCCTTTCATGCTGCCCGCGAATTTTGCCTGCTCCGTCTTCATGGTCTTGACGGGTCACCGATTCTATCGTGACAACCCTTTCGAGCGTGAGGCTTACGATGTCGACGGCGGCAAACACGATCGGTGATCTAGCGGCAAGCAAGACGCCAATCGAGCCATGATTGGTGGCGTGCCTTAGCTTTTTGGCGCCGGGCATCTTTACTCATGTTTTGGCCATGCCGCTCATTTGGCTTCTTTGACCACTTGGCTGACGATTTCAAGTCGTATGGTCTTGCCATCGGAGCCGGCGACTTCGATGTGTGCGGTCGCGCCGCTTCGGGAAATCACAACCGGTCGGGAAACCACTTCCATGGAATCGGGGTGATCCCCGATGCCCAGGACAATCCTGTTCTGAATGATCCCATCAAAATTTGTGTCTGGCCTGTACTCTTGACTCACCGCTTCGACTGCAGCTGGGGCGGCGAGCGTCTCCCCGTCCACTGTTCGCAGCGTGTTGATGGCGATCAGTCCGGCAACCAATGAGGCTGAAAGGGTGAGGCGACGCATGATGCAAGTTTCTCCATGTGCGACTGGTGGCCCGATGACGGCCGGACGTGTACCGAAAAGCGACTTAGCAACGCAAGACGCGTGCGCGAGCCTGGTCCGTACCGATTCAGTCTTTACAGCCAACCAGGGGAGACAGGAGTCCGGTTTCGACCTGAATTTGGCCTGAGTCAATCATCGCAACCGTATGAGCGTGCAGGAGCTTGCTGAACGCATGCTGAATAACAGAACGCCTTCCCTCAAAGCCACGAGAATGCATCAACGCATTTTGGTCTATGGCGATTCCTTGAGTTGGGGAATCATTCCAGAGTCACGCGATCGGCTCGGATTGACCGAACGGTGGCCGGGCGTCTTGCATTCCAGCCTGCAGAACTTGGGCCTGCGCGTTCAAGTGATCGAGAATTGCCTCAATGGGCGGACGACCAACTGGGACGATCCACAAAAGGCGGGTCGCAATGGACTCGTCGGAGTGCAGCAGGTCATCGAATCCAATGTGCCCTTGGAGTTGGTGATTTTGATGCTGGGTTCCAACGACTTTCAGTCCGGTCGCGCACGATGCGCCGGCGAGTCGGCAAGTGGAATTGCCAGGCTGGTGGACGCGATTCGGAAATCGCCCATTGAGGCATCCATGTCGATACCGCCGACCTTGGTCGTCACGCCGCCACCCATCACCGAACCAAAGGGGTGGATCGCGACAGAGTTCGGGGATGCAGCTGAACGATCTGTGGGATTAGCAAACGCGTACAAGGATGTCGCGAATGATCACGGTTGTACCTTCTTCGACTCGGCGAGCGTCATCACGACCAGCATCGTCGATGGGGTCCACCTCGATGTTGAACAGCATCGGCTGCTAGGAAGGGCCATAGCACAAGAAGTCACCTCATGTTTGCCTCCTGACTGATTCGCACGAGATGGAAGTTCGTATCAACGATGAGAATCGAGACCGGCCCGGCGCCTACATGTCCCTTGGGGACTTCGCTGTGGCCATGAATCGCCTTCGAAGCCTCACAGGCCACAGGCTCGATTCGTGCCAAATCTTGTCTATCGACCGCTACCAAGGCTTGCGCCCGATATCTTCGACCGGGGATGTTCGACGATTCGCGTGATATCGTCGTAGACAAACAATTCCAGCACAACAAGGAACTCAGCCAGGGCCTCCGCTTCCTTGGTATCACCGGAAAGCACCGCGACCATCCAGGCTTCCTCCAACTCTTCGATCCATTTCAGATCCAAGCTGAGATTCTGATCTGAAGCAGATGACATCTCCTGAGCCGAATCTTTCGCTACAGGAGGCGCGGCAGATGCCCCGTGAAACAGGGAGACGGACAGCAGCAAGGCAGTCAGGATTTTGGCTACGGTTTTCATGATTCAGTCTCGCGATGAAGAAATCGTGGGGTTGACGCTTCTAAGAGCGAAACCGGGTCGAATCCGTTACTCGCAGCTTCCATCTTTTTCTCCACGCCACGTCGACAATGCTTTTCCCCTGCGAACGTCCGTGGTCGAGCAGTCGCACCGGGTCCACGCTCTGATTTCCCAGGTGATGGTCTCCCGTTCGCGGCGTGGCAACGGTATGGTCGCGTGGGTGCCAGCCGTTGATATCGGTGACCAACAAATGCGACCTCAGGGAGGGATTGGAATGCTCGAACGCATCATCATCTTTGGCGCGAGCGGTGACCTCACCGCGCGGCTGCTCATGCCGGCCATCGCTCAGGTTGGAGAGGCAGGGCTCCTGCCCGCCAAACTGAATATCGTTGGTTCTGCGATGGAGGGTTGGTCCAGCGACGACTTCCGACAGCACATCGCGGAACGTCTGGAGAGACATGGCGCGGGAATTTCCGCAGATGCGCGGGCCGACATCGTGTCCCGGCTTTCGTATCAACCGTCGGACGTGACAAACGCATCGGAAGTGGCTCGTCTGATTGGATCGGCGCGAGAGCCCACTTTGGTCTACCTCGCGCTCCCTTCGGGCCTCATCGAACGGGCACTCGAAGCCTTGTCCTCGGCCGATCTCGACCAAGACGATGCGATCGCCATCGAGAAGCCCTTTGGCGTGGACCTGGAATCGGCTCGCCGACTCAACGCGTTCCTGGCTCACAAACTGCATCGTCCGGCGATCTTTCGGGTCGACCATTTTTTGAGTGACGAGTTGGTCCAACGGGTCCTTTCACTGCGATTTCGTAACCGCGTCTTCGAACCGGCGTTCAATTCTCGTGAGGTGGAGCGAGTCGAAATCAACTGGATGGAAAGCCTCACGCTGGAAGGACGCGCCGGCTACTACGATCGTGCCGGTGCGATGAAGGACATGATTCAGAATCATCTCTTGGAGGCGTTGACACTGGTGATCATGAATCGGCCCGCTCGCTTCGATGAAGGCTCGTTCCGTGGGATGCGCGTGGAGGCCCTTCGATCCATCGCGACCCCGGACGTGGAAACCATACGGTCCGGGACCGTGCGTGCACGGTACACTGCCGGCAAGATCGGTGATCGCAGCATCCCGAGCTACGTGGAAGAGCCTGGTGTGGACCCGGATCGCAACACCGAGACCTACGCTTCAGTGGAACTCCAAGTGCAAAGTCCGAGGTGGGAGAACACGCGTTTCGTCCTTCAGTCGGGCAAAGCCCTGTCCGAAGATCGAGCCGAGGTCGCGGTCCACTTCCGACCGGTGTCGCCCTCCTTGTGCGTCGGTCCCGTTCATCCGAACGTTCTACGTGTCGGGCTGCTCGAACCATACGTACGTCTTGACACGACCGTCAACGCAGCCGACTTCTCCCACGAAAACCATTCACTGGAAATGGTCTCAGCGCCGCCCAAGCGAACGCCTTATGCCAACCTGATCTTGGAGATGCTCCATTCCCGCCGAACGATGTTCATACGCGGGGATGAAGCCGAAGAAGCGTGGCGTATCATCGATCCAATCGCGGATGCTTGGGCGCGAGACCTGGTGCCGATGCAAGAGTATCCGGCAGGCGGAAAACCGCCCTCCGGCATTACTCCTGTCTCCTAAAGTTAAGTCGGCAAGTCGAATTGCAAGTCATTTCATGTACAGCGTTTGCTAATTCTTTTCCCGGCGTTTGGCTCGTGTCTGCTGCAGCAAAATTGAGCCATTCGCAAATTCCGATCGAATGAGACGAGAAGTCTTTGCTCGCGCTTCCTGGATCGCACCCTAGAACGTTCCTAGACGGCGAAAACGTCGGAAGGCTTGATCTGAATCCAGCAGTCTTCGCATGGACGCAGCTCGATCGCATCACGGGAATTCATCGATTCGTATTGACCGTCCGCCTGCAGGACAAGCAACTCGATGGATTTGGCATCAGGTTCGACGATGAGATAGGTGCTCACGCCCTGGCTAGCGTACAGACGCCGCTTGAAGCCAAGATCATTGTTTCGAGTTGAAGGAGAAAGCACCTCGGCGACGAGACCCGGCGCTCGTTGCAGGTGTCTTTCGGGAATACCACCGCAAATGACCATCACGTCCGGCCTGACAACGGTATCATCGCAGATGATCCAATCGAGTTCTCCAACAACAACCGCTTGGCAAGCCGATGCTCTCAGGCCGTTTCCTAGTTCACGGATCAGGCCCGCTTGAACGAACTGGTGTTCGCCGAACGGGCTGGGACTCATCGCGATGGCGATCCCATCCCACAACTCCCAATCGCCTTGCCATTGGGCGTAGTCGTTGACGTTGTATTTGGGAGCATCGGGAATGCTGGCGGACATGAGCTCGACTCTGGGAGAATCACCGATCGTACGCGATGTATGGTAGCTCATCAGGACTGGACGTGGAAATAGATCTGCCTCCGTGCTAGGGATCTAGAGTGTAGTCGTGCGACTGGTTGGGCCACAGCAAGGTGATCGATTCCATGCGACCCTTGGAATGAGCCGACGAGATCGATCAGCTTCAAGACCGTGCACTAACCTGAGTGCGCCTTCGCCATCTGTCTCGATGACAAGATCGATGTCCTCAGTCGCACGAATCCGACCGTACAGGGACGACGCGAAACCTCCTACCAACGCAAACTGGATATCGGCCAGCTGAAGTGCCTAGCTAGTCTCCGCAACCACTTGTGCAAGCGCTTGATTCCTGACGGGATCGATCAAAGGCTCCGTACATCACGAGAAGCTGTTTGCGGGCAGCAATCTTTTCCAACCAGCGACGATCGGGTGTAGGGTTCGGCCTCTCTGTTGCTCGCAAGGACTGATCAAGCGCTGCGTCACGTTAGAACGATTCAACCGGGGACCTCGGAACCTCGCGGCCGTTTTGCGCCTCGATTCGATTGTAAAGGGACCAATCGTGACGAGGGGCAAAAGGCATGATGCAAGGCTCGAATCGACGTGCGTGAAAACCAAGACCTCGTGATCGATCAACACGCATCCCCCATGAAAGGACACTCCGTTCTCCGCCAACGCGTGCTCACGCATTTTGCTTTCTCCAGACGCGCGCCTCATTCGCTTCTGTGCCGGCAATTTCGCAACGCTGAAACAGCTCGGCTATACTCACGCGGCAGTCCCGCACCTTGGAGAGCTAGCGTGATGCGTCACTTCCGATTATCGATCGTCACAACGACTGTTCTGTTTGCTTGCAGTGCCGCCAGCGGAGCATTTGTTGACGAATTCGACAATGGAGTCGTCCAGGACAGCAATGGGATTTCTGGATTCTGGGATACCCTTTCGTTTGGTGGCTCCGCAAACAGTATCGTGGAAGCTGGAGGAAACATCACCTTCACCATCGGCGATGATGATGGATCCAACGAAAGTGATTTTGGTGGGGCATCCGCATTCAGCAACAGTTTCCGGCCAGAATTCAGTTTCTTATCCAATCAAGTGAAGATCGAGGTCAGGGGCATTCAGTTTTCGAGCCCAGGGAATCCGTTTATCAGCCCCAACGAGCGGCTTATGCGAGTCGGATTCGTTTCATCGGGGGACAGCGCATTTGCGGCCGATGACGCAGTGTTTCTGCGGATCTTTGAGACAGGAGTGTCTCTTCGCTCTAAGACCAATGAAACAAATATGAATGGCCAAGGGACAGAACAAGCAAGCCTTGGAAACCTTAACGGTGTGGGCGGAGTCGACTTGCTTCTTGGACCGGGCACGCTTGGCAATATCGACTACTCACTCACAGCGTACTTTCCGAGTGGTGCGGTTGCTGGCTCGACGTCTGGTTCGTTCGCGTACGATTCTTCGCAGTGGGATCAGGTTGACCAATCATCACGCTTGTTGATCAATCCACAGGAGTTAAACGTTTCAGGTGGCACTCAATTCTTCACCGCCTCACTCGGGTCACTATCAGTCACGGCCGTGCCAGAACCATCGAGTCTTCTGGCTGTTGCCGTGGCGTCGATCTGCTGCATGGTGTTGCGGCTGCGTAAATCACGCATGCCGGTTTCCGCACAGCACGCAAAGACCGCGTGACGAGTGTTATGCGTGAACTCAGGTGTGGTTAGAAGAACAACCCGTTACCGACATGAGTGATTTAGAACCGTGCAGGCCACCAGCGGGCACAGCAAGCGAGTCCGCTGAGAACACAACGTCAAAGCCGGGACGGCTACTGCCGCACGTTCTGGCTTATCCGAATGGACTCACCTGTTTTCTCTTCACGGCAGGAACAACTGTCCTGCAGGCTGAACTGGTCGCGTACGGTTCCCGGACAAAGACCAATCCGCACACGCCCCCTGACTCACCCAATAACGTTAAGAGTCGAGCACAAACACGTCACCGCCAACCATGAATTGGGGTGAAGTTCTTGTGGTAGCGGGGCAGTGGTTTTTTGTGGATGCTGATAGCACTGCTCTTGGTGAGCGTGGTTGCCCCAATCTTGCAATTCTGACCCTTGGGTTGGCCGCTCGGTCGCAACCGTGATTTTGTCCCTGAATGAACGACTCGCAACTGCTCCAAACCCTCCTCGCTCTAGCCGACACCATCCTT
Source organism: Planctomycetota bacterium (assembly GCA_039189905.1). Taxonomy (GTDB): domain Bacteria; phylum Planctomycetota; class Planctomycetia; order Pirellulales; family Pirellulaceae; genus Rhodopirellula. The sequence continues at coordinate 17,529 of JBCCYK010000111.1, forward strand.
TCATCATCTCAGTGGGGGTGTCCACCATGCCGAACGGTCGATCCTTCCACTTCGATCAACGTGATGAATTCACGACGATGGTGATGGAGGGTAAACGGCGGCTTCAACCAATGCCAGACGCGGCAAATGCAAGCGGAACAGCAGGAGGCTGCAGAGGGGCCGCAGGAGACTGCGTCACACGGTCGGCTCACAAAAAAAGCCCTGTTTCCAGGGCCAGAGAAAGACTTGATGGGCGATAGAGAACTCGAATCTCTGACCTCCACGATGTCAACAATGCAAAGGACTGCCGTTGCGGTGGAGCTCACCCTCGTTTGACCCCGTGTTTTACGGTGAAAACACGCGTTCGATTTCGGACGTGAGCTTAGCACAATGCAACGCGAAAATGCATTTGTGGCGTTTAAACGGAGTAGTGAGACCTCTGCGAGCGATCCGGGGCGCAGCCTTCGGCCATCCTGGGTGACAGATTTGCGTCTCGTCCCAGCGGCGTTGGTCAGTCGTGTTGGTGACTCCGGGCAGGACGGAACCACCGTGCCCGACGCAGCGTTACGGACGCTGCCACCGATCCCGAATGACGCATCGGGATCACCGCGGACTGACACGGCTCAGCCTTCCGAAGTGACCAGCGATAACGCCCACTGGTCAACGTCAGCCGACGCCCTGGCCTGGAGCCTCGCAAGGCTCATGTGGCATGGGATTTCAGGTAGCGTCAGAACCAGCGGGACAAACACGATCAAGTCGCCACGATCCGCGTGGAACTTCTTGATTCCCTCGACGGTTTCGGGATGGTCGTAATCAATACCCAGCCATTCGATTGGTCGGCCACGCTCATCGACCTTGATGACGGCAACACGCTCGAAGTCCTCTTCGATGGGCCACGCCAGCCCCGTCGATTCGTATTCTGTATCGGTATCCATGCAAGCACCCCCGTGCTCATGTGTGAGATGTGTTGAAGCTTCAGAAACGCCCGCCCAGCGGAGGCCAGGCGGACGTGTGATCAAGTAACAGGCTGTTACTTGGTTCAGGCCGCGTAGTGCGTCACCGTCACGCGATGAATTCCCACGCCATCCGACGGCGGTTCATGGGCACGCTCCGGTATCGGCGGCCTGGCAGCCAAGAGCCGCTTGCACTCCGCCGCAATCTCTTCCGGCGTCGGAATGAATGCGGGACCACGATTGCTCCCAAGCAACTTCACATGCGCGGGCTTGGCCCCGGTCAGCCGGTAGGCCCGGCGTTCCGGAATGCCACGACGCATGAATGAGATGCACTCGGAAGCGCGGGCTCTTTGCGTGTCGGTTAGGCAGTGCCAGTTGCTATGCATGGCGGCACGCCTCCTCGATACGCCCACCTTCTTTCGCGTCGCCTTCGTAGCGTTCGTCGTTTGAGAGGCGACCTGCGGATCGGGACAGCTCGCACACCTGAATAGTTGCGAGTTGTATTTCGACTGCGATCCTTCGATGGGCACCATCGGTTGGTCGCTGGCGTGACAGATGGCGCAGGCGGTTCCGTCGTGCTGCGCCTCCGTGAGTTCGGAGCTTGGCCGGCAGATGCGCTCGCTCGCGGCGGTATCTTGTGAACGCTTACACATGGTAGCTCACCTCCTTCCCGGCCACTGTGGCCGCAACTGGGATCTGAGGTGATGGGTCAAACGCCGCGATGAGCTTGTTGCCTTCCCTTGCAAAGCGCTTCTTGCGCCGCTTAGTGTTGTCGGGTGATAAATCCCAGGTGCCCGTTAGGAGCCCCTCCAGGACGCCCAGGGCCGTTGCAGCGGGACAGATGTCCTCGGGCTTGGCGTCGCGTTCCAAGTGCTCCCACGCCTTCATGAGCCCCAGGAACTCATCACTGGTCAACTTCTTGCATGACCGCAAGTTGGCCAGCATGACATCCATGGCTCGGCCTTCGGGAACAAAGCCCTTTGCGGCCAAGTGCTCGCCCACGATGAACGATTCTAGCAGGGCCCGGACCAGGATGGTGGAGCCCTGGATGTTGCCGCCTTGGAGCAAGACGCGGCACAACGCGACCTGTGGCCCAAGGGTTGGCCGGAGCATTGGCTGGGCATCGCCATAGGCCTCACGGCGTTCGGCCCTTCGCTGGTTCCGCTGTTGCGTTCGCCGGCGTCGGCCTTCGCGGCGGATCTCCTCAGGAGATTTGACGGTCACTTGGTATCGCGCCCCGTAGGTTGGTTGGGCGTAGCTGTCCAAAGTGTGCGCAGCGTTGAGCGTGGCCGTTTTTGGCTAGGGCTTGTCTGCGGCGAGGATGGTGTGATCCAGGAGGCTTTTCCCATTGGTTGACGATGGACGCTCGGGTGGACTCAAACCCCGGGCCGCTA
>JBCCYK010000112.1:0-19681 GCA_039189905.1 Planctomycetota bacterium
CTTGGGGAAGATTCCCGATGATGAACTGCCGTGGGCGATGGCGGCGGAAGCGGCGTGGCTGACGTTCTTCATCGTTCTTTGCCGTGTCGCATACGCGCGAGGCCTGAAACGCTACAGCGGGTACGGTGGATGAGCCAGGCAAGTGCGGAACAGACGTCGGGATCACCAATCACAACGGTGGGCCCCAATGGAGATCGAGCAGGGGGCGCTACGAGAGCCATGCAGTACCTTCGCGTGTTTGGCACGTTCGCCCAGAACAGTCTGGTACGCGACATGACGTTTCGTGCCAACTTTGTGATTGAATGCTTGAGCAGTCTTGGCTGGACGGCGATGAACGTCGGCTTTTACTTGATTGTGTTTCAGTACACGGGTTCGATTGGACGCGATACCGGGTGGGATCAAGAACGCTTTTTTGTCTTCTTGGCGACGACGTGGTTCATCAACTCGATCGTGCAGGCGTTCTTCATGCCCAATGCCGAGGAGTTCAGTGAGTTGATCCGGACGGGTGGGTTGGATTTCGCTCTGCTCAAGCCCATCGACACCCAGTTCCTCATTTCGTTTCGGCGAGTGTCCTGGAGTTCGCTCGCGAATTTTGTAGCGGGTCTGCTGATCTTGGGGGTTGCCTTATGGCGTTTGGCCCGCGACCCGGCGGACCCCTTCGTCCCGGGGATCGGTTCCGTGTTGTTGTATGTGTTTTACTGCGCCTGTGGCGTCGCCATCATGTACAGCCTTATGATTTGTTTATCGGCAACAAGTATCTGGTTGGGGCGAAATCAGACGCTTTACAATTTCTGGTTCTACATCACCAACTTCAGTCGTTATCCCATGGAGATCTACAATCGGGGCTGGGGCGTGACCCTCTATGGTCTGTTCACCTTTGTTGTTCCGGTCCTGGTGGTGGTGAATGTTCCCGCCCGGATTCTCGCCCAACCGCTGGCGGCTGGTTCCGCTTCCATTCACTCACTGGCCGCGTGGGCTTTGCTCGCAACGGCCATCAGCGTGACATCCAGCCGCTGGATCTTTCGACGTGCGTTGGTGAGCTATCGAAGTGCCAGTTCCTGAGAGCGGCGCGACCAGCGCGTTTCAAAATGCGCTCTCACGGCGGCTGACTGGATTGTTCTGGCATCAATTCGCACTCGTACTCAGGGCGCAGCCCGGTACTCGTACTTTCAATCGAAACCAGGCTGTGATGACTGAACCTGTATTCGATCACGACCGCCTCGATAACGACCGGTTTGGATGAGCGGTGTCACGCTGGACTCACCGGCGGATCGTTTCGACGCTCACTTGGTTGATCGCTCGTGCCGACGCAGTTTCCGAGCCTGCGGTCGAGTACGATCGAGCGGATGATATCCCCAGCGGCTGATGACGCAATTTCACGGATCAATGCTTAACAGCTTGGCAGCAGCCAGCTACGCTGTTAGGCAACTGATCTTTTTCAAGTCATCGTTTTCCCTCACCGCCGACAGTCGCGTCCTGGCAACGCGATGAACGTTTGCGGTGCCCCATTTGCTCGCGCTAGGGACCCACCTCCGTGAACACAGCTGATTCGCTGGATTCATCCCTACAGACGACGCCGCTGCACGCGTGGCATCGCGACGCAGGCGCTAAGTTGGTGCCTTTTGCCGGGTACGAAATGCCGCTGCACTACACCGGGGAACCTCATCTGAAGGGGATCGTGGACGAGCACAAACGCTGCCGCGAGAGTGGGGTTCTGTTCGATGTTTCTCACATGGGACGATTGCGTTTCGATGGTGAGCAATCAGGGGCGCTTCTGGATCACCTGCTGACGCGTCGGGTTTCCGATTTGCCCCTCGGCCGCACGCGCTACGCCATGATTTGCAACGTGGATGGCGGTGTGCTGGATGATGTTTTGGTTTCGAACGTGGAGACGCCGTCCGGCAAACGCTACCACCTCTTGGTGGTCAACGCGTCCAATCGAGCCAAGATCCTGAAGTGGTTGGAACCCCACCTGGCAGACTTCCCGACGGTGACGCTGACGGATCGAACGGAGCTGACGGCGATGATTGCCGTTCAGGGGCCTCGCGTGTTGGAATCGGTGGCGAAGCTCTTTCGTTTTGATCCCACGCGTTTAAAAAACTATGAGGCCCGCGTCACCGACCAGTTCGGAAAGCCAGCGATCGTCAGTCGTACAGGCTACACCGGTGAAGACGGCCTGGAGTTGGTGGTTCGCGCCGAGGAGGCCAAACGCGTCTGGGAGAACGTGTTGCTGGCTGGGCGAGAAGCAGGGCTGCAACCAGCGGGGCTGGGGGCACGCGATACGTTGAGGCTGGAGGCTGCGATGCCGCTTTATGGTCACGAGTTGACCGACACGGTCAATCCTCTGGAAGCAGGGCTTTCCTTCGCAGTCAATCTGATGAATGGGGACGGAAGCGGGCGATCGTTCATTGGCGACGAGGCTTTGCGAAGTGTCGCCAAGGAAAATCCGCAGCGACAACGAATCGGTTTGCTTCCCGAAGGCAAACGCCCTGCACGCGAGGGCTGTGACGTGCTCAATTCGAATGGCGAGAAGGTCGGCGTGGTGACCAGTGGTGGCCCCTCTCCGACCCTGGGTTATCCGATCGCCATGGCTTTGGTGGATACTACAAGTCTGGGCGAGGCGCCGATGCAGATTGATATCCGCGGCACACGCGTGCCAGCCCTGCCAACACCACTCCCGTTTTACAAACGGACACGCAAGACATCGGCAAGCTAGTTCGAGACCCTTGCCGCCAACCACTCGCGTCTCGCTGGAGCATTCTGGAGCCCGTGAGATGCCAACGCTTTTTCGACACCATCACCCGAAGGAGAATCCATGACACGTGACCCTAAGTCGTTGCACTATGCCGAGAGCCACGAGTGGGTGGACGTTGAGACGTCGGGCGGTGATTCGATCGCCACGATTGGAATCTCATCCTTCGCGATCGAACAACTCAATGATCTGGTGTACATGGACCTACCGGAGGTGGGCCGGTCCGTGAGTGCGGGAGAAGAGTTTGGTGAAGTTGAATCGGTGAAAGCGGTTAGCCCTCTGTACAGCCCGGTAGCCGGTGAGATCGTTGAGGTGCATTCGGAATTACCGGATCAATTGGATTCCTTGAACGAGGACCCCTACGAATTTGGTTGGATCATTCGCGTCAAGCTGTCCGCGCCGGCACCGGAGACTCTCATGGATTACGACGCCTATTGCAAACAGTGCGCGGAATCAGGCTGATCGGGTGCCCGATTTGATTTGAAGTGGTTGTTTGATCTCTCGAACGAAAGTGTATTCAGCTCCATGTCTTATCTGTTCCATACCGACGGCGACCGCGAAGCGATGTTGCAAGCGATCGGCGAAGCGAGCGTCGACGCGTTGATCAGTTCCCAGGTCCCCGCGTCGGTGCGGATGGATCGCACGCTTCGGCTGCCCGAGGCGGCGGATGAAATGGCGTTGCAGACGGAGATGGAGAAGCTGTCGGCCATGAACGCCTCCGCGCGGTCGCACACGTGTTTCTTGGGCGGGGGAGCTTATGACCATTTCATACCCGCCGCCGTCGATGAGATTGCGAGCCGGGGCGAGTACTACACGTCCTACACGCCGTATCAAGCGGAAGTCAGCCAGGGAAACCTGCAGGTCATGTTTGAGTACGAAACACTCGTCACGCAGTTGACGGGTTTGGCTGTCAGCAACGCAAGTCTGTACGATGGCGGATCTGCAGCAACGGAGGCTGTCCTGATGGCCTTGGCGACGACCCGGAAACGCAATCGGGTTGTCACAAGCAACCTGGTGCATCCGCAGTACAGGGAGATCCTGGATGCTTATCTGAAGAACATCGACGCGGAATTGGTGGTCGTCGATGCCGGAACGTCGGGCGAATCCAGCGCCTTGATTGACGCGATTGACGATCAGACGTCTTGCGTGCTGATCCAGTCTCCCAATTTTGTTGGCCAATGTGAGCCGGTTGAAGCCATCGCTTCCGCGTCCAAGGCGAAGGGAGCCCTCAGCATCTGCGCTTTCGATCCGATCAGTCTCGGGCGAATGAAGCGGCCGGGAGATCTAGGCGTGGACATTGCCGTTGCAGAGGGCCAATGCTTGGGGAATCCCTTGGCTTATGGGGGACCGTACCTGGGCATCATGGCGTGTCGCGAAGACTTGGTTCGTCGCTTGCCGGGACGGATTGCCGGGCAGACAACGGACCGTCGTGGCAAACGCTGCTGGGTGCTGACATTGCAGACCCGCGAGCAACACATTCGACGTGAGAAGGCAACCAGCAATATCTGCAGCAACCAAACGCTGCTGGCCTTGCGAGCCAGTGTTCATTTGAGCTTGCTGGGTCCCCAAGGACTCCAGGAAACAGCGGATCACTGCCTGGCAAAGAAGCGGTATGCCATCGAAGCGATTCAGCAATCCGATCGATTCGAAGTCGTTCACCAACGTGGGAACTTCAAGGAGTTCGTTGTACGTGATCATGGCGAGGATGTGCCGGGTCTGCTTGGCCATGCGATGCAGCAGGGTGTCTTGGCCGGTATCGATCTCACGCCCATGGCGGATGCAAAGCCGGATCACGCTTTGCCCGATCACTACCGCCATTGTTTCCTGGTTGCGGTGACCGAAAAACGCACCCGTGAAGACATTGACCATTGGTCCGAAACGCTTGTGTCAGCACCGTCCCTTCTGACTGCGGAGAATTCTTGATGCGGAACCAACAAGCCACCCAGTTGCTTTTTGAGCTGAGCTGTTCAGGCCGCCGAGCACATCGCTTGGGCGAACCAGGGGTTCCAGCAGTCGCCAGCCACGATGAAGTGTCACCCGATTGCCTCGCTGACACACCGCCTCCGTTGCCAGAGTTGGCAGAAGGCGATGTTGTCCGGCATTTCGTCGGGCTTTCGACTTTAAACATGAGCGTGGACACGCATTTTTATCCGTTGGGCTCGTGCACAATGAAGTACAACCCCAAGCGAAATGAACGCATCGCATCCCTTCCTGGGTTTGCCGAGGTCCATCCGATGCAACCCGTAGAATCAATCCAAGGTTTGCTCGCGTTGTTACACGAGTTGCAAGGGATGCTCGGCGAAATCAGTGGTCTTCCTGGTTGCTCATTGCAACCGGCGGCCGGAGCTCACGGAGAATTGACGGCGCTCCTGGTTGCAGCGGAGTATTTCCGTGATCGAGGGGAGAATCGAACCTGCGTGCTCACCGCCGATTCGGCTCATGGGACGAACCCGGCCAGCGCTCAGATGGCAGGTTTCACCACCAAGACGGTGAAGAGTGGTGCGGATGGCTTGGTGGACCTGGATGACTTGAAAAGCAAACTGAACGGAGAAACCGCGGTCTTCATGTTGACCAATCCGAACACGCTTGGCCTGTTCGACCGTCAGGTGGAGGAGATCGCCCGGTTGGTTCATGAGGCGGGTGCGTTGATCTACTTGGATGGTGCCAACATGAATGCCATTCTCGGGATCACGCGGCCGGGTGATTTTGGAGCCGACTTGATGCACTTCAACCCGCACAAAACGTTCTCGGGACCGCATGGCGGCGGCGGACCAGGCGCGGGACCGATCTGCGTGTCGCAAGCCTTGGCGAAGTACCTCCCCGGGCCGATCGTCGAAAAGGTGGAAGAGGATTCGGAGACTCGCTACGAATTGGTCTCGCCAAGCGATCTCTCAATTGGTCGGGTACGAAGCTTCTTCGGAAACGTGGGCGTTTTGGTCCGCGCGTATCTCTATATCCGCACCTATGGCGGTGAAGGGTTGCGGAATGTGAGCGAAGACGCGGTGCTGAGCGCGAATTACCTGCTGAGCAAGGTGAAACACTTCCTGGACGTTCCCCATGGGGATCGTTGCATGCACGAATTTGTCGCCTCAGCATCCCAGCTGAAGTCGAATCACAAAATCACAGCGATGGATCTCGCCAAACGCATCTTGGACTATGGTTTCCACGCGCCGACCGTTTATTTCCCCTTGGTGGTTGACGAAGCCGTCATGATTGAGCCGACCGAAACCGAGAGCAAACAAACCCTGGATGCTTTCGCCGAGGCCCTGTTCCGGATCACGGATGAGGCGGGTGACTTGGTTCACGAGGCGCCGCACACGACGAAGATCAGTCGGCCCGATGATGTCACTGCAGCGCGGCGTCCCGTGCTTCGTTGGATGGACTCGGGTGCCACGGAGTGAATCCGGTTTGGCGACTCATTGGTTTTGAGACATTCGATGGCCGAACCAACATGGCCATCGACCAGGCGATCATGGAGTCCGTCTCGGCCGGCGGTCCCCCGACCCTACGGTTCTATGGCTGGAACCAAGCGACGTTAAGCCTGGGTTACTTTCAATCGCATGCGGAAATCCCTGCCGACTGCGTGATGCCCCGTGTGCGTCGAACGACGGGCGGAGGTGCGATCGTCCATGATCGTGAACTGACCTATAGCTTGACCCTGCCCTTGCCACCGGGACATACGGGGGCGCGTCGTGATCTCTATGTGGCGATTCATTCTGCCATCAGCGACGTGCTGCAGCGGCGTGGAATCACAACGGCGACCTACGAGTCGAACGTCTCCTCTGGATCCAGCCAGATCGCCAATTCTGATCGTCAAGAACCGTTTCTTTGTTTCCGCCGACGGGCCGAACAAGATTTGATCTGCTCTGATTACAAGGTGCTAGGTTCGGCTCAACGCCACAATCGCGGGGCATTCTTGCAGCACGGAAGTTTGCTATTGAGCGTCAGCCCCGCCGCGCCGGCACTTCCGGGTTTATCCGAGTTGACGGGGCAGCGGATTGAAGCGACTGCGATTGCAAGCGAGTGGGGGGATGTGATCGCGGACCATTCGCAGGCGACTCTCCAGCAGGGCGAATTGACCGCAGGTGAGTTGGATCGAGCCTTGCAGCTTGCTTCGGAACGCTTTGGCAACGATGATTGGACACTTCGTCGCTGAACCCACGTGAGCGCGCGGCCTCGTTTGGATTCCGTTGCGTGCGCAAGCGAGCCCAAAGTCGATCGATTGTTTCGGTCTTGCGGTCGCTCGATGCGAACGAGCCAGTCTGTGGCTCCTTAGCGGACGGCATCGGTTGGCGAATGGCCGCCGCCCTGCCATAATGCGGGTTTCGGCACATTGGTGGCGGTGATTTCCCGTGGCGGTGGTGCCCGCATGTCGAAACTCCCTCCTGACTCCCCTTCCCTCGCTTCCTGCTCGGAGCATCTTCTCGGTGGCAAAGATTTTTCTCGCTCCCCTACGCCTCGCGACCGGCTGGGGGCTGTCCCCGCGACTGATCAACGGTTTGGCGATTGCGATGCTGGTGATCCTGCGTCTGACAATCGGTTGGCATTTCTTGAGTGAAGGTGTCGACAAGTATGAGGCTGGTGACTGGAGTGCAAAACCGTTTTTTGCCAATGCTCGTGGACCCATGGCGGGTCAGTTTCGCGCGATGGTTTGGGACCACGACGGAGCGTTTCGTCTGGACATGGAGCGTACGAAGGTTCACTTCGCGGTTTACCGTGACCAGATCGCCACACACTTCGGATTCGATGAAGCACAGATCGCAATGGCGCAAAACAACTATGCGAAGGCCATCGAATCATGGCAGTATGTCACTGAGCTGAATTGCAACGAGATCGAAGAATTCGAGATCGGCTTGAAGCGTCTTGACGCGATGGACCGTGCACCAGCCAGATCTGGCGTCGAGTCCTTGAGTGGGCAGCGAGAAACAGTTCGCAGAGAGTTGACGAACACGATCAACCCGGTTTTCGCTCAGATCGATACCGTCTGGGACAATTACGAGTCGGCTCAGAACGACTTAGCAACCGACGAGCAGAAGAGTGCAACGCCCAAGTTCAGGTTGACCAAACCACGGTCAGCGCTGATCGACACCAGCGTTCTGGATCGCATGGTGCCGTACTTCGACATGACGATTGGCTGGCTACTGATTCTGGGCTTGTTCACACCCTTAGCGGCGTTAGCTGCGGCAGCTTTCCTCGGTCAAGTGGTGATGAGTCAATACCCGCCGGTGACGGGGCCGGCGTCCAGCAACTACCAACTCATCGAGTGCATGGCCTGTTTGGTACTCGCATCGACGGGAGCCGGTCGGTTCGCCGGGCTGGATTTCTTCCTTCACCTGATCACACGTAAATTCGCCGGCCGTTCGGCCGCCTAGCAGACCTACTTGGGAGATTTCAAATGGTTGATCGTTTATCAGCTGATGAGAAGGCCGTTGGCGAGGGCAATTACTACTCTGCGGTCGACAGCTACTACGATGTGAATCGGCGTGACTTCTTGCGCGGGATTGTGGGTGCCAGCGCCATCAGCGGAGCGGGGCTCGGTGCGGCTTACTTTGGTTATGGCAAGGTCGACGATCCGGTGCGTGTTGCGGTCATCGGCACCGGTGACGAAGGCAACGTGCTGATCGGGGGTTGCAATCCGAAATACGTCGATGTCAAAGCCATTTGCGATATTCGGCCGTTCAGTCAGCACCGTGCGTTTCATGGGGACTGGTCGAGTTCGTCGGCCCTGAAGCGTCGCCCAGGCTTGATCAGCGTCGCTGGCTATAGGGACGAAGCCGAAGCACGCAAGAACGTGAAGGTCTACGACGGGGAGAAAAACGGCGGGATCATGGAATGCTTGGATGACCCCGACATTGAAGCCGTCATCATCGCACTCCCACTTTGGCTGCATGCCCCCGTCGCCGCACTGGCGATGGAACGTGGCCTGCATGTGCTGACCGAAAAACTGATGGCCCATAACGTGGCCCAGTGCAAGGTCATGGCTCGCATGGCTGCGGAATTGAAGGACAAAAATGGGAACCCTTTGCATCTCGCGACAGGTCACCAGCGCCATTACAACGTGAAGTATGACAACGCGGTGAACCTCATCCGCTGGGGACTACTCGGCCAGTTGCACCATATTCGTGCTCAGTGGCACCGCGGAAATCTTCCAGGTGGAGACTCCTGGTCCATGCCGATCCCCGGGGGCGACACGGCGACATACGATCGCATTGCAAGCGATTTGAAGTACCGCAAGAAGGCCCTCAATGAGACGTCGGATCCCGATGAGATCGAGCGTCTGCAACGCGAGATTGCTCAGTGGACCGCGTGGGATGCGGATAAAGAAGTGGACCCCAGCAAGTATGGCTACACGGACTTCTCCGTTGGGGACAAAATGTTCACCGCGATGGAGGAGTTGCATCGCTGGCGTTTGTTCAATCGGACCGGCGCGGGTCTGATGGCGGAACTGGGCAGCCATCAATTGGACGCGGTCAGCATCTTTTTGTCGTCGCTTCGAGATGATGGAAAGAAGGTGCATCCCTTGACCGTTCACGCGGTCGGCGGACGGCACATCATGCCGGTCGACCGCGAGGTTGGTGACCATGTCTATTGTATGTTTGAGTTCCCCGGACCGGAGTATTCCGAAACATTTGATGTGGGATACTACGACCGTGTGCAGCAGTACCCTAACCCGGACAACCAAAGGCATGGCCCGGTTGCGGGTTATGAAGAGGATCCCAATAAGAAGGTGGTCGTCACGTATTCGTCCATCAATGGCAACGGCTTTGGCGGTTGGGGCGAGGTGGTGATGGGGACCAAGGGCACATTGGTATTGGAAAAGGAAACAGACGCGTATCTTTATCGAAACAGCGACACGGCCAGCAAAGTGGGCGTGAAGAAGAGTGGCGACAGTTATGCCTTGGACACGTCCGCCAGTGGGGACTATGCGGCGCCGGTCGCCGCGGCTGCATCCGGTCCCGTGAGCAGAGGCTATCTGGAAGAGATCGAGCACTGGGCATGGTGCATTCGAAATCCGGCTCCCGAAAACAAGCCTCGATGCTATCCCGAAGTTGCGATGGGCGACGCGGTGATTGCTTTGGGGACCAATGTGGCTCTTGCCAAGGCCAACAAGGGCGAATCGGGTTTTCTGAAGTTCGAAGAAGAATGGTTTGACTTGGAGAGTGATGCCACACCGGATGGCAGTGACATCAAGACGGAGACGGACTTCATGTCCAAGCCGGTGGCCTAGTCCTATCAGCATGACGGAGGGCAAGGATTTGGATGAACGGAACGAAGCTGCGTCCGTTGGTAATACCTCATTGGGAAAACCAGCCGGGGGCGGTAATCGATGGACGTTCCTTACCAATCATTCCCACGTCCTTGTTTTGTTGCATGCCAACCCGGGGGTGGTTTTGAGGGAAGTGGCTGCTCGCATCGGGATCACCGAACGCGCCGTGCAACGGATCGTTCAAGACCTGGAAGAGGAGGGTTTCGTTCGCCGCGAAAAGGTCGGTCGTCGGAATCGGTATGAGGTTTTGACCGAGCAAAGCCTTCGGCACCCGATTGAAGCACATCGAAAGATCGGCGACTTGCTCTCTTTAGTTGCACCCGTCGACGAAGACGAATCGGAATCGGCCTCGGACTGGGAGCGTGCGGGCGATGTTGGGGGGTGAGGAGTCGAAAGGCGATGACCCGCGTTTTGGCCCTCGGTTTCAACAAGGTCCACGGCGTTGTTGCACGCCACGATTTCATCTTCCAGGACAGCGATCGCTTAGCTTCCGAACTTCTCCTCGAATACCGCGACGGGATCCCAGTCGGGACGTTTGTAGAGTTTTTGCTGCCGATCGATACGGCAGTTCGGGTAGAAATCAAAGACTTCGCCCGTTCCGAGCATCCGCGGGTCGCCTTGCTCAATAAGTTCCTGCTCCATCTGACCGGCAAGCGTTTCTTTGATCCGCGTGAAGGCAGCCAAGGCCGCCAGATTGTGAACACAGCCCGTGTCGTGTCGCATGTCATAGAGTTCTTCCGAGGGGCGTTTGCCAAAGCTCAACTGAAAGAAGGGGTATTCGTCTCCGTCTGGTGAAATCGCCCGAAGAAAAGTCTTGGTGGGTGATCCGTCGCAATTCATGAATCCATACTCGGGATCGCCGACAGGCCATCGTTGGGGAGCGAAGTTGCGGACGTACAAATAGTCATCGGTGCGGATGGCGCGGGCGGGGTACCCAACCGATAAGAGATCGCCATCGGTGCGTCCGATATCGTGTCGTTCTTTGCCCAGTAGCGTGTGGTCGCGTGCCTGGTCGATTCGACCGGATTCCTCATCAAGGAGTTGCCTCAAGAAGCTCTGTCCCGTCATCTGCGGATCCGGATCCAGTCCCGCGACTTCCATCACCGTGGGAGCCAGATCTGGGAAGGTCACGAAGTCCGTTACGGTGCGTCCGGCCTGGATTCTCCGTCCCCAGCGAACTGCCAATGGGACGTGAAAACCATCGTCGTAAATCTGGCCCTTCACCCGCGGAAAGGGCATGCCATGATCTGAGGTGGCGATCACAAGGGTGTTTTCGAGCATCCCGCGAACCTCCAAGTGCTCAAGGGCCTTCCCAATATGCATGTCATACCATTCGACCTCGATCGCATAGTCCGCCAGGTCACCTCGAATGATTTCGTTATCGGGATAGTACGTCGGCACGGTGACCTCACTCAGATCTCGCCCATCGAGTTTCCAGTTGTCCTTCCCATAGCCGCGATGAGGTTCGCGGGTACCGAGCCAAAAGCAGAACGGTTGGTTGTCTGCACGCTCATCACGATCATCCAAGAAGTCAGCAAAGTTCGCCGCGTAATCGGTCTTGCTAATCCCTGAATAGGGAGGCTTGTTCGTTCGTTTGGTCCAGGCATGACCAGCCGGGTTATCGCGTTGGAAGCCGGTTTTTCCGCCGTCGATTCCTTTCCAAATCCCCGGTCCCCAACCTTTTCCGGTGTACCCGACGAAGTAACCTGTCTCTTCGAGCAGATAGGGATAGAACTTCCACCGATCCGAGAGAAAAGGATTGTGGTTGCAAGCCTCTTCGAGTTGCCACGAATATCGGCCCGTCAGCAGACAGGCGCGGGCCGGTGCGCACTTGGGATTGCAGTTGTAGGCGTTGGTAAAGAGTACGCCTTCCTTCGCGATCCGATCGAAGGCAGGCGTTTTGACATAGGTGCTCCCGTAAACGCCCATGCTGTCGCGCGAGGCATCGTCGGCAATGATAAACAGGATGTTCGGTCGATCCGCGGCAGTGACCGCCGATGACGTCAGTAAAACCAGGCTGCACAACAATCGAATCATCTGTTTCGTTCCTAGGAATAAGGTCACGTCTGAATAACGCTGTCGAATCTTAGATCATTTCACTTGCAGCGTTCACGAAATCTGGATCGAAGCTCGGGGCGTCGTTCCCGCATCCGCGTTTGGATCTTGGGACGCCGGTTCGTGGGCAGTGGTCGTTTTCGGTGATGCCAGGCGTTGTTCGGCTCCCCATTCATGCTTTGACTGTGGAACTCGCTGGCCCCTTCGATCGAGCGAGGTTTCGATTCCGGTAGCCGATTCCGGCATAGAAACTAAAATAGGACACAGTGAGTACTCACGAGCCCCGACGCTCCCCAAAAGTTCCCCCATGACACGAGACTGGATCACCGGGAGACAGTTTCCGGGCTTGGCTACATGTGATCACAAGGAACAAGATCGTTGATCTTGCCCGGTGTCATCAAAAGACACCCTTGGTAGGTGGCGGCACAGCCATGGATCAGAAACTGCGACGTGTTCCGGAGAGCCACGGTGTCGAGTCAGAAGAGCCGGACGAAGAAATTGTCGCGATGTCTGAGTTACTTCAGCGTTCCATGGCTGCTTCTCGCTCTGTGGCTGGGCGGAAAGACGCTCAGTGGTTGCAGGCTGCAAACGAGATCGGATCCTCACCACCAAGTCGGTGTCTCGTTTTGTGACGTCCCGTTAGAACGTCCGTATTTTCGTCACGCAACCACCAGTTCAATGGCTGACGACGCAAGGTGGGTTCAGCTGAAAGGTTTGCCGGGAACTGCGATTTCCTCGGTTTCATGTAAGGAATCGCTGCTCTGCAATCACTAGTGATGGAAACGCCCGCCAAACTCCAAGGCGGTGATGCCTTGATCACGGTGGTGTCTTCATGACGAGACTTCGATGACTCCGAACGAACAGGCGAGAATCTTCCAGCAATGGATTCGCGATCATCAGGGTCTGCTGTTCAAGATCGTTCGCGCTTACGCGTTCAATTTCCACGACCAAGAGGACCTGTTTCAGGAGATCGCGATCCAAATCTGGAACTCCATTCCCAAATTCAAGCAAGACTCCGCCGTAACGACCTGGTTGTACCGAGTTGGCCTTTATTCCGCGATCGCTTGGTCTAAACGCGAGAACCGGCATCGAGAATCGGTCGCGGCCATAGGCAAAGCGGCGTTGTCGCAGCCCGACACGCCGTCGAGGCCCGACCCCAGATTGGATTGGTTGTACGACCAGATCGCGAAACTGGATGAGGTCGATCGGTCTGTAGCATTGATGTGGCTCGACGGAGCTTCCTACCAGGTCATCGCTGATGCAACCGGGATGTCGCCATCCAATGTGGGTGTGAAGATCAATCGTATGAAAAAGTACTTTGCCGAACTGCAACCGAAGGTGCTTGGCTGATGGACATCGAAGACTTGAAGGTTGTTTGGGACCAGCAGAACGATCAGCCGCTTTACGTGGTTGATCCCGATGCCCTGCACGCGAGCGTGGAGAAGCGAACGGCGCGGATCGACGAGGCCGTGGGCGTATATGAGTTTGTCATGATTGGCGTGTTGTTATTCGTAGGCGGCATGTCGGCTGGTAAACGCTTGGTCACTTCAAGCGTACTCGATTGGCTGGATTGGGTGACGATCGTGTTGACCGTGCTGGTCGCGGTGGCGTCGGCAGGCATGCTGTTTCGACAACGGCAACGCCGGTTGCATCAGGAAAGGGACTTCGAGTCAACGATGATCGGTGACGTCGATCGGGCTATCTTCCAGCTCGACTTGCAAGCGTCGCGATTGAAGTCTTTTCACTACTGGTTCGCATTGCCGATGGCTCTGGTCCTGATTCTGAGGCTGGCGAAGACGGAATTTCGGTTGCACGATCTATTTGCGCGGGAAACGCTGTCGGTGCTGGCGATGTACGTCTTGAGTTTGGCGGTTTGCTACGTTTCGATTTGGTTTGAACTTCGTTGGCAAACGCTCCCCTCCCGGAAGCGATTGGTCTCGATCCGCGCGAAGTTGGCCAGCGACCCTCGCGGGATCGACGACTGACGCGACGGTCACCCTCAACTTGATTCTTGCTCACGCTATTGTGGTCGGCGACCTCCTTCGACGGCGTGATGTCTCCCTTTGTGCACGCCTGATTTGAATGATGCGTCCAGGCCAGCTTTGGGGAAGCGCCCATAGTCGGACCCGTCAGCGATGGACGCATGGCGAGCTGAGGTTGCCGTAGCACGCGTTGCGGGGGCGCGTGGCGCTGTCAGAGCGAGGTTTCTTTTCGGCGTCAGGCGTCTTTTGCACGCCTGACACGCTTTATCTGTGGCGCCCGCAGGCCTCTTCCAACGATCAGGCCTTCTAAACCGGTGGATGACTCCGGCATAGAAACTAAGATATTGGGAGGTGTGCCGTCGCGAGGCAGGAATTGGACTCCTGTTGTCGAGCCCCATGGATGATCCCCGCACCTGCGGCCATGGCTCGGCACACCGAGTGTTCCCAAGAGCTGCAGTCCTCAATGCTCCCCATGTCACGAGAATGGATCACCGCCGTCTACGAGCCTGGTACCACACGATCCACCATGTTGGATGGCGTGAGGGTGAAGGATGCCGTCGCGTGGAGTCGAATGGTCGAACTGTATGGACCTTTGGTTTATAGCTGGTGCCGTCGATCCCGATGCCAACCATCGGATGCGGTGGATGTTGTTCAGGAAGTGTTCCTAGCAGTGGCGCAGGGTGTCGAACGCTTGCAGCTCGATCGACCTGGAGATAGTTTTCGGGCTTGGCTGCGGGTGATCACAAAACACAAAATAGTGGATCTTGCCCGACGTCGTCAGCAATCGCCCATTGTCGGAGGAGGCACGGCAATGGATCAGAAATTGCGGGGTCTCGCTGAAAGCCTCTCCGACGAAGAGGAACCATCGGACCAGGACGTGGTCGATCTGTCTGAGTTGCTACAGCGTTCGATGCAGCTAGTTCGAAATGACTTTTCACGCAGCACTTGGCAGGCGTTTTGGATGTCCACGGTTGAGGGTTATGAGACCGCCGAGATCACATCCAAGTTGCAGATGAATGCGAACGCAATTCGTCAAGCTCGATTCCGCGTGCTCAAACGAATACGAGAAGAGTTCTGTGGTGAACTCTAGCTGGACAGCGGTAATTTCTGGTGCTCCATTCCCCGTTACGCTCACAGGTGCGCCCCTCATGAACATGTTCCGTGTGGAGCGGGTTGCCACTGCGAATCACCAAGGAAGTGAACGTCGGTCGTGACCCATACTTGTGTGACCAAACAGCAACTCTCCGCCTATTGCGTCGGAGAGACATCAACGGAGGATGCTGAGACGATCGCTGAGCATCTGGCGTCATGTGCATCTTGCGAACGGGCTTTCGAGCAGATCACGCGTGAGATGACGGGACACAACGCGCTTCTTCGAGCGTTTCGACTTGCGGGCGAAAGCGACCCCTTTCACGATGAACCTGAGCGTAGCCAAGCCCTCGTCCACGCGCGATCCGCGTGGGCCATGAGGCCGTCCGTTGATCATGGCGTTCGCCCGGACGCGGATGCCCCCCCGAAGATCCCTGCTCTGCTTGGGGATTATGAATTGCTTGAACCCTTGGGCCATGGCGGGATGGGGGCTGTCTACAAGGCGCACCACAAGCACCTTGATAAATCGGTCGCGATCAAGCTGATCCGACAGGACCCTGGACTCGATCCAGAATTGACGCGCCGATTCGATCGAGAGATGAAGGCCGCGGGGCGGATGGAGCATCCCAATATCGTTCGCGCGCTCGATGCCGGGGAAGCCGATGGTTTTCGCTTCTTGGTGATGGAGTTGGTCGAGGGGAGGACGACTGCGGAAGCGGTGCGTGAAACCGGTCCAATGACAGTCGCTGGCGCCTGCGCCGTCGTTCGTCAGGTCGCGTCGGGATTGGAACATATCCATGCGATGGGGCTCGTTCATCGCGACATCAAACCACCGAACCTGATGATTTGCAAAGAGCCAGACACGCTCGCGGATGACTCTTCCGTGAACACGTATCGATCCGTGCTTACGCCGCACGTGAAGATCCTTGACTTTGGCATCGCTCTCTTGTCCGGGCAGGTCGACTCGAACTTGACATCCCATGACCAAGTGATGGGCACATTCGATTACATCGCTCCCGAGCAAACACGAAACGCTCATCAGGTCGATGCGCGAGCCGACCTTTACTCACTCGGCTGCACGCTTTATTTCTTGCTCACGGGACGTCCCCCCTTTGCAGCGGCAACGGTTGCCGAAAAGCTCGTTGCCCATCAACTGGAAGAACCGACCCCTATCGAGCAACTACGCAGTGATGTCCCGCCGTCGGTTTGCCACTTAGTCAAGCGAATGATGGCGAAATCCCCTGCCGATCGGATTGCAAACGCGGCGATGGTCATCGAAACCATCGATGCCATGCAAGATATTTCGCAAACCATCCCGAGTCGAGTGAGCCTCCAGCATCCCATCGGTCGTCGACGATTGGCTTGCGTCGCTGGGCTGTTGGCACTCTTCGTCGCGGGAATTCCATTTGTGCTTAACAGTTCGATGGATCGCGATTTTGTTCAAAAAGGAATCGATCAACCGCTGAGCACCAGCGTGCGTCTCGAAATCGCCTCATCGCTCGAGTTGCGTGTCGCCCAGTGGGTGCTTTCGGTGGGAGGCACCATTCGAGAACGCCATCTGGGGACGAGGGCCATCAGCGAGGAATCTTCGCTACCCACTGGTGATTTCGACCTCGTGGACATCGATCTGCGGGGCACGGCTATCACAACGTCGGATCTCCATCACTTGAAGGGTGCGACGGACCTTCAGCGCCTCTACCTTGGACAGGCTGTCGGCGCGGTGCACAAGGAAGATCGGGTGTCCCTTGACGGTGACGCGATCGAGGTCCTTGCTGACGCGGGCCTGGGGAAGCTAACGCATCTTTATCTGTATGGTGTTCCCGTTGATGATGCGGGATTGCGCCAAGTTGGCAAGCTCGAATCACTTCAGTTGCTCACCTTGCACGAGTCCGCCTGTACGGATGCGGGCCTTCGGCACATCGCTGCATTAAAGTTTCTTCAGCACTTGTCCGTGTCGCGCACGCGGATAGATGGATCCGGCTTAATGCACCTGGCCGACCTTGATCTCCGATTGCTGATCATGCTGGAGACGCAACTCGACGACCATCAGATCATCTCCATGCCGACCTGGCCGAACCTGGAAGTCTTTCGGATCGACGGCTGCCCGCTATCCGACCGCGCCCTCCAATCGCTAGCACGCTACCCGAAGATCACCGACCTGGGTGCGAACTTGCTGGCAAACGCATCTCCCGAGGCATGGCGTGTTCTCGATCATTTGCCCAATCTCAAACGCTTGCGTTTGGTCAACAATCACGAAAGCGTCAACGATGACGTGATCAAGCGGATTTCGAGGCTCAATCAGCTGCAGGAACTCGACCTGAGTCGGTGCTCGCTCTCGGACAAGTCGTTGCAGCTATTGCAACAAACCGGAAGCCTGCGACAGCTGAACATCTCATACAACCCGCGGTTGTCCGTCACTGCGGTTGACGCTTTCCGTGAAGCTGTCCCTGAGTGCCGTGTGATTTTTCAGCCATGAATCTTGCGTCCCGCTTTGCTCAGTTTCACGCCTAGCTGAGATGCCACTAGCAAGGAATGACCCTATCGCGTCGTCAACTCTTGAAAGTGGGGTAGGCATCCTGCCTGCCATCCGGAACGGGCGCGGCAAAGCACAAGCTGGAAGCCTATGCCACGACGTCGCACCAACCCTCGAACGAAATCTGGACAAAGGACTGGCGGATCCCCCTACTCCAACAGACGGATCTCCAGCTCGAGGACGTCATCCAAGAACGCCGTCAATACTTCATCGATCGGGCTGAGCGGATCGATTGCGTCAAAATCGCCTTGGCGACTCGTGAATGTGACAACGGCGAATCGATCGAGCGACTCCGGTTGAAAGTCACCGATCAACTCAACGGAAATTGTTCCAGCCAGATTCGCTGTGCCAGTCACAATGAGCTGATCGAACGCGTCGGCCTGACTGCCAGCGATTTCGATGCTCAGCAGACCGCCCGACAGTTGCGTGTAGTTGCCGTCGATCGTCAGCGTACCAGGCGATGTGCCAGGAGAAATCGAGCCGTTCGTGTTGGTCACGTTGGCATCCAAGGTGCCCACGCCCGATAGGGAACCCGCCGCGTTCAGATTGAGGTTCCGGGTGAGCTGCAGCGTTCCTGCCGCAACATCGATCGTGCCCCCTCCGTCAACGACGGTGATGCTGATCGTGCTAACGTCGGGACCAAGATTCCGTAGGACACCTTCGTTGAGGAACTGTCCCGTTCCATTCAAGCCGCCGTCTTGAACCGTGAATACGCCACCCACTCTGTTGTTGATGCGTCCCTGGGGACTCGTACGCAGGTTTCCGCCACCTTGGTAGATCACCTGTCCGCCATTCTCAAGCGTCGCGTTGATCAGATTCACGTTGGTAACGGTGAGCGTTCCATTGTTTTGCAAGACCGCATCGGCGCCCAGGAATCCTAGATCGGAAAGCGCCATCGAACCGTTGTTGATGAGCGTTCCATTGCCCTCAATGTCCGCGGCGATCTGGAAGCTTGCTAGGTTGTTGGTCAGGGTTGCGCCCGTGTTGATGATGAAGTCGGTGGCCGTTCCTGTTGTTGCAGATCCTTCCCCCTCGATCACGTTGTTTCCAGCAAACCGATGATCGCCGGAAGGAAACTCCAGGGTTGCGCCACCCGCCACCTTGAAGAGGCCGTCTGTATGTGGGTTGCGATTGTTCGTGAGTCGGAGAGTCCCTTCCTGAAGATCCAGTTCACCGTGGTTCTCCAAGGACAGCCCGACCGTCGCCTCCGCGTTGCCAGTCTTGATGAAGCGTCCTGTGTTCAGAACGATTGGGACCGAGCTGAAGCTACCGAGCTCGCCACCTTGGATTTCGTAAACACCGCGGTTCTCCAACACGGTCGCCGCGCCGCCCAAATCGAAATCTGCGAGCGGTTCCTGGATGATCGTGCCTTCATTGATCAGTTCCAGGAAACTCGCTCGTTTCTGCGTCGAGCCGCCGGAGAGGGTGATGGTTCCGCGATTCACCCATTGGTTGTTCAAGCCCGTGAAGGTGCCTGCGAAGAAGTCGATCGCCCCCGTGTTCGTGGTTGTCCCACGCAGGTTTAGGTTTGGAAAAACGTTCGTGTTGCTGGTGCCACCATCCGAAAGCACGATGCGGCCTGCCAGGATGGCGTCCTCTTGCACGCGTAGCCCCGTCAGTCCAACACCCTCGGGCGCCAGCGCAATCGTTTCGGTCACCAAGAGTTGTCTCGCAAGGGCTTCGTCTCCGATGTTCACGGTGACGTCACCGGGAACGCTGATCTGAACAGCGTCCGAGATCGTCGGCACGACTCCGGTGTCCCAGTTGGATGCATCAAACCAATCGCCGCTGCCGCCGATCCAAGAGACATCCGCCTGAAAATCAATCACCTGAAAGGTGGATTGGTTTTGACCGAGCCCTGCGTTGCCGGCGCGGTCGGTCACCCCATCGAGCTGGACCGCGAGCGTGTACTGGCCGACAGCCAGCGGCTCCGTGAGCACCTGAACCAGCGTGCCATCGGCGCGGAAGTCGATCGATGCGATTCTGACTTCGTTGCCACCGGC
>JBCCYK010000113.1:0-19604 GCA_039189905.1 Planctomycetota bacterium
GCAATCGATGACGACGCGTTGGGCTCAGAAACGCTGAGTCTCTCAGGGTCGGATGCCGCTCAGTTTGAAATTGTGGGGACCGACCTTCGACTGCGGTCGGGCGTGACCCTCGACTTTGAGGATGATGATTCGCTGGACGTCTCCGTCAGCGTCGACGACGCGACGGTTGGAGCGACCCCGGACGACACACAAGCCTTTTCCCTGTCGGTTACCGATGCCAACGACGCGCCTTCGATCACACTCACGACCGTGGTCGGATCACTCGCTGAGAATGCCGATACCTCGTCCGCCATCACCGTCGCCACGATCATGGTGGTCGACGATGGCCTGGGCTCCGAAACGTTGAGCCTTTCAGGTTCGGATGCCGCTGCGTTTGAAATTGTTGGGAATGATCTTCGGCTTCGTTCGGGAGCAACCCTCGACTTTGAAGATGACGACTCGCTGGACGTGTCGGTGAGTGTGGATGACGTGACAGTCGGATCGACGCCCGATGACACGCAAGCGTTCTCCTTGTCCGTCACCGATGTCAATGAGGCGCCTACGATCACGATCACCACCGTGGTGGGAACCCTGGCGGAGAACGCGGATACCTCCTCGGCCATCACGGTGGCCACGATCGCGATCGGTGACGATGCGTTGGGCTCGGAGACGCTTAGTCTCTCAGGTTCAGACGCTGCCAGTTTTGAGCTGGTGGGTAACCAGTTGCGCGTACGCGCCGGCGCGACCCTCGATTTTGAAGACGACGACTCACTCGATGTCTCGGTCAGCGTCGACGACCCGACGGTCGGTTCGACCCCGGATGACACGCAAGCGTTCTCCGTGTCGGTTACCGATGTCAATGAGGCCCCTTCGATCACGCTTACCCCCGTCCAAACAACGCTTGGGGAGGATGAGGACACGTCGGCGTCGATCGTGGTCGCGACGCTTTCTATCCATGACGACGCTCTGGGAAGCGAATCATTGACGCTCAGCGGGTTCGACGCATCGCTTTTTGAGATTGACGGCAACAGGCTCCAGTTGCGGGCTGGGACCGTGCTGGATGCGACGCTCAATTCCAGTTTGGATGTGACCGTCAATGTCGATGACGCGACCGTTGGCGGGACACCCGATGACAGCGAAGCTTTCACCGTCACGGTGACTCAGGGAAACAGTGATCCGACGGGGCAACCTCAGATCGTGGGGACCCTGCGTGTCGGGGAGACGCTTCAGGCCGAAACCGGTTCGATTCAGGATGCCGATGGCCTGGGGGCGTTTGACTATCAATGGCAGCGTGACGGAGTCGATATCGTTGGCGCCAATCAGCATGATTATACCCTGACGGATGCGGATGAAGACGCGCAGATTCAAGTCGCGATTCGCTTCATCGACGGTCGTGGCACATCCGAGGGACCGCTGATCAGTCTCGCGTCAGACGCGGTGGCAGGACGATTGGTACTGCCACCACCCGCGACGAATGCCGGCGCAGACTCTGGGGGAGAAACGCAATCGGAGACGACCGAATCGAACGAGTCATCGTCGTCCTCGGAGGACTCAAGCAGCAGCGAATCGAGCGAAGAGTCGGGTGAGAGCGACTCAGGTGATTCAGAGAGTGCCGGTGAGGCTTCCGACTCAAACCTTGCTGCCAAGGTTGTCAAACAGGAGTTGGGTCAGCGATTAAACCCATCCGGGAGCGAAGCGGAAACGGGGCAATTGGACGTGGAGGCTGTTGTGACGGCGGATCCAATCCAGCAGGAATGGCAACGTGTTGCTGGATCGAGTGCTCAAGCCGATTCCACTTGGCAATCGATCCAAAGGGCGACCACGGTCGTGAGCCAAGTCTCCAATCTCCTGGACCTGAACGTGGCCATCGATCTTACGCGTGTGTTGTCGCCCCAGGAGGTCGCGATGTTCGTTGAACCAGGAAAACTTTGGAACGCCTTGGACCAAAACCAACAGGTCATTCAAGACACGATTCGCGGCGATCTGGTGGTGGTTGGTACGGCGGGGGCCGCCGCATCGAGCCTCACGGTGGGTGCGGTCGCGTGGACGCTTCGCAGCGGTGTGCTGTTGTCTGGATTCCTGGCGCAGTTGCCCGCTTGGCGTGCGGTCGATCCGTTGCTCGTGATGCAAGGGCTCAGCAGCAACGGTGCGGACAACGAAACCCTAGAAGAACTCATGCAACGTCGTAATGAAGGCTTTGGCCACGATGAGACGCATGATTCGTCCAGCGATGAGATCGCATCGCTTACCACCGAAAGCGACGTCGATACGCGAAGCCGGGAAACAAATCCCGAAGGATTTGAAACGAAAGCTCAACTATGAAACGCCTGTATCAGAAGATTCCCATCCGCTTCCGGATTTCCATCGCGCTTGTTGGCTTGATGGTAGGCGCCCTGTTGATCGCCAGTGCCGGAGGATTCTTTCCAAATGAGCAAGCGGCGATTCTCAAGGGCCGTGCTAAGCTCTGTGAATCGGTCGCCATCAACAGCAGTGCCCTGATCTCAACGGGCCAAAGCGGGTTGCTTGACATCAGCCTGCAGAGTGTGGTCAACCGGGATGATGATGTGCTGTCGGCCGCGATTTGCGACGTCGAAGGTGCGTGCGTGCTTTCAGCTGGCGAGCATGGGAAACACTGGGTCATGGGCGCGCCGGTGTCGATCACACAGATGCAAGTTCCGATCTACAATCGAGACGAGGCCTGGGGTGAACTGCAGGTCACATTTGCATCAACCGGCGGCAAGTGGGGTTTGAATTACTGGGCGCCGGGTTGGCTGTTGCTGGTGTTGGTCCCCGCCTGCTTCATCCAGTTCTCCTTCTTTCTGAAAAAGACTCTGGATCAACTGGATCCCTCGGGGGCCGTGCCCACGCATGTCGAACGCGCACTGGACACCTTCACGGTTGGGTTGATCTTGCTGAACGGACGAGGGCGCATTTTGTTTGCCAACCGTCGCATGTGCGAATCGATTGGGGTCGAAACGGAAGACATGATTGGAAAATCCGCCAGCGAACTTGGCTGGATCTCACCCACCCACGATGAAAGTGCACCCGCCGAAGATATGCCGTGGGACCGGTCTCGCGAGTCGGAGGCGGCGATCTACGACCATGTGTTGCAATACGACCTAGCGGGACGACGTCGGACATTCACCGTGAACTGCACGCCCATCACGGGGCAGGGATTCCTCGCGACGTTCGACGACATCACCTTGATCGAAGAGAACAAGATCGCGTTGGCTCAGGCGCGAGATGAGGCGCTCCAGGCGAACGAAGCGAAAAGCCAGTTCCTGGCCAACATGAGCCATGAGATCCGCACCCCGCTCAATGCTGTTCTGGGCTTCACGGACGTGTTGCGTCGCGGTTTGGTGACCGATTCGACGGAGGCCTGCAGCCACTTGAACATGATTCATCGCAGCGGGGCCCATCTGCTGGAGTTGATCAATGACATTCTGGATCTATCCAAGATCGAAGCCGGTAAGTTGCAAGTCGAAACGATCGACACGAACATCGATCGAATCGTATTGGACGTGGCCGACACGATGCGGGTCCGTGCTCAGGAAGCGGAACTCGAACTGAAGGTCGAATTTGCGTCCGTGATCCCGCGGACCGTTCAGAAAGATCCGACGCGATTGCGTCAGGTCATCACGAACTTGATCGGCAACGCCATCAAGTTCACGGAAGAGGGCAGCGTGACGGTCCATGTGGAATTGCAGCAGTCGGAAGGCGTGGCGCCCGCGATCCACATCGCGGTGATCGACACCGGAATCGGAATGACGCCCGAACAACAGGGCAAGATTTTTGAGAAGTTTGTCCAGGCGGATAGCACCACCACGCGTCGTTTCGGTGGAACGGGGCTCGGTCTCTCGATCAGCCGACAGCTGACGGAGGCGATGGGGGGCTCCCTCACCGTGGGCGGCGCCGTCGGCGTGGGGAGCACTTTCACCGTGCAACTGCCCATTGCTGAGATGTGTTTGGATGAGATGATCACCCCCGCAGAGATCTGGCGTGACGCGAATGAACGGGATCGAGCTGGGGAAGGAGCTGGTCTATTGCGTTTGAAGACGGATGCGAAGGTCTTGATTGTCGATGATGGGGAGGGCAACCGTCGCTTGATCGATTTGGTTCTCCGGCGTGCTGGCGCGATCACCCGCTGCGCGACAAACGGCTTGGAAGCCATCGAGGCGGTTGCGGACGAAGACTTCGCAATCGTGCTGATGGACATGCAGATGCCGGTCGTCGATGGGTTCACGGCGACAAAACGACTGCGTGAGGCGGGCGTCGGAACGCCCATCATCGCGTTAACGGGGAATGCGATGAAAGGCGATCGTGATCGCTGTCTGCGTGCCGGGTGCGATGAGTTCCTAACCAAGCCGGTGAACATCGATCAATTGTTGGAAGTCGTGGCTTCCTACGTGGGACGCGAGCACCACGGATCGGGAGCCACCGAACTGCCCGCAACAACGTCCAGTGGGTTCGACATGGGAACACTCTTTGTCGCAGATGGAAACGACGCGAACCCGCCGACTCACACACGTTCCGAGGAGACCGGGCCGATCCATCCAACGTTGCCAATGGACGACCCGGAGTTCCGATCGATCACCGAGGACTTCCTGGTGCGACTCGAAGACAGACTCGATGAGATGCAGGCACAACTGGATGCCGCGTTGCATGAGGATCTGAGCAAGGGCGCCCACTGGCTGAAAGGGGCAGGCGGTACGGTGGGTCTCCCCGTCTTCACCGAACCGGCTCAAGAGCTGGAGTCGGCGGCCAAGTCCGGCGATACGCAAGCAGCCGCCACGCTGCTGGAAGAGATGCGTTCATTGCGTTCTCGTGTTTGCATTGATCCTGACAACTCCGCCGGCGACATCGCGCATGACGCTTGTGTTTCTGCCGCGCATCTGAACGTGGAGGCGCGTGGCGGAAGTGAAGGCAACCCGACTGCGGATTCATTGACGGAGCCATCGATTGAATCTCCGATCGATTGTGCCCTTCCGCTGGACGACCCCGATTTCCTCGCCATCGCAACCGACTTCGTCACGCGTTTGGATGACCGGATCAGCCGTGCAAGCGCATCACTGGCGAGATCTGACGCGGACGGCTTGATGGAGTTTGCCCAATGGTTGGTGGGTTCCGCTGGAACGGTTGGTTTTCAAGCGTTGACAACGCCGGCGGACCGGTTGATTCAGGATTTGGAAAACCATGGTGTGAACTCTGCCACGCATGCGTTCGATGAGATTGTCGCTACGCGGGAGCGGATTCGAATGCCAGTGTCCACTGTTTAGTGTTTCGTCGACCTTTGGTTGCCGGGTCTGGCGATCTCGCGACGGAGGCCGTCGGCCTGCGAGGCAACCATCCATTTCACAATGGATGATGGGCCAGAGCGACGTCACCCTGCGGCATGGTTCCGGCGCGGTGTCAAAACTGGGAATGCCCCTAGAACCGTTACAGCTTGTTCTAGGCCTGTGACAATTGCCTGCCATGGTCCGTCCAGGCCGCGATTGCGTTGGCTCGGTGCCATTTTGGACGCAACAGTTCTCACGGTTTGATGTTTCCCAATCGCACTTGGTCCCAAATGAGTTCCGCGGCAATCCTTCCCGAAACGACGGCTTCGCCGGCAGTCCTGCCGACGAACCATGCGACGGTCGCCGAGTCGACAGCGGTGCAGTCAAGCATGGTTTCTGCCTACCAGGCAGTGAATCGTATTCCGCCGGGAAAGGTCATGATCGTCGATGATGAGATCGCCAATGTCCTGGTCGTGAAGAAGCACCTGGAGCGGGCCGGCTACGAATCGTTTGAAACAACGACCGATTCGACCGCGGCGATGGAGTTGATTCGCCGAACTGCGCCGGATGTCTTGTTGCTTGATATCAACATGCCCAAGATCTCTGGACTCGATATCCTGCGAGAAATCCGCTTGGATCGTTCGATGACCAGCCTTCCCGTGTTGATTCTCACGGCCAACACGGAACAGTCCGTAAAGCTTCAGTGCTTGGACCTCGGGGCGACGGACTTCTTGCTCAAGCCGGTGGAGGCGGTTGACCTGGTCCCCAGGGTCCGAAACGCCCTTATATTACGAGGGCACCAACGGAAGCTGGAGACTTACGCACAAGAACTGGAAGCCAAGGTTCGCGAAAGAACACTGGAGTTAGAACAAGCCCACCGGGAGGCGATCTACTGTCTGGCGCGCGCCGCGGAGATGCGTGACAATGATACGGGCTACCACGTGATTCGCGTTGGACGCTACGCCGGCATTATTGCCAAGCAACTTGGATGTCAACCTTGGTTTGTGCGAGACATTGAGGTGGCTGCCCAGTTGCATGACGTGGGCAAGATCGCGATTCCCGACGCGATCCTACAGAAGCCAGGTCGCCTGGAACCCGAGGAATTTGACGTGATTCAGAGTCACGTCAAGCTGGGACACCAGATCATTCAGCCCTATGTGGAACGTGACGCCGAGCGGCTGCGCGAGCATGTGATCTTGGGATCGGACATGTTGCACGCGGGTGAGGCGCGACCAGCGGGCTGTACCTTGATGCAGCTGGCGGGCAGTATCGCCCAATCGCACCATGAGAAGTTTGATGGATCCGGATACCCGCTAGGACTCGCCGGCGAAGACATCCCGCTGGAAGGACGCGTCGTCGCCGTTGCCGACGTTTATGATGCCCTGTCGGCAGAACGCGTCTACAAGAAGGCGCTTCCGCGCGAGAAGTGCTTCGAAATCCTGCAGGAGGGAAGGGGCGAACACTTTGACCCGAAGGTCTTAGACGCATTCTTCAGCGCCAGTCGAGAAATCATCGACGTCCAATTGCAATACATGGACCACTGAGCCGGGCGGCTCTCAGTTCGAGCGCTGCTTCCTGGCCTTCTTTTGTCCACTCGCATTTTTCTTTCGACCAACGCCTTGATGCTCGTGGGCTTGCAGTTCCGTCGCCTGCCCCTCGTCACCACAGCGCTTCATCCAAGCATCAAGCTCATCTCGCACGCTTGTCAGCGTGGTGGCGTGCTCGGGATCCGCTGCCAAATTATTCATCTCGAAGGGATCCGCGACCACGTCGTAGAGTTCGATGCCTGGCCGGTGTTGATATCGATGAACCAGGTCCTTCGCCTGCTCATTCCCTTTCTCTGCCTCGCGGACCCAACTCTTGAACTCGGGTGACTTGACGCAGGCATTCTGGAACGGAACATCGGGGGTGAAATTCCAGATGTACTTGAATCGACTCGATCGAACCGAACGAATTCCAAAGTGGGTGGAACCGTTGATGATCCCACGCGTTGTCATTTCACCAAAAACGAATTCCTTATGTTGTTGCTTGCCTGAGAAAACTGGCAAGAGGCTCTTTCCGTCCAATGAGGCACCCGGGACACCTCCGGCCGCTTCGACGAAGGTCGGCAAGAAATCAACATACTCGATCAAAGCGTGGTTCTTCTGGCCCGGTTTGACTTTCCCTGGCCAACGTACCAGACACGCCGATTGCAGTCCGCTGTCGTAGCAGGTCCACTTTGCGAAGGGCATGGAACTGCCTTGCTCACTGACCACGACGACCAACGTGTTGTCAGCGACTTCGTGCTTGTCAAGCAAAGCCAGCGTCTGACCCACTTGCCAGTCATAGTAGGTGATCTCAGCAAGATAACGCGACATGCCCTCACGCGTCTCGGGTGTATCGAACAGATACGGCGGCAGTTCGATTGCGTCCAGTGGGTACTGCGATGGGTCACCTTTGTTCCAGGGCGTGTGAGGTTCGTTGGAACAGACCAGCAGACAGAAGGGCTGGGAGTTGGCACGGCATTCACTCAGGAACGCGTCCATTTGATCGAAATCCGGGTTCTTGTCCTTGCCCAAAGTCTCCCACGTGAAAATCGAGTTGGGATTGACGTGTGACTTGCCACTTTGTCCCACCCGATATCCCAGTTCGCCCAGATATTGAACCACGGTATCGACACCCGGGTTCACTCGCGTGTGATTGGGATAAGCGCCGCTTTTGACGGGATACTGACCTGAATAGATGTTGTGACGCTTCGGCGAACACATCGGTGCGGACTGATAGCAACGTGTGAACAGCATGCCTTCGGTTGCCAGGCCATCGATGTTAGGTGTGATGGCTTGTCCGCCGTAGCATCCGATGTCCCGAAAGGTGCAGTCATCGGCGATCACAAAAACGAGGTTGGGTTTTTCGTCGGCAACGGCACTGTGGGTCAGTGAAACGGCGACAAGAAGAGGGATCGCGAGTCGGAACATGCCGTGGCCTGAGATCGATAGGGGGGCGAACTGGAATCGAGAAGGATAACCAAATCCGGCTCGAAGTATCTCATTGGCGTCCAGAAAGCTGACGGGGCTCAGAAGATCCTATGTGCCAGCGTCAGATGCACTCGCGCAGTCCCGCAGCCAGCAGGATACGGTCCGGCCAGCGAGATAACGTATGCTACTGGTTTTGTCGCGAGCCCCAGAGCCTTGCTGGCC
Organism: Planctomycetota bacterium; assembly: GCA_039189905.1. GTDB lineage: Bacteria > Planctomycetota > Planctomycetia > Pirellulales > Pirellulaceae > Rhodopirellula. Next base: position 8,432 of record JBCCYK010000113.1, read on the forward strand.
TGCGACGTGGACCGATCGTTTGCCTTGTGTGGTGGATTCCCCATGAATAGCGTCCTGCGTCTCTCATGTTGCCTCATTTGCGTGTGCGTGTGTTTGCCCCGGTTGCGTGCCGACAACTCAGTGCCCGTGTTCGTGCTGTTGGGTCAATCCAATATGCAGGGACATGGATTCACGATGGCCGATCCGAAGCGAAACGGGGGCAAGGGGAGCTTGGAGTGGTTGGTCCATTCAAGTGGTGCAGCGGAGAGTTATGCACACCTGTTGGAAAAAGGTGAATGGCGGCAACGGAGCGACGTGTGGGTTTCGTATCTGGAGCGCGAAGGCCCCTTGAGTGTGGGCTTTGGGGCTCGCCCCGACCGGATCGGTCCCGAGTTGGGATTTGGGACGGTCTTGGGCGATCACTTCGACGAGCCCGTGGTGCTGATCAAATGCGCTTGGGGCGGGAAGAGTTTGGCGGTGGACTTTCGTCCTCCCAGTGCAGGCGATCTGCCCTACTCCTTAGGCGGGAAAAAAGACGTCGCGCTGGAGAAAGATCCGTTGCTCGTCGGGCGCTACTTCCGAGAGAGTTTGGATCAGATCGAGCGCGTGATGAAAGCTCTCAGACGTGATGGCCTTGACCTTCCCGGTCTGGACGCCGCCTCATCCCAACGTGATTTCGAAATTGCGGGTGTCGGATGGCATCAGGGGTGGAACGATCGGATCCATGATCAGCACAACGCGCACTACGCGGGGAACATGGTCCATTTCATCCATGACATGAGCGATGCGTTGCAGAAACCCTCGCTTCCCTTTGTGATTGCCGAAAGCGGGATGACGGGCCCAGAGGAGAAACACCCGCGGGCGTTGGCGTTGATGAAATCTCAGGCGTCGATCGCGAAGAGAGAGGAGTTCGAGGGATCGGTTGCGTTTGTCCCAACGCAGTCGTTTTGGCGCGCCCGCGAGGAATCGCCGACCGGGCAAGGGTATCATTGGAACAGCAACGCGGAGACCTACTACCTGATTGGAGAAGCCATGGGGAAAGCAATGCTGGGACTCACGCGCTAGCCCGGATATGGCATTCGAACCAATGCCTTTTGAATCGAACTTGAGGCGATCACATTGCAATGACTGTCTTCATATCAGCCGGATCGCGTTAGAGAGCGTCCAGCTTAGCAAGCCAGGCACAAACCCTCGGTCACGCTGAAAATCGTACTCGTACCTCGTACTCAGCGAAGCGGTACTCGTACTCGAGACAGCAACGAGTCGAGTAGGAGTACGAGTACCGCCGCTCCGCGGCTGAGTACGAGCACGATTTCCCTTTTCATTCCCGTGACAACGTCCAGATGGGTTACGTCTTAAGCTGGACGATCGCGTTAGCGACCGGCTACCACGCGAATCAGGCCGCGCGGGCCAGGCGTTCGCTGCCGGGGCCGGCGTGATCGGATTCCGCGTCCCAGGCATCGCGGCAGCGCTGGGCTTCACTGGGATCGACCCTCGATTCCAACTCCCAGAGCGCCGTGCTGACACGATCGGCGATGACGTCCAGGTCTGCCGCCTGGTCAACGCGGATCGGTTCGCCAAAACGAAAGCTGACCTTGCTGAATGGCATGCAGATTTGGAAGCGATCCCACGTCTTTCGTAGCATCCAACGTTTGGGCGATGAGATTGCCACGGGGACAATCCATCCGTCCGCCTTTTGTGCCAGCATCGCGCAGCCCTTCTGGGCCCGCCCGCGAGGCCCCCGAGGGCCGTCGACAGCAATCACAGCCTGTTTGCCGGATCGCACGTGACGGATGAGCTCTGTGAGCGCTCGCGCGCCCCCCTTCTTTCCGCCACCAGTGCTCCCGCAGATCGGCAAGCACCGACAACGCTCCAGGAGCGGAACCAACATCTGGCCATCCTTGCTCCGTGAAACCAACGTTGCGGACGCTTCGTCGGCCATCGAAAGAGCCCCCAGCTGATGAGCGTGCAAGATCGTCACCACGATGCGGCCCGCCCTTGTGCCCCCAAGGCTTCCACGAGGGTCGTTCCAGACTCGGACGCGATAGGTCCGCATCAGGCTCCAAAAGGTCCAGGCCAAAGCCTGCGCAAGGATTCGCCGGCCAATCGGCAGCTCGATGCCGGTCACGGAGGCATTCCTGACGCTTCGTTTGGAAGGGGTCATCGATTCTCCCGGCCCTTGGAGGTGATCGAAGAGATCGCTGTTTCTTGGAAGGAGTTCAGCATTTGTTCAACCTGCCGATAGCGATCCATGTCGGACTGCGTCCAATCGGATCGCCAGGTCACCTCGGACCGCACGAAACTGGCTTGCAGGTTCGCGGCGGAATCCTGCGGTTGGATGTTCAACGCAAGCGTCGAGATGAATCGCCCCTGTCGAGCAATGGCTTCGTTCAAGCGAATGCGGGCAAACGGGGGTGGCCCGAGTTCTTGAATGAAGTTCAGACGACAAATGCCATCCACATAGCGCCCCAATCGTCTCGCTTGCTCCGCATCGGGGGCCCGTGTGGTCACCGCATGGTAATGGACGCCTGGGTACGCGATCTGGAAGTCGCCCGATGGCTCCGGTTGAGGGTTCGCATCCATCCCCAACCGAGAGCGCTTGCTCGCGTCTTGTTCGCTGGCGCGAGCCTGTGCCGTAGACGCAACCAGACGGTCCAACCCGATGCGGCCGAGTCGACGATTCGGCGGGTCCAGAAGCACCATCTCATTCCGGGCCAGGTCCAATACGGTGATCGATTCGCCCATCGGTTCTGAGCAACCCATGACTAGCGTAGGCGAAGCGATTGTGACATAGCGGGCGGTGGCATCCGGGGCGTTGCCCTTGGCCGGGTCAAGGGCGTAGACGCGTGTCACGGTCTCGATCACAAATCTTTGATCGGGCGTGCTCTGAACCTGGGTTTCCAGTGCGGTTGGAATCACGGTGCTTTGGGCGAAAGCCGGTGCTCCGGCCGACAACATCAGGGCCAACGCGGCTGAAAAGGCCTGAATCACCGGGTAGATTCGGCAGCGTCGTTTTCTGAAGCGTTGTTTCATGGGGAGCGCATCGTTATGGCTGAACGAACTGGGGCATGGGCGATCCTGAAGCACCTCAGGGAGCAATACCCAAAAATTGCGAATCGGGTCGAGAGAGATCCCTGTCTCGATGCGATGATGGAGCCCAAATGCGTCATAAGCGCCGTTGTGATCGCAGCTGGGAATTGCTAGGCTTCGCGGCTTGTCAAGGTCCACGATTACGCTCCGAGAGCAGCTGAGCGCGTTGCGGGCCTTCCTCCGTTTCTTGACTCCAACCCTGCGTCGCGCGTTCCCGGCCTGTCGTCGTCCCTCCATTCGAGGCGTCACGCAATGCTGGTCGCATGCTCCGCCCACACCGCTGGCGTGTGGGACGTTCGCGATCGACGTGTCTGAGTGACATTTTTATGGTCAACCGCAACCTCATCCGCAATCTCGAAGACGAAGACATTCTCGGTGAATTGGCCACGCTGGCCCCTGAGGAGGAAGCTGAGGACTGGCTTTTGCAGGCGATCGCCGCTGAGCAGCAGGACTACGCTTCCGGAAAGATTGTTGACGGCCGGATCGTCGAACTGAACGACGAATGGGCTCTGGTCGACGTTGGATTCAAGAGTGAGGGAACCGTCGGGCTCGACGAATGGGGCCCCGAAGAAGAGTCGCCGAAAGTCGGTGACACGGTTCGCGTGCTCATCGAAGAGATGGAAGATGAGTTGGGGGCCGCCGATGACCCCTACGGCATGATCGCGCTTTCGAAGCGCAAGGCCGAGAAGATCATCGAGTGGGAAGAGATGATGGAAACCGTCGCCGAGGGCCAAGTGGTCACCGGGACGGTCATCCGCAAGATCAAGGGAGGTCTCTTGGTCGACATCGGCGTGAACGTGTTCCTGCCGGGCAGCCAAGTTGATATTCGACGTCCCGGCGACATCGGTGACTTCATCGGCCGCGTGGTCCAAGCTGAAGTCCTGAAGATCGACGACACGCGACGCAACATCGTCATCAGTCGTCGAAGCCTGATCGAGCGTCAGCGCGAGGAAGATCGCAAGTATCTGATGCAAGAGCTCGAAGTCGGGCAGATTCGCCGCGGTATCGTGAAGAACATCGCGGACTTCGGTGCGTTCGTGGATCTCGGCGGCATCGACGGCCTGCTTCACATCACCGACATGGCTTGGGAACGCATTGGCCACCCGACCGAAATGGTCTCGATCGACCAGGAGATTCAGGTCAAGGTGCTTCACATCGACCGCGAGAAGCAAAAGATCGCTTTGGGTCTGAAACAGAAGGACCGCAACCCGTGGGAGAACATCGAGACGAAGTACCCAGTCGAGTCGGTGCATCCAGGGGAAGTCGTCAACGTGATGAGCTACGGTGCCTTCGTGAAGCTAGAACCGGGTATCGAAGGCTTGGTCCACATCAGCGAAATGAGCTGGACGAAGCGAGTCAATCACCCCAGCGAATTGGTCAACATCGGCGACAAGATCGATGTGATGATCCTGGGGGTGGACCCCGAGGGCCAGCAGCTTTCCCTGGGCATGAAGCAGACGCTGAAGAATCCCTGGGACGAAGTCATGGAGAAGTATCCCGAGGGCTCCACGGTCACGGGCAAGGTTCGCAACCTCACCAACTACGGTGCTTTCATCGAGCTCCAGGAAGGCATCGATGGCTTGCTTCACGTTTCCGACATGTCTTGGACACGAAAAATCGGTCATCCGAGCGAAGTCCTCGAAAAAGGGCAGGAACTCGAATGCCGCATCCTCAGCGTGGACGAGCAGCGTCGTCGGATCGCACTCGGCTTGAAGCAGCTCGACAACGACCCCTGGGACACCGACATTCCCGACAAGTATCAGCCGGGTCAATTGGTCAACGGCAAGGTCACCAAGATCACGAACTTTGGTGTCTTTGTCGGACTTGAGGATGGCCTGGAAGGCTTGCTGCACATCAGCGAACTTGCCGAGCATAAGGTCGAGGACCCCGAAGAGTTGGTGAAGGTGGATCAAGACATTGAAGTCAAAGTGCTTCGCGTCGACACCGACGAACGCAAGATCGGTCTGTCTCTCAAACGGGTCGATTGGAGTGAAGAGCAGGAAAGCGCTGCGGCCGAAGCCGAAGCCGCAGAGGCAGCGAATGCTCCCAACGTCGACGATGACAACCTCAAGGGTGGTCTTGGCAGTGCTGGCCCGCTGATCCCGTCATCCGAATGATCGCCTCCTTGGCGATGGATTGAGACGCTCTTTCACTGACAAACTCTGAAACACGCACGGGTTTTCCCCCGTGCGTGTTTTTGTTTGGCCGATCGCCAATACCAAAATCGTAGCCGAACCAAGTTCACCCTCCCGCGGCTTGCCGTGGGAGGGTCCGCCCGCGCCCGCGTGGGAGGGTGCATTGGGTGGCGATCATCGAGGAGTGTCGCAAAATCGCCTACACTAGTATTAGTGGGGATAAGACTCCTCCACAGAGACGCGCTGATGCTTTGCCCACATTTGATGTTTGGGGCTGCAATGATCGTAGCTCGGCTCTCCGAGCCGAGACCTCACGGCTCGGAGAGCCGTGCTACTAAATGACCAACTCGAAATGAGCCGCGGGGCACAGAATGTTCAGAAAGCGTCCGACGGATCGAGGCTTCACGCTGGTCGAACTGCTGGTTGTCATTGCGATCATCGGAGTCCTGGTTGGCTTGCTGTTGCCGGCGGTGCAAGCGGCACGTGAGGCGGCCAGGCGAATGAGCTGCAGCAACAACTTCAAGCAGATTGGGCTTGCCATCCACAACTATCATTCCGCCTACGGCATGTTGCCCAAGCATTATGGCGGGACGTTCGACAATGGCCTCGGCGTGCCGTCGGCGCGTAATCCGGGGCCATCACGCGTCGCAGCGACGGGCAACAATTGGGGTGAACTGAGTGCTTTGGTTGGCCTGACCCCATTCCTGGAGCAACAGGCATTAACGATCATCAATATGATCCATGGATGACTGAAATCTCGACGCTGAGGTGCCCGAGTGATCCCGGGTTCGGGTCGCCGTCGTCAGGGAGAACCAACTATGCGGTCTGTCTGGGTGATGCCGTCCAAAGCACGAACGAAGGGGTCGCGAACAGCCTTGGGCTGACGAACACGATGCTGACCCAGCGAGCCCGCGAGGGTTGTCGTGGTCTGTTCGTGCCTCGACAGTTCACCCGCTTTCGTGATGTGTTGGACGGTTTGGCAAACACGGTCAGCATGGGCGAAATCATGACCGATTTGGGCGAGCGGGACTCCCGATGCGGCGGCGGACGCTAGCAATCGGCGAGGTTTCAAATGGGCTTGTGGGCGGACCGCTTACACGGCTTTCCAAACCATTTTGCCGCCGAACCGACAAAACTGTGTTTGGGACAGCACGGGCAATGGCGTCGCCGATCTAGGCGACGAAGGCGTGCATACCGGATCGAGTCGACACCAGGGAGGAATGCACGCCCTTCTTGCCGATGGCGCCGTCAAATTCATCACGGATTCCATCGATGCCGACAACCCGTCGCACGGCACGGTGCGCGAAGCGGGTGTGGCGGCCGACCCGGTTCACCCGACGTTACCGGGTTCCCGAAGTCCCTTTGGGGTCTGGGGAGCCTTGGGAACGCGGGCCTCAAGCGAACTGGTTAGCGGTGAATTCTAGGCTGCTGCGGAACCTTCGTTTCTCGTGGCGCACCCGTTAGGCTCACAGCCCAGAAAGCGCGCCCCCACTCCGCGGTGGCGTGGCCGTCTTACGATGTGGAATTCTGTCAAGGAGCAGCATGAGCGACCCTGAATCAACGCGATTGATTGGACTGCTGAGGCGGGTACTTCGCGATACGCAACAACTGTATCAGCGATCCTCGAAGTGGCTTGTAAAACGACATCCAACGCTCATCAAGTGCGCTGCGGCTGATTTCGAGCGGTTCATGGACGACATGCATCGTGGGCTACTGGTGAAGGTTTACGCGACCGTTGCACGCGCGGATCGCGTTTGGACGGGCGCTGAAAAACGCGTCGCCGCCGTCTTGATCGAGCACCTGTGGTCGGAAGATCTATCTGGGACGGAGCTACGCGAGGCCGCCAAGGAAATCTTCGCTCAGGCGGAGAAACTCGCATGGCCCGCATTGGTGGATCCCTTTGTTCGTTATGAGCCCTTGGCCGAACGACGCGCGGATGTGGAAACCGTCGTGATGCGTTTCGCCCAATTGGTGGCAAAGTGTGATGGAGAAACATCGCACGTGGAGGCCGAAACCCTTCACCAGATGCAACACGATTTGGACGCGGTCCTCTATCCCGTTCCCTCCAGCACGCCTTCCCAAAACAACGAGGGAGAATTCGCGGGCGAGTCAGCGAGGAGGTTCGCCTATTCCGAATCGAGTGCGCACCGACACCCCGAACCGAGTCCAAGTGAGAAGGCCTCAACGTTGACCGACGACGAGCGCGCGTCGATGCTCGACAACGCGATGAAAGAGTTGGCAGAACTGATTGGACTAGCGAAGGTAAAGGAACGCGTTCGCAGCACAACGAACTACTTGCGGCTTCAACAACAGAGGCAGGAAAAAGGCCTTTCAACCATGCCAATCAGCCTGCACATGCAGTTTGTCGGCAACCCCGGAACAGGCAAGACGACGGTGGCGCGGATCGTGGGGCAGATTCTCGGCGCGATCGGTTGCCTGTCGCGGGGGCACGTGGTTGAGACCGACCGCAGCGGCTTGGTCGCCGAGTACGCGGGTCAGACGGCTGTCAAAACCAATCGATTGATCGACTCCGCCATCGGCGGCGTGTTGTTTATCGATGAGGCTTACAGCCTGGTCGACGCGAGCGGCGATGACGCTTACGGACGCGAAGCGATACAGACGTTGCTGAAACGGATGGAGGATGATCGCGAGTGCCTCGCCGTGATCTTGGCAGGTTATGGCGATGAGATGACAACCATGATCGAGAGCAATCCCGGATTGAAATCCCGCGTGGGAACCCGCATCGAGTTTGACGATTACTCCCCGCCGGAATTGGGAAATATCTTTGAGTTGCTTTGCCGTAAGAACGACTATCGCCTCGGTGCAGCTGCTCGGCATCGCTTGTTACTGGGAATGACCCAGCTGCACGAAGATCGAGATCGACATTTCGGTAATGGACGTTTGGTACGCAATTCGTTTGAAGAGTCGGTGCGGAAGCTTGCTGACCGAATTGCGAACGCCCCGAACTTGACCGAGGAACTACTCACTGCCTTGACGCCAGATGATATACGCGTGCCTGGATTAAGTGATGACCACCTTTGCGAGCTTGGACAACGTAAGCATCGGTTGCGCATTCACTGTGAAGCTTGCAGTAAAGCGGCTTCCATCCGCCCCACATCGCTGGGTGGCCGCGTTCGCTGCCCCGGATGTGACCAAACCATCAAGACGGGTTGGGCGACGGTGAGATGGGGCTCCGGTGCCACGGCATGAGTTTCATCGGCGTCAGAACACGCCGTCGATGTCCTAAGGGCTCGTTTCGATGGTGACATCGCTCGTTGGTCTGGCGACACACATCAAAACCTCACCCTCGTGGACCTCGTGTTCCGGCGTTTCGCGGTAGGCAACCTGGCCAGCTTTCAACCGGCACACGCAGGCACCACAGGACCCCGTGCGACAGGCGAACTCGACTTCAACGTCTGACTCCTCCGCGAGGTCCAAGAGCGTGCCTCGGGATGGCGTCCAAGTAGCCGCGTCTTGGGAATCATTGAATACAACGTGGTACTCTGCGCTCTCATCGCCAACGTGATCGTGGGGCTCTCGATCCACAGGCACAGCCCCAACCCCGGCCGCCTTGCCACCAAATGACTCGTATTGCACGTGGTCTGCTTTGACGCCCCCGACGACCAAACCCTCCGCGAGGGATGTCATGAAGGCGTCGGGGCCACAGATCATGTATTCTCCAGTCACGGTGCCGACACGCTCCAAGATCTGTCGCGCGTCAACGCGTCCCTCTGTGTCCGGATGTTGAATCGCCATCAGGTCGGGACGACTGAAGAAGACGTGCAATTGAACCGGAAGGCTCCCGGCTCGTTCTGTGGCAACCTTCCGAAGAAGCTTCAGAAAGGGCGCGTGATCGGGGCTTCGCAGTTGATAGAACAGATGAACGCGGCGCGAGGGTGTTTGCTCGAGGTTTTCAAGCAGCATCGCGAGCATCGGCGTGATCCCGATTCCAGCGGCGATCAAGACCAAGGGTTCATCGCGATGCCTCGGTTGACTGTGGAAACGGCCGCGTGGGGCCTGGATCTCCAACACATCGCCTTGCGACAGACCATCTTGAAGAGCATTGCTCAACTGGCCTTCGGGCACTCGCTTCACCGTGATGCGATAGTACGGCTCGGCAGTCCCTCCTGACAGACTGTAACACCTCGAGACTTTTTTCTCCGAGTCGCCCACAGCCATACGCACCAGGATGGATTGCCCGGCCTTGAAGGGCGGAAGGGCGCTTCCGTCCATGGCTTCCAGACGAAATGACCGACAATCCGGTGACTCGTCGATGATGCGGGCCACACGGACTTCGCGCCAACCTTTCCAGTGTGTTGGGGTCATTTCCGTCCTGTCCGCAATGGCGGTTGCGCTGCCAACCGTCGTTGGAGTCGGAGTTTCGCAGTTCCAATGGGTCGTGCGCGGGACAACATCGCACGCCCACCTGCGTTCCTCGCGGCGGGCGACGACTTCCGCCACGATCTGATAGATCACGAACCCAGCCAAGATCCCAAAAAGCATTGGACCGATCATCGTGTGCGTACACCTGATAGACGGGGTTCTGGCGTGGCGCGGCGACGGTCCGAGCCTCGGGATGTCTGTGCTTGCGGCAATACAGGCGCGTCAATGCAGAGCAATGAATCTTAGGTCAATCCTGGGCGGCTGGCTCAGGCGTGCCCGGTCGTCTGCTTATTCCGGGGTGGAACGTGGTCGCACTCAGCACAATCCACACAGCCGGTGTGTCCCGTCAAGCCGCTCATTCCGACCACACGCTCAATCGAGAGGCCCTGAGTTCGTCCGCTATCCGATCAAAGCGCGGCAACGGGAAAAACCGGATTCTGAGCAATTCTTCTCATGCCTTCCGCTCTCGCACTAAGTCATACCGTCACGACACTGGTCTTCTATCAACTTTGGCAGTTTGCGTCGTGCAAGAGACAACCTGATATCCATTCAAACCATGGGGCCGATTATCCATGTTATCGAACTTGAAGATGCGCACGAAGTTGGTGGGGCTCGTGACTGTGCTGTTGGTTTTACTCGGCGGTGCTTTCATGTGGATGTTCAGTCATCAAGTGCGGAGCGCAGCACATGAAGAGTCCGTAGCCCAAGCACGACGTGTCGTTGACATGGCAGAATCCATTCGACATGGCGAGTCGGAGAAGTGGAAGAACGGCGTGTTTGACCAGAAGACGGTTCGAAAGTGGGCCGATGCCGGACAGACAGACCGGGTTCTGGGAAGCGTTCCAATCGTGTCCGCGTGGAAAGCGGTGATGCTCAAAGCCGAACAGGGTGGTTACCAACTGAAGACACCGCGGCAAGGGGCACGAAACTCCGATAACGAACCCAACGAGTTATCACAGCGAGCCCTCGAGGCATTTGCTGCGTCCGCTGATCAGAAAGAGTACGTCGAGTACAACGAAGCCACCAACAGCATGCATTACCTCCGACCGATTCGGTTGACCAGCGAATGCATGATGTGCCACGGCGATCCAGCGACGTCACTCACACTCTGGGGCAATAGCGATGGATTGGACCCGACGGGGCACCACATGGAGAACCTGAATGTGGGGGATTTGCATGGCGCTTTTGAAGTGATTCAGTCGCTCGATGCGGCGGACGCCAGGGTTGCCTCCGCGACCTGGCAGGGATTTGGCATGATTTCCGCTTTCATTGCGATCAGTTGCGGGATCCTCATCTGGGTTTTGAACCGATCGCTGATTGGGCCCCTGCAAAAAACCGCCGCGGCATTCACCAACTTGGTACGAGGTGACCTGCGGACCAATCTGACTGTCAGCAGCAAGGACGAGATCGGAACACTGCAAACGGGATTCAACGATCTTGCCCAACAGCTTCGCGATATGATTTTGAACCTGCAAAGCAGTAGCGAGCAACTCGGCAGTCTGTCCGAGGGACTTGATTCCACCGCCGATCGCGTGTCGCAATCCTCGGAGGGCACCACGACACGTAGCACCACCGTGTCGGCCGCC
>JBCCYK010000114.1:0-19498 GCA_039189905.1 Planctomycetota bacterium
CCCCCATCACCTGCATCGCCGCCGTCTTCGTCCGTATCCGTCTTCTCGCCGCCATACCCGCCACGTGCGACGTTGGCTGAGAACAACGTGGTGTAGGTCGCATCTGAAAAAAGACTTTCGCCATCACCGGCCGTGATGGAGCCCCGAATGTCCACCGATGTCGTCCCATGACGCAATTCGATCGCACCCCCTCGGGCGATTCCACCATCTCCAGACTGCCCCCGATCGGAATCACCGCCTTCCCCAGCCAGGGCTTCATTGCCTATGAACTCGGTATCGATAATCGTCAGAGTGGTTGCTTCTGTCTGAATCGCACCGCCGCCCGCATCGCCGCCACGACCAGCCCTAGCTCGATTGTCACCATCACTGTTGGTGGCGTGCCCACCGCGATTGGCTCGTGCGATGTTTTCGCGAAAGGCCGAGTCCTCAATGGAAACGGAGGTCACCGCTGCGCCGAGGAAAATCGCGCCTCCTTCAGCGTGCCCGGCATGTCCCGCCTCCGCGTTTTCGCCGCGAGCGTTTCCGCCCAGACCACCCCGAGCTTGATTGTCAATGAACTCGCTGTCGCTGATTTCGAGACTGCTTGCCCCCATCAGATAGATGGCTCCACCGCGACCAGAACCAGACGGTCCACCAGAGTCGTCCCCGGTACCACCGTCCCCGGCATCTGCATCGTTGCCTTGGAAAACGGAACCGTTGCGAATGATGATCTGCGTCCTGTCAGCGGAGATTGCCCCACCCCGTGCCCAGCCGCCGGCGCCACCGTTGACGACTGCCGTTTCGCCTCTCAACGCATCCGCTTGATTATTACGAAGCGTCGTTCCATCGATGATGAGCGAACCGCCCACCACATTGATCGCTCCACCATTTTGATCGCCAACACCTTGAACCAGGTTGTCTTCCAGCGTGCTGTTGATGAACGTGACTGATCCACCAACATTTGCGATCCGAACGGCTCCACCGGTCGCTTTGCCTTCTTTAAGGGTGATGTTCTGAAAGACGACGTCGACGCCGCCCTCTTGCTGATGAACCTCAAAAAGTCGCGTGGCAAAGTCGCCATCGATCGTCGCTCCATTGCCGTTGATGGTCAGGTCGCGACGAATTTCGAAGTCACCGAATTCGCCCCCAGTGCGAAGCTTGTAGGTTTGACCGGCTTGCAAGTTGATCGTGACTTCATCGGCATCCGGGAATGCGTGAGCCGCGACCACTGCTTCACGCAGAGAGAATCCGTCGGACGAGTCGATTTCGTCGGCGGTGACCTCCACGTCCAGTATCCGAGCGGCTAGCAGCTGGCGGGATTCCAGTTTCTGGAATCGAGGTCGACGACCAGGCTGTTCTCGTCTCCGGCGACGTCGAGGCCGCAAGATGGAGGCGGCGGTTTCGAATGGCGAAGTCAAGGTGTCGGCTCGAGCTGCAGCGATGGAGTGGATTTCATGCAGGAAATTCCGTCTGGAACGCCTGCTCGCTGAGATCTACCGATGCGTGAGATGAAACCTGCGAACAACTTTCAAAGTTTCTAGTAAAATCGCCGAGCATGGATGCCCCGCACCCCGTCGAGAGCTGTATCACTCGTGTGAGCCTGCTTGGCCGCATCCGAGAGAATCCCCAAGATCAAAACGCTTGGCGTGAATTCGTGGATCTCTACGGCCCTCGCGTCTACCAATGGTGCGCCCGTCGAGGTCTGTCGCATGACGACGCATGGGACGTCACCCAGAACGTCCTGGTCAAGCTTTCGCGGCACCTCAAGGACTTCCAATACGACGCCTCCGGGAGCTTTCGTGGGTGGTTGCATACCGTGACATCCAATGTGCTCCGCGACTACTTCCGAGTGCTGTGCCGTCGCCAAGATGTCGCGGAGGGAGGCAGCGCGGTGCTCTCGCGACTCGAGAGTGTCTCCGCCCAAGAGGAGCTTCAGTCCGTTCTTGAGGAAGTCTTTGACTTTGAAGTCATGCAAGAAGCGATGCGGCGTGTTCGGAAGAGAGTGAAGCCAGAACGCTGGAAAGCGTTTGAGTTGACGGCACTCCGGGGGCTCAACGGCAGCGCAGCCGCATCGGAAATCGGAATCCCGGTCGCGACAATCTACAGCTCAAAAAGTCAGATCATCCAGCAAGTGAAGTGCGAAGCGGACTTCCTTTTGCAAGAGTCGCGCTGAGTTTCGCATGATGGATTGCCCTTCCGACGATCAACTACGTCAGTTTCTCGATGGCGACGGTGCTTCGCACCTCCCTGAGCGACCGAGCGATGCGATCGACTGGAACGACCTGGTGCGGCACATTGAGTCTTGTGACGCTTGCACGAACCGCTTGGAGCGAATCACGGCGTCTTCAGATCTACTCCTTCATCCGCCACCCGTGGATGCACCGTCGGCGGTGCTTGAAGGCCTGCTCGATGACCTCAAGACAGATGCTTCCAAACGCCTGGGGCGTGCAGCGGATCACGAGCGTGAACCCGAAGACACACCGGTCCCCGTGATTCCCGGGTACACGATGGAGCGGTTCATTGGTCGTGGCGGGATGGGGACCGTCTTCTATGCCATCGACGAAAAGCTGCAGCGTGAGGTTGCCGTCAAGGTTCTCAATCGATCACTGTTTGAAGACCGGTCCGCTTTGATCCGGTTTCGAACCGAAGCCCTCGCAATCGCACAGCTCAATCATCCCAGCATCATCGAGATCTACGACGTTGGGCAGCACGATGGGGTTTCCTACCTCACGCTGGAATACGTTGCAGGCGGCAGTCTGCGAGAGCTGCTGAAAACGAAGACACTCAACTGGAACGAAGCGGCCATCATGATCGAGAAGGTCGCGCGTGGCGTTCACTACGCTCACGAGCACGGGTTTATTCATCGGGACCTGAAACCGGCCTATATCCTGTGTTCCGCGAGCGGTGACCCGAAGATCAGCGATTTTGGGTTGGCGAAGAACACACACCAAGAGGAAAACGTCACCCGGAGCGGCGACGTGATCGGGACGCCCGGATACATGGCCCCCGAACAGTTGATTGGCACGCATTCCCAGACGAACGCGGCGACCGACATCTATGCACTCGGAGCGATGTTCTATGAGATGATCTGTGAGCGACCGCTGTTTCCCAGCGAGTCGACGGTCGAGACCCTCATCGCCATTCGAGAGAATCAGATCCCGCGACCTTCCGCGGTTCGTAAAGGAATCCCGGTCGAGCTTGAAACGATCTGTCTGAAATGCCTCGAGAAGAATCCCGCAAGCAGATACGCGTCCGCCGAAGAGCTGGGGGACGAACTCCGTCGATTTGTCAACCGCGAGCGGATCGCAACCAAACCGAAGTCGTTTACAACGCGGGTTGTGGAATGGGGTCATCAGCATCCACTTGTGGCGACTTTGGTGGCGGCACTGCTGATTGTTGGTCCGGCCCTGTCCGCCTTGGCTGGCAACCGCATGCGGCGACTGGACGAAGCGAGGGTGATTGATAGCTTTCATGCGTATACTCGCGAACGGAACCGCGCGATTCAAGCATCGCTTGTCAGTGAAATCGATTCACTGGAACAGGTTCGATCCCTCTTCAACACCATGGGATCCGTCTCTCGTGAGGAGTTTGCCACGTTTGCAAGCTCCATGATGAAACGACATCCCGCCATCGCCGCACTTGAATGGGCGCCCATCATCTCAGCGGCTGATCGAGTGACGCACGAGAGCTCCTGCCGGGATGCAGGCTTTATCGACTACCTGATCCGCTGGAAAAATGAGTACGGCCAATTCGCGCCCGCGGGTGACGCAGAGCAATACGTGCCGGTTTTCTTTGTGGAGCCATTTGCACCCAATCGGCAGGCCCTGGGATTCGACCTGAACTCCGAGCCGAGTCGACAGCAGGCTTTGGAGGAATCGCAGCGCAGTATGAAGCCCACGATCACCCAATCGTTGCGTTTGGTTCAAGATGCATCCGACGCCGCATCCGTTCTCGTGGTCTTGGCGGTGCCGGGAGCCATTGGCGATCGCTTACCTCGTGGATACGTCATTGGGGTCTATCGAGTGGGTGAGATTGTTGAATCGGCTTTGAGCCCGTTCGAAGATCTTGAAATCCAACTCTTGGTATCGGATCCTGATGCAGGTCAGACCCTGTGGACGTCCAGCGGGGCACCGCGTGCGCGACCGGGGTTGAGTTGCACTGACATGATTGAGTTTGGCTCGCGCCGATGGGAGTTGGAATTCATGCCAACTTCGGACTTCGTCTCTCAGTCACGGTCGAAGGAACCCACCTACGCGATGGTCGGTGGCATGCTGGCCTCCCTGCTCGGTGCGTGCTTGGTCATGATCGTCCATGAACTGATGCAGCGGAAAGCGATCCTGCTTGATCCGCCATCACCGTCATGAGTTCGATGCCGCCTCACGATGGGTTGTGAAAAAAGCGTCCCGGTATTCAGCGTGTGGGTGCCCCCAATGATGTGCGCTTCGATCCATTCCAGGGTACGGGCTCTCCATCAGTCGCCGACGGGGTGTTCAATCGACGTCCGTTGCTCCGGATGACGTGTCAGATTCAACAGGGCCCTTTGATCTGGCTGCGAGCTTGGCGAGGCCTGGCTCCGCTTGAAGCTCGTAGTCTTTGACGGCTCTTCCAGCATCCACAACGGACCGATTGCGAGTCTGGAACTCGGCGTCGTCGTTCAGTGCGTTGCGGATGGCCTTTCGCTTCGAGACGGCTGTGTCGACGCTTTCAAAGCCTGCGGGGAAGCGGGCTTCGAGTTCGGCTTGTCGACGCGCTGTCTCGGCGACCAACGCCGCGAGTTGACGGTCCCCGGTTGCCTCGAGTCGAGCGCGGACCTGCCCGAGTTCAGAAACGTACCGCTGACGTGCGATCCCGTCCTCTTTCAGCTTGGCAAGTTCAGGTTCCGTGGAAAGAGTGTAATCATCCTCAGCGCGACGCGCTTTGTGAACGGCGGCTTCCATCGCCTTGAACTCAGGCGAGGTGGTTCTGAGATGCTGCTTCTGGTTCGCAATGCGTTTGCTGAGTTGTTTGTGGGTGATGAAAGCTTCCGGGTAGTCCGCGTGAAGAGCTGCCTGCAGCTTGTCATGCTTGGCCACCAGCGCGCGATAGGCTGGATCATGCAGGTTGAGCCGGGATTTGAGGTTGGTGTACTCGTACCGATAACGCGATTCGGGATCACGCGGCGCCGGCGGACGCCGCGACTGGGTCATCGTCAGTCGGTCCCGTGTCCTGGACCAGTCTGTCCGTTGGCCGTGCGACGTCCATACGCGAACGTTGTCGATCGATGCGCCGGGGTAGTCAAACTGAAAAGCGAAGTAGCGGCGGTTACGGTCGATGATGGGGTGTCTACCGAAGACGAACTCGTTCTTGCCCAGGTGCGCTAATACTTCGTCATTCCAGTATTCGACCGTCATCGTGTGCCATTGATTTCGTCGCGGTTCGCATACGCACTCACCAAGGTGTGCGGGCAGGATGCCGGCATCGCGATCGATTGGCGTGTTGACTTGGAAGTACGCGGGGCGAATCTGAGTGATGCTGTTGTAGCCGCCACCGCTACCCGTCACGAGCCGAAGGTCCGTTGTCTTGCCTGAAAACCGGAAGTCAAACTGGATGATCGTGTCGTGGAATGAAGCCTCCTTGAGGAAGACGCGTTTGGACTCGCCGGGATTGACGTTCGTACGCAGCAGTGCGCCGTCGCGCAAAGCAAAATCGGCTTTGAAGCCCCATCGCTCCGAGACCGTCTCGGGGTCGAAGCTCTCAAAAAACAGGAGTTCGCCCGGGATGCACATCAAAGCATTGGGCGCCGATGGATGTTGAGAGTCTGCGGTACCGGGCAGCGACGCAAGGCAGACCAGAGAGACCGAGAGCCGCAGCATCCGTGTGTTGATTCGCATGTTGGTTTTAAACACTTGCGTTCATGAGTGTGGATGGCCTTGAAGTTGGACGGCGTCCGGCAACGCAAGCAGGTCGCCGCAGCATCCCGCATCATAATCGTAACCCTCAATCCTACTCTTGCCGGTGTTGTTGGCGATAATCACCCGGCGTGATACCGCGATGCTTTCGAAACAGCACGCTGAGGTATTCGGCGTATTCGAGACCACATCGGTTTGCAATTCGGGTCAGCGTGAGGTTGGTTTCTCGAAGCAGCCTTTCCGCATTCGCCAAACGCGTTGCCGTGATCAGTTGGTGCGGTGTTTTTCCCACCGCCTGTTTGAATCGCGTTTCGAGTGATCGCCGGGTCAGTTTGGTCTGCTTGACCACATCCAAAACCTGGATCCCATCGCAGGCATGTGCCAAGATAAAGCGAGCCGCCTTGGCCACCTGCCGGTCGTCGAGGGCAAGCGTGTCGGTGGATTGACGGGTCGCGATTCCCAGTGGTGGCAAAAACGTCCCGGACGGCGGGATCTCTTGGCCCGACATGATGGCATCGAGCTGCTCGGCCGCCGTGTAACCCGCCCCTTCCGCGTCGGGGATCACGCTGGAAAGCGGAGGAGTTGCCAGCTGACAAAGCAACGGATCGTCATCGACACCAAGAACCGCGATGGAATCGGGAACGGGCCTCGAGACTTGGGCACACAGGTCGATCAGGCGGCGAGCGAGTGAATCGTAGGCCGACATCAGACCGCACGGCTCGGGCAGTCTTGCAAGCCAGCGCAACAGTCGTCGCCGTTCGCGAGGCCAGGTGGTGCCCGTTGACTGATCACCGACATCAAAAACCTGTGCGTCGATACCGACGCGACCGGCCTCAGCGACGAACGCGTCGCGACGCCACTTGGCCCAGTTAAAGGTGATGTCGCCACAGAACGCGACATGCCGAAACCCCTTTTCCAGGAAGTGATCCAGCGCCAGCTTGGCGATCGCCGCATCATCGGTCTCGATCCAGGGCACGGCCGGTAACTCGCGTGCGGCACTCACGTCGACGGTGGGTAGCTTCGCGGCCCTTACCGCCCTGGCGATCGTGTCGGTTTCAATTCGAGCAATGATCCCATCGCCTGAATACGTGCGGATCCATCGAGGCGGGTCGGCTCCGCGATGTTGTTCCGGCAAATCGATGGTCCAGCGTTCGTGTTCCTGCTGGTACCGAAGGACGCCGCGGAGGATTCCTCGGGCGTACTCGTTGCTCGTTTCGATGAGAAGTGCGACGGATCGTTTCATGGTGAAAGAGTATAGCCCACATGCGCGATATTTCATTGCTCGATCGGCTGGGTCGGCTAGTCTCTTGACACGCAGCCACCCCGGTTAATGAGGAAACGATGTCAGGTCCTGTGAAAGTTGCCATGGTCGGCCTCGGTTTTGGGGCTGAGTTCATACCGATTTATCAAGCCCATCCGGACGCCGAGGTCGTCGCACTTTGCCGTCGCAACGAAACCGAACTGGCAAGGTCCGCAGACCAGTTTGGCATTGAAAAGCGATACGTGAGCTACGCCGACGTGCTCGCGGATTCCGACGTCGACTTCGTGCATATCAATAGCCCGATTGCGGACCACGCCTGGATGTCGCTCCAAGCGCTTGACGCTGGCAAGCACGTGATGTGCACCGTGCCGATGGCCACGACGATCCAGGAGTGCCATCAGATTGTCGAGAAGGTCAAAGCGACCGGGCTGAAATACATGATGGCGGAGACGGTTGTCTACAGCCGAGAATTCTTGTTCATCAAGGAGATGTTCACGAAAGGGGAGCTCGGAAGGATTCAGCACCTTGCGGCATCGCACCCGCAGGACATGGACGGATGGCCCGAGTACTGGGAACGCATGATTCCGATGCACTATGCCACCCATGTTGTCAGTCCATGCCTTGGATTGATCGACGGCTTGGCGGAATACGTCAGCTGTTTCGGTTCGGGCACGGTGCGTGACGACATCGCCCAGAAGTCTGGCAATCGATTTGCTCTGGAATCGTGTCACATCAAGGTCAAGGACAGCGACTTGACGGCTCACGTCTGGCGGTGCCTGTATGACGTGGCGCGGCAGTACCGCGAGAGCTTTGACGTCTATGGAACCAAGAAGACCTTTGAGTGGACTCTCATCGAGAACGAGCCACACGTCATTCACACCGCGAAGAAGCCGGAGCCCGAAATCGCCGAGAAGATTGACGTTCCTGATTTCGCGCACCTGCTGCCAGAGCCGATCCGAAAGTTCACCCTTCCGCAAGAGATTCATGATGCGGACCACTTGTCCTTCCTTCAAGGCGGCGGTCATGGCGGCTCGCACCCACACTTGGTGAACGAGTTTGTCAGTGCACTCGTTGAGGATCGCGATCCCTGGCCCAATGCCGTTACGAGTGCCAATTGGACTTGCGTCGGTATCTGTGCCCATGATTCGGCGCTCAAGGGTGGCGAAATCACGCCTCTGCCGGAATTCACCTTGCAGGTCGACCCTTAGACTCGGAGGTTGTGTGATGAACGTGCGTCTCAATCATCGTCTTGCCAGATCATTCGGCTGCTGGCTGATGTGCATCACCGCTTTAACGCCCTCCGCTTCGGAAGCGGCTGATGGAACCGAGCCAATTGCGCTCTTGATTGAAACGATCGCCGCTTCGGAAGACCCACGGATTCAGGCCACATTACTCAAGGGGATGCTCAGCGGGCTCGAGGGGCGGCGAAACGTTGAGTCACCGGTGGGCTGGATGGGGTTGAGCGACACGCTTGCCGCAAACGCGAACGCGGAGGTGCGCGTGCGATCGTTGGCGTTGTCCCAGATCTTTGGTGACGAAGCAGCCGTCACACGAGCGCTCGCCATTGTGAAGGATCCCGCGGTCCCGGTGAACCAGCGCCGTTCAACCTTGGCATTGCTGCTGTCCCAGCAAAACAAGGACGCTTCCAAACTCCTGAGGTCATTGATCAATGAGCCGGCAATGACCCTCGACGCGATTCGCGGCTATGCGATCGTCGGGAACGAGGATGCCCCTTCGGTGTTGCTGGCGCGATATCCAGAACTGGGACCGCAGCAACAGCGTGCGGTGATCGAGACGCTTGCGTCTCGAAAGGTCTACTCCGAAGCGCTGCTGGAGGCTTTGCGGAAGAAGCAGATCGCACGCGATGACATCCCAATGCAGGTTGCCCGCTCGCTTGTTGAGATGCTGGGTGAACGCTTCAGAGAGGTGTTTGGCACGGTGCGAGCCGTGGCACAGGATCGCGCGCAATTGCTCGCGCGGTACAAGAGGTTATGCACCCCCACCGCGATTGCCGCTGCCGACGCATCGCGCGGCAGAGTCGTCTTTCAAAAGACCTGTTCCGCATGTCACATGCTGTATGGCGAAGGTGGCAAGGTTGGTCCCGACTTGACGGGATCGAACCGCGCGAATCTGGACTACCTTCTTCTCAACAGCGTCGATCCGAGTGACGACGTTCCCGATGCCTACAAAACCGTGTCGGTGCTGACCGTGGACGGGCGCGTTGTCAACGGCGTCCTGGCAGAAGAAGACTCAACACGGATCGTGCTGAAGACCGCCGAGCAACCCAGGGTGGTGATCGCCAAAGTCGACATCGAAGTGCGAAAGGTGTCGTCCAAGTCGATGATGCCCGACGGCCAGCTGGATCAGATGAAGAAGCAAGAAGTGCTGGATCTGGTCAGGTACCTGAGAACGACCGAGCAAGTGGAGCTCCCGAGATGATGTTTTGGCGAGAACCCATGAGTCGACTTCTCATTATCGTTCTGTGGCTGTCTGTTGCACCGCAGCCAAGCGTGAATGCGCAACGCAACCAGTTGCCAAAGAAGCAACACAAAATCAGTGACGCACCTTTCCTGGCGCCTGCGGAAGCGGTCGCCAAGATGTCGCTTCCCGACGGCTTCGAGGTTTCGGTTTTCGCCGCGGAGCCAGACATCGCAGAACCCATCGCGTTTTGCTTCGACGATCGTGGACGACTCTGGGTTGCCGAAAACTTCAACTATCAGACCCGCCGGCAGCACACCGACGATCCCATCAGTCGCATTCAGATTCTGGAAGACACGGACGGCGATGGCGTTTTTGATAAGAAAAAAACGTTCACCGACAAGCTGACGTTCACCTCCGGTCTGGCCTGTGGATTTGGGGGTGTTTTTGTCGGGTCGCCACCCAACTTGAACTTCATTGCGGATGCGGACGGCGACGACGTGCCGGATGGTCCGCCGCAAGTCTTGCTTGATGGCTGGGGCATCCGCGACCGGCATGAGACGCTTAACAGTTTCATCTGGGGACCGGACGGCTGGCTCTACGGCTGTCACGGCGTCTTCACGCACTCCAATGTTGGCAAGCCAGGTGCTAACGCCAAGGACCGGCAGTTCATCGACGGTGGCGTCTGGAGGTATCACCCCACTCGCAAAACGTTTGAGGTGTTTGCACGTGGTTTATCCAACCCGTGGGGTTTTGATTTCAACGATTACGGCCAGAGCTTCGTCACCTGTTGCGTGATTCCTCATCTGTTTCATGTCGTACAGGGCGGCGTCTACCACAAACAGACTCGACTGCACGTCAATCCCTACGTCTACGACGACATCAAGACCATTCGCACTCACAAGGCTCGGCTTTCGGCTCACGGTGGGGCCCGGTTCTATCTTGCCGACGTCTTTCCGGACAAGTATCGCGACCGGTTGTTCATGTGCAACATCCATGAACATGCGGTCTTGACGGATGTCATGGAGCGAAAGGGTTCCAGTTTCCTTGGCCATCATGGTGACGACTTCCTGCCTACGAATGATCTGGCCTGGGTTGGATTCAGCATTGAAATCGGGCCTGAAGGCGGCGTCTATGTCTTGGACTGGCACGACCAGGACATCTGCGGCAACGCGGTCAAGTTTCCCAATAGCGGTCGTGTCTACCGGATCATGCCGACAGACGCAAAGCCCCAAACGCGACCGAATCTCGCGGCGATGACGGATGCCGAGCTTGTTCAACTGCAGTGGCATTCCAATGACTGGTACGTCCGGCACGCACGGACCCTACTGCAGTATCGAGCCTCGACGGACATGCTGAACACATCGTTGGTGCATTCCATGCTCGACGAGATGTTCGTTTCGGCAAGCGATGGACCCAAGCAACTGAGAGCGATGTGGGCGCTGCACGTGACGGGGGGACTCACTGCCGATCGAGTTGCAGAACTGCTGACGCACCCTCGTGAGCACGTCCGCGCGTGGGCCATCCAGTTCTTATGCGAACCGAGCGAGATCAACGCCTTTCAACCTGAAAAAAGCGTTCGCTGGCAGCTCGATTCAAAGACTCTCCAGCATCTGGCGGTCATGGCCAAAACAGACACGTCCCAGATCGTGCGATCGTACCTTGCCTCGGCGGTCCAACGATTGCCATTCCCAGAGCGATGGTCGATCCTAGAAGGGCTCGTCTCTCATGAAGAGGACATCAACGACAACAATCTGCCTCGCATGTACTGGTTTGCGTTGGAACCCATGGTGCCGCAGAACCCACGCGAGTCCCTTGAACTGGCCGTCGCGGGGAAGATTCCCGCTCTCCAAGAGTTTGTGGCGCGGCGTTTGGTGACGGGCGACGCCGAACCCAATCAGTTTAGCAAGGTGCAACAAGCGGGGACGTGGGACCGGATCATCCAAACCGTGGCGACGGGAATACGCGTTTCAAACGTCGGCGAGGGAGGTGTTGTCCGACACGAAGTGTTCCGCAATGAGATGGCCGTGCAAACACATCCGCTTGATCGCAACACCCCGTGCGTGCTCAGCAACAATCGAATTGACGTCCCGCAAGGCAAGAAAACGGCCCTCAAACTGCGAGTCAGTCATCACCCACACGGTGATTGGCAGTTGCGAGTCTTGGCGGACGGGGAAGTCGTTGCCGACACGATCGTGAGTGCGGAGACGGTCGGCGCGGATGAGTGGCTGGATCTCTCCGTCGATTTATCGCCGTTCGCGGGTCGTCGTATCAAACTGTCGATCGAGAACCGAGCCAACAACTGGCGTAACGAATGGGCGTACTGGAACCAGGTGAAAATCGTCACGGAGTAAGGGCATGAACATCAAAGTCTGCGTCAATCTCGTCTTTGCCTTACTCTTCAACGGCCCAGCGTTCCTCGTCAAGGCGTTTTCTGCTGATGAAACCGCAAAGATCGTTTTCATGTCCGGAAAGCCCAGTCACGGCCCAATGGCTCACGAGCATCGAGCCGGCAACATGCTCTTGGCGGAAGCCTTGAATCAGTCTGGGCTGAATGTCAAAGCCGTGTTGGTGCCGCACCCGGGTTATCCCAAAGACAACTCGATTCTGCAGGATGCGGCGACCGTCGTGATTTTCTGCACCGGTCACCGCGGACACGTGCTCAACGCGCATCTCGACGAGTTTGACCAACTGATGAAGTCAGGCACCGGGGTGGTGATGATTCACTGGGCGACGGAGGCTGAGAAAGGCAAGCCGGGCGAGAAGTTTCTCGATTGGATGGGTGGGTTCTGCGACCTTGATTGGTCAGTCAATCCCCACTGGTCTCCGCGTTTCGGAAGTCTGCCGACGCATCCGATCACCAACGGCGTGGGTGCATTCAGTGTCAACGACGAATGGTACTACCACATGCGATTCGTCAAGGACATGAAAGGTGTCACGCCGATCCTGTCTGATTTGCCGCCACCGGAAACCCTTCGCCGGCCGGATGGTCCGCGCAGCGGCAATCCAGCCGTTCGTAAATCAGTTGCCAACGGCGAGAGACAGCATGTTGCCTGGGCGTATCAACGTCCCGACGGCGGACGCGGGTTTGGATTCACAGGAGCCCATCATCATGTCAGTTGGCAGGATGAAGACTTTCGCAAGGTCGTGCTGAACGCAATCCTATGGACCGCGAATGTGGAAGTCCCCAAAGACGGATGCCCTGCACCAGTAGTGAGCGATACGCAAATCAAAGAAAACCTCGATGACAAGAAGCCTCGCACGAAGCAGGCCACCACGGGAACCGCGAAATGAAACACAGGTTTCTTGTGTTCAGCGTGCTGCTGACTTTCGGCACGAAAGGATGGAAAGTCGATGCGAAGCCCTAGCAACTGCCTTCTCCTGGGTTTGACGCTCTGTCTATGCGAAGGCGTTCCCTTTGTAAGAACACTGTGTGCGAAAGAAAGACCGCGAAACGTCATCTTCTTCCTTGTTGACGATCTCGGTTGGCGGGATTTGGGCTGCTTCGGAAGTCGGTTTTATGAAACGCCAGCGATCGACCAGTTGGCCAAAGAAGGCATGCGGTTCACGAATGCCTACGCGACCTGCCACGTGTGTTCTCCGAGTCGCGCGAGCATCCTGACCGGGAAGTATCCGGCCCGTACAAACCTGACCGAGTGGCTGGGAGGTCGTCCCGAACGCGACTACGAGACCTTACATCACGGCGAGAAGCTCACCGCTTTGCCTGATGAAGAGCAAACGCTGGCGGAAACGCTGCAAGAACATGGCTATGCCACGGCGAACTTCGGCAAGGCCCATCTGAACCAAGAACCAACGACGTACGGGTTTGATGAAGCGATCACGGGATGGGTGAGATCCTACTACCATCCGTTCTCACGCGCGTACGCGAAGAGTCTTCCAGCAAACGAGGGCGACTACTTCACGGACAAGCTGACTGACGCGGCCATCGACTTCATTCAGCGAAACAGACATCGGCCCTTCTTCGTACATCTTGAACACTTCTCCGTTCATGATCCGATCCAAGGCCGTGACGACCTTGTTCAGAAGTACGAGAAGAAGCTTGCAGAAATGCCGCCTCAAAAAGGTCCGGACTTCATCCTCGAGCCCAACCCAGATGGACCTGCTCTGTCAGGACAAGAGCTCAAGGAACTAGCAAAGAACGATAACGATGCGCTGCATCAGAGTAAGCGCGTGTGGTGGGTGAAACAGAAGCAGGACAACGTCGAGTTTGCTGGAATGGTGGAAGCGACTGATGAGAGCCTCGGCCGAATTCGTGCGAAGCTGAAGGAACTTGGACTGGAGGACAACACGATCATTGTGTTCACGTCCGACAACGGAGGCATGGCGGCTTCCAATCAGTATCGTGGCATCCATCATTCGCGGGAGACGTTGAACCGACGATTTGCCAGTTCGAACCTGCCGCTCCGCGGAGCCAAAGGCTGGAATTATGAAGGCGGAATACGCGTGCCCTTGATCGTCCATTGGCCGGGCTCGATTCAAGCGGGCTCCACCTCCCGCGCGGTCGTCACGGGAACGGATCACTACCCAACGTTGCTGGAAATGCTGGACCTACCCGCATTGCCGGACCAACATCTGGACGGTCAGAGCTTTGTAACGGCGCTAAAATCCGAAGGCCACGACCGTGGTCCCATCTACTGGCACTTTCCCCACTACAGCAATCATGGCTACCAAAGCCCGGGCGGAGCCGTTCGTAGTGGAAGATACAAGCTGCTCGAATACTACGAGTCCGGAACGGTTCAGCTGTTTGACGTTGAAGACGATATCGGTGAGCAAAACGACCTTGCGGCAAAGCTACCCGCGACCACGCAAAGGCTGAAGAAGCTGCTCCACGACTGGCGTGATGCAGTCGATGCCCAGATGCCTTATCCCAAAACGCCATTTTCAAAGCCTGCACCGGGTGCACGCGTAGCCAACTGACAACATCCGCAGGACCTCTGTCGAGTACACTGTTGGGTTTGCGGAACGGATGAGCCTGGCGTTGCACCGAGCCCGGAATGTCACGACTTCGAACGATCGCCCATGTCGCCTGCATCCTCGCGTGCGTTGATGTCTCTGGTTCGTTGGCTGGAGCGTCCTCGAGCAGCGCATCGCAACCAAATGTTGTGTTCATCGCGATTGACGATCTGCGTCCAGCATTGGGTTGCTACGGTGACCCTCTCGCCAAGTCGCCTCATATTGATCAGTTCGCCAACTCCGCAAGGCAATTCAACAGGGCCTATGTTCAGCAGGCAGTCTGCGGGCCTTCGAGAACTTCTCTCTTGACCGGCCTGCTTCCGGATCACACTGAGGTCTGGCACAACCGAAATCGGTTTCGGGAGACTCGGCCGGATCATGTGACGCTGCCACAGCTTTTCAAGCAGAACGGTCACCGCACACTGGGTTTCGGAAAGATATTCAGCGGCAATGAGAAGGAGCTCGACCCGATTTCGTGGTCGGAACCTGAAACCCTGAAACGCAAAGGATGGAAGAACTATGTGCTTCCTTCCAATCGGGGCACGGAAAAGAAGCAAGCAGCTTACGAAATCGCCGACGTTGCCGATGACGCCTATCCCGATGGCAGACTCGCCGACCTGGTTGTCACGACTCTTGAGAATCTAACGAAAGGCGGTGAGCCGTTCTTCCTGGCGGTTGGCTTCTTCAAGCCACACCTTCCCTTTAGTGCGCCAAAGAAGTACTGGGATCGGTATGACCGAGCGGCGTTTGAACTGCCGGCGGGTCTAAGACAGCCAGTTCGAATGTCTCCCAGGGTCGCCCTGCATTCTCATCGTGAACTTGGCGGTTACACGGTCGTGCCGAAAGACGAGGATCTGGACGTCGAACAAAGTCGACTTCTGCGGCACGGATACTACGCGTGCGTGAGCTATGTCGATGCGCAAGTTGGAAAAGTACTGGGTGCATTGAAACGACTTGGGCTGGAACAGAACACCATCACCGTTTTGTGGGGCGACCACGGCTTCACCCTGGGTGAAACGAACCGCTGGTGCAAGGCGACGAATTTTGAACTGGACACCCGCGTGCCCTTGTTGATTCGTACACCCGATCTCGCGCACCCTGGTGTCGGCACGAACTGCTTGGTGGAGATGGTCGACTTGTACCCCACCCTGGCTGCTCTAGCTGGACTGGATGCGCCGGCGAATCTGGACGGCCGTAGCTTCGCACCTTTGTTGAGTGCGGGATACCGTAGCGGAACTCGTCCAGAGTCTCCGTCGTCCAACGGTCGTACGGTCGAAAGTCTTAGCGACTTTCGCTACGTCCATCGCGAAGTGGTGTTGAGCCAGTTCAATCGCCCCTGGACGAGTCAGACCCCCGAGATGATGGGCTACTCGATTCGAACAAAGGATGTTCGCTACACCCGATGGATCCATTGGCGATCGCGTGAAGCAATCGCAGAAGAACTCTATCAGTATTCTGAGCCACAAAGCACGACGCTTCACGCCGGGCACCTGATCGAACAGCAAAACATGGCGGCGAGCCATCCAGACTTGCTCGAAGGCATGCGTGAGCAGATGGATGGGCTGCTCGCGTCACGCCTGAAGGTGGTGACGGAATGATGAAACAACCAGCCAAGAATCCATCCTCCCGGAGGAGTGTGAAGATGGGTGAGCGACCGTTCATCATTGCCGCGATCCTCTTGCTTGGCTGGCAGGGCATGTCGCAGGCCCAGAATCGGTTGACCGATCGGTTGCGGGAGCTGGATTCTGATCGGAACGGTACGTTGTCTCTGTTAGAGTCGGGCCGCGAGAAAGGGGTCTTTGATGCGATGGACGCCGACAAAGATGGTCAGCTGACCATCGGCGAGGTGAGAGACTACTTGCGAGATGGTGGGAAGCTTGGCCCCACAGCAACACCGGATGCGGCACCGCAAGAGGTCGTCGGCGCATTTGCAGAGTCCATGCCCGTTTCGCTGCGGTCGTGTCGCGATGCTGCTGCGTATTCTCGTCAGTCAAAGGGGCATGCCGTGTTGGTCATGGTCGATGGCGTGACCGTTTATGAAAGCTATCACAATGGTTGGAGTGCTGAGAAGCCGCATCGACTTGCAAGCGGAACCAAGAGCTTCGCAGGAGTCGCAGCGGCGGTCGCTGTCGGCGACGGACTCTTCGACTTTGATGACGCCGTCTCCGAGACGATTGCCCTTTGGAAAGATGACCCAAGACTCTCACGCATCACGATCCGCCAGTTGTTGAGCCTGACGAGTGGGATCGATCCAGGGGACAACTCGGTTGTTCTGTCCTACCGTCAGGCGATCCAATCAGAACCAAAGCATGAGCCCGGGGCAAAGTTCGAATACGGCCCGAATCCATTCCAGGTGTTCGGGGCGCTGATGCGGCGCAAGGTGCCGCCTCCCAATCGGTCGATGTTGGACTACCTCCAACAACGCGTGTTTGAGCCGATCGGCATGGAAGTCGGATCGTGGCGACAAACGCCCGAGGGTGATCCGCATGTGCCTTCCGGCGCCTTCCTAACGGCTCGAGAATGGGTCAAGTTTGGCGAGCTCCTGCGACGCGGCGGACAAACCGCGTCCGGCCAAGTCATTCGTGCGGATCTGCTACAAGAACTGCTGACGGGTTCGAAATCCAATCCACGTTACGGGATGACGTTTTGGCTGAACATCAAGGCTGGGACCGGCGCGGGCAATGATGCCGCGGGACGATCGACGACGCCAACCACGGATAGGGCTCCCATGGAAGATCTGTTCATGGCAGCCGGTGCTGGCAAACAACGACTGTACGTGGTCCCTTCGCTGAAACTGACCGTGGTTCGATTCGGCGAGTCCCTGGGAAGAGAGTATCGCGATGACGTCTTCCTCGATCGCTTGATCGTCGTTCGCTAGCGGTGATGGCAGACCCCATGAAATACTTGACGCTGATACTGGCATGGATGGGCTTGTTGATCTCAGATGCGGGGTTTGTGGAAGCCAAGCCGAACATCTTGTTGATTGTTTCGGAGGACAATGGTCCGGAGCTGGGTTGTTATGGCGACCCGTTTGCGAAAACCCCGCATCTCGATCAGCTAGCAGAGAATGGCATTCTCTTTCGACGCGCCTTTGTACCTCAGGCAGGTTGCAGTCAGTCCCGCGCCAGTTTTCTGACCGGACTGTACCCGCATCAACATGGCCAGTTTGGTCTGGCGACCTGGGGTTTTCGGATGTACCGAACGGACACTCCCAACTTGCCTCGCAGCCTCAAGGCGTCGGGCTATCGGACCGGCATCATTGGCAAGCTACATATCAACCCGGAATCCGCGTTTCCGTTCGACATGCACGAAATCCCAAGTGCCAACTTTCAGCGGGCGCAGCTGGGTGACTATGCCAAGTATGCGAAGGAGTTCATGGGCGCAGAGGAGAAGCCGTTCTTCCTGAGTGTGAACTATCCGGACGCGCACCGACCGTGGATCGCACAGGTTGAAGGACTGCCAAAGAACCCGCAGACCAAAGACGATGTACGGGTGATGGATTACATGGGGATCGACTCGCCGGAGTTTCGCGAGATGGTCGCCGATCATTACAACTGCATGAGTCGACTCGATTCGCTCATCGGTGACCTGCTGCACGTTCTTGACCAGTCTGGAAAAGCCGAAAACACCCTCGTCATCTACATCGGGGATCATGGGGCCGACATGCTCCGCGGCAAGCGGACCTGCTACGAGGGAGGATTGCGCATTCCAATGCTGATGCGTTGGCCGGGGCACATTGTTCCTCAGGTGCGTGATGACCTGGTTTCGACTCTGGACCTGATGCCGACTTTGCTGGACGCATCGGAAGCCGACGAAGTTCCGGGGCTACCGGGAGCGAAGCTTCAGCCCTTGTTTCAGCCGGGCTCGGCCAACTGGCGCAACCACTCTTTTGCCGAGTATCACACGCACGCCGCGGCACCCAATTACTTTCCACAACGAAGCGTTCGCGGCGACCGCTACAAACTCATCGAAAGCCTGCTGCCCGACACGATTCACCCCGACTACGACATCACGATTGAGAAGCTGCAAGCCGGCACCCGCGGTCAGGACGGGGGCGGAGATTCGGACTTGCACGCTTTGATCGCTGCCTCCCGCTCCGAAGTCAAAGCGGCTTATGCGTTGATGCGTCAGCCGCCGCGCTACCAGCTTTATGACTTGCAAGAAGATCCCTATGAGTTCCGCAATCTTGCCGACGACTCTGATCACGCGAAGGTACTCGCGGACATGCGAGGACGACTGGATCGGTGGCGTCGCAAAACCAACGATCCACTCGTGGAGCCAGCGAAGCTACGACGACTGACTGAGGAAATTCGCGCAGTGAAGAAGAAATCTGCTGGAAAGAACTACACGTGGAAGTACCCGGATTACCTGCTTGAGTAGCGGAAGTCGCCAAGACTTTCGACCGCGATGGCAAAAGCCCCGAACGTCTTGGCAACCTCCGCAGCCTTGAAATGAGGACAGACTGTCTGATGCGTGCTCACCGATCACTGTGGAAGCGACCGCTGTTGACTGCGCCGACCGTTTTGATCTTTGGCGCGATGTTTTCGGGAAATGCATTTGCCGCGCGGCCCAATGTTCTGATGATCGTCGTCGATGACATGAACGATTGGGTAGGCTGCCTCGGTGGACATCCGGATGTGCAGACTCCCAACATCGATCGGCTGGCGGCACGCGGCACGTTGTTTTCTAATGCACACTGCGCGGCCCCCGTCTGCAATGCGTCGCGCGTCGCCACACTGACCGGTCGGCGACCGGGGAGTACCGGTATCTACGACAACAGTGCCAGGTGGCACGAGGTGCTCCCCAGCATCATTTCGATTCCTCAGCACTTCAAGGCAAATGGGTATCACGTGGTGGGCGGAGGCAAGGTTTACCACCACATGCGGGTATAAAATCGGCGCAGCGACTGGCACTATTTTTTTGATCTGGTTTTCGAGGTTCATTACCATAAGCGACTGCACCGGGGCCTGGATGTCAG
>JBCCYK010000115.1:0-19495 GCA_039189905.1 Planctomycetota bacterium
CGAAAAAGGGTCAGGTACCAATGGTGCGAAGCACCCAAAGGGCCGTTCCGGCCATTGGTACCTGACCCTTTTTCGCCGGTCTCTCGGGCTTGGCCGGTGACTGGCACCGCCAGGGTTTGCCAGCTTCACTGGGCAAGCAGCTTCACTGGTTTAAAGGGATCATTGGGCCAACAAAAAACCACATCCGCAAAACGGATGTGGTCAATGGCGAATGGGCCCGAGGCATCTGGGCCCCGGGGCATACGGGCCGTCACGAAGTCACGCTGTCAAACGTTCGATCCGTCGACCGCGATCATGTGACGCACTACTCGTATTCCTCGTTTGTGCCCTGGTCCTGGAATTCGGCATCATAGTCGTTGTAAAGCGTTTCCAGGTCCTCAGTGAGTTCAATCGCCTCGGGCTCGCTAGTAGAGCATCCAATTAGCAAGGGCGATGAAAGCAAGAAGAGGGCAAGGCAAAAGCCGGCGAATGGTTGTTTGGGCATGGGGATAACTCCGTTGGGTGATGGATCACGTTTATCAGTCACAATTCAGAACTCCGAATCAATCACTTCACGGCTGGCGCGGGTTCCTAAAGCACCAAAAAGGCCGTAGGGGCTCTTTGAACCAGCTGCCTGAACACCAGCACCATTCCGCCAAACGGTCCCAGCACGCGAGTTACCCGCTTCAATCGAGTTTGTGATGAACTTGACCGCACCGTCCCCCATCAGCATGTGAGCCCCGCCTTGGTGATTGCTGCTCGGTGAGAACATCCCGTCGGAGCCATCGCCACCGGTGAGACAGATCTCCGTGTTCGGCGGCAAGATGGTGTTGACGCTGGTGTACAGCGGTCTTCGGTCGGCCCACCGATAGCCTCGTTTTTGCGTGACATTGGTCAGTCGGCCGTTGCCACCACCGGATTGGACGGCAGGGTCCCAAAACTGAGGACGTTGTGGGTCAATGGAAGGCGTGGTTTCACGGCAGTCCAGCGGGTTGTCCCGCAGGGCACCCCCATTGCCTGGATTGTTCATGGGGTCGGTGGCGATCGCTCGGTCACCGAGGTCCGTTTTGAATTCGCCCGCCGCGATCGTGTTAGAGAGTCCGTCCAGGATGTCGCGGAATCGGAGGCGCTCACGCGATACGAAGAAGCCCCGGCAGCCGGCGCGGACGTGGGTGGCACGATTCTGCTCTGCGTTCGCTCTGGCTGGGTTGAGATCGTTCCAGGAACCTGTTCCGCCGTGGTACTGCTTGCCGCCAATCGATACGAACCAGAGTGCGTCTCCCAGATTGGCGCCGTAATTCGAGCGTCCCAACGAAGGCAGCCCACGCCCGGGGTCACTCGGGCAGCGATAGGTCGGGAGTTCCGTGCGCCAGGGGGTGTACTGGGCTCGCCACGGCACCGGTCCCATCGCTGGGTACACGTCACCCGTCGTCGCAGCGTTGCCGTCCTCATCAAGAGGGTTGCTGATCTGCTCCCAAAGCCCTTGTTGTTCCACGAAGGGCAAGATCCCCACGAGGAAGCTCAGATGGAGGCCGTTGTTCGCGTTCGGTCCCGGGCCGCCATTGCCTTGATTATTGGGGGCGCGGGTGCCGGTGCCGTGAATGGGAATGGAGTTGTAGGCCGCGTGGTAATTGTGAATCGCCAGGCCAATCTGCTTGAAGTTATTGCTACAGCTCATTCTTCGAGCGGCCTCACGAGCCGCTTGGACCGCTGGCAGGAGCAGACCAACCAGCACGCCGATGATGGCGATCACAACCAGGAGCTCCACAAGGGTGAAGCCAGTCGAACGATTTCGTGTTTTCATGAGACATTCTGTGATAAGTGAATAAGAAGCGATCAACGATATATTGGCATCTTGCGCGTAGCGGGAATCGAACCCTCGCTACCCCGGATTCTGGCTCACAGGCCGAATAATGGCAATATGAAAGCCTTTAATGGTGAAATATTGATATCGCATCTGATTTTATTCAATGCGGTAGCCTTGGTGAGAGCTTCGTTCGCTTCTGGGTATGAAAAAAGGGTAAGTTATGTTGTCGATTCTTTCGAAGCGGTTTGAGGTGGCTTCTTTCGCTTTCGCCAGCGAAGAGCCCGTCGTTTGACGCGGCCACGTATGGCCGCGCTGAGTCGCGTCCCAGCAACGCTCGTTGCGGAATTGCTTGATTGCGCTTGTCGTCGAGGAACCAAGGCTTCTAGAGTTCCACTGGCAGGCGTTCTGCCCTGGACCACGCGTGAGGTAGAACCGGAATGCCGCGTGTTCCGGGTCGCCTGATGAGTTGCGTGCTCAAACAACCGCACTGGCGAAGGAATCGCGATGTATCGATGGTTGCTCTGTTTCCGCTATCTACGAACCCGCTATATCGCGTTGGCTTCCATCATCAGCGTGACGCTGGGGGTGGCGACGCTGATTGTCGTCAACAGCGTGATGGCGGGCTTTTCGGCGGAGATGCACGAGCGACTTCACGGCTTGGCTTCGGACATCTTGATCGAGTGTCACGCCAGCGGCGGGATGCCCGATCCGGAGGGGCACCTTCGCGAGATCGAGCGGATCGTGGGCGAGGACCTGGTTGGTTCTTCTGTGAGCGTTCATGTGCCAAGCATGCTGGGGATCGAATTCAACGGGGAGCTGATCACCCGGCATGTGAACTTGGTTGGCATTGATGCGGAGACTTACGACCAGGTCAGTCACTTTGGTCGCTACTTAACGCATCCCCAAAACAAAACCGCGGTCAGCTTTGACCTGCGTGAGCGTGCGTACGAGGAGGGGCGTCCTGGCTTGCCGCCATCCGGCTGGGAATACCGTCGCGCGAAGGCCCGGTACGAGAAAGCGCTTGATGAGGAGCGTGCGAGACTAGCCGCGCTACGGCAACCCGTCGCGGTCGACGAGAGCGACGACGTTGGACTCAGCACGGATGGCCCCCTCTTCGGGATCGCCGCACCATCGGAACTGGGTGATGGGACCGATGGGCCCCAAGAGTTTGATCCCGCCACCGAACAGTACCCAGGGATCGTGTTGGGAATCGCAACCTGTTGCAACAAGCATCGAGACGAACAAGGAGAGGTTCACGATTTCTACTACTGTCGCCCCGGCGACGATGTCCGGATGATGTTCCCGAACGCCTCGGAGAATCCAAAGGTTGTCAATCAGAAGTTCACCGTGGTGGATCTGTATGAATCGGGAATGAGTGAGTACGACAGCACCTTTGCCTTTGTCCGCTTGGATCGCCTGCAAGACCTTCGCGGCATGATCGACCCGCAATCGGGAACGCGCAGCATCACCACGATTCAACTCAAGCTGGCGGAGAACGCCGACCTCAATGCCGTCCGGGATACATTGCGAGACCGATTCCCCGCCGAACGATACGCCTATTCGATTCAGACATGGCGCGACATGCAGGGTCCCTTGCTGGCGGCCGTTCGTCTAGAGACCACGATTCTCAACATCCTTTTGTTCCTCATCATTGCGGTGGCCGGCTTTGGAATCTTGGCAACGTTCTTCATGATCGTGGTCGAGAAGACGCGAGACATTGGGACGCTCAAAGCACTGGGCGCGAGCGGCAGTGGGGTGATGAGTATCTTCTTGAGCTACGGTTTGTTGCTTGGGATCGTTGGCAGCGGTGTCGGGTTGGTTGGGGGGCTTTTGTTCGTCGACAACATCAATGTCATCGCGGATGGCCTGGAAACGCTGACCGGCCAAGAGGTCTTTGATCCGACCGTTTACTACTTCACGGAAATCCCCACGATCGTTCACCCGTTCACCTTGGTGTGGGTGATGGCCGGTGCGGTGGCCATCGCGACCACCGCGAGCGTGTTGCCCGCGATTCGTGCCGCTCGAATGCATCCCGTTTCGGCGTTGCGGTTCGAGTGATCGCCGATGGGTCTTCCGTTAAAGGGACTGTGCATATTCCGCGACTGGCAGCGCCGTCACCCGCCAAACCCAACCCGATGCGTCAGCGAGGAAGACCGATCCTGACTTTGTCCTCGCTGACACGTTCGCTCTCCCTGATCTGAAACTCATTCCGTTTGCGGATAAGCCATGTTTTCTGAACGTCCGATTCTCGCGGCGAAAAACCTGCAGAAGAGCTACCACAAGGATCAAATCGCGGTTCCCGTGCTGCGCGGTGTTGATGTCGAGTTTGCACCACATCGTCTGTCGGCCATCGTTGGCAGGAGCGGAAGCGGGAAGAGCACCCTGATGCATCTCTTGGCGACCTTGGATCAGCCGGATGCGGGGGAGGTTTGGTTCGACGGCACGCGAATCGACAATCAATCGCGACGTTTTCGCGACAGCTATCGCAACAGCCACATTGGTGTGATTTTCCAGTTCTATCATTTGCTGCCCGAACTCAGCGCGATCGAGAACGTGCTTGCGCCCGCGATGATCGGGCGTTCTTTATTCAGCTACTGGTCGGACCGAAAACCGTTACGCTACCGTGCGGAAGCGATGTTGGACCGGGTGGGATTGTTAAAGCGCAAGACGCACAAACCAGCCGAGATGTCAGGGGGCGAAATGCAGCGTGTGGCGATCGCGCGGGCCTTGATGACGCAGCCACGGCTCTTGTTGGCTGACGAGCCCACGGGCAACCTGGATACCGAAACCGGTGCGAGCATCCTGGAATTATTGCGAGACCTCAATCGGAACGACAACATGACCATCGTGATGATCACCCACGATGACGCGATCGCCGAGACGGCCGATCATTGCTATCGGATGCACGATGGTGTGTTGGTGTCGGCCCCGATGCTGCAAGCAGCTTGAGCGTTGCTCAGCTAGCTTCGATTGAAGAGGCGGCCCATTCCGAAGTGCATGATGTCCATCAGGTCAAAGTCTCCATCGCCGTCTTGGTCCAACATGCGAGAAACGATGCTTCCGCTGACGCCGGCATCTTGCTGGACCTGGTGTGACTCGCCCCGAAGCATGTCATGCAATCCTTCGGGCGACAATTGCTGTTCCCGTTGGCGGCGTCCCACGGCGCCCATCAGCAGGGGTGCCAGCATGACAAGAAGCTTGCTGGCTTGACCCGCCGACAATCCGCTGGCTCGGCTGACCCCATCCTCGACTCGCGATTTTCGCGAGCCCAGCAGATGGTCCAGGATAGCACCACCCGCCGTTGTTCGGCCCGTGATCGCATTGTTCCCCATTTCCGGCCGGCCATCCCCAAACAACTCCCCGAGGTGTTCCAGGATGGAGCCGTCATGATCGCGATCCAGAGCGCGATGGAGTTGTTCGCTGCCGGCGGCATCGCCCGCCGAACGGGTCACCGCGCCGAGCAAAGTGGGGATGGCGGCAGCGATGGCGTTGCGTGTGACGTCTGGATCGCTGCCAAGCGATTCGCTGAGCGCATCGATTCGATCAGAGG
The DNA here is from genome assembly GCA_039189905.1 of Planctomycetota bacterium. Classification (GTDB taxonomy): domain Bacteria; phylum Planctomycetota; class Planctomycetia; order Pirellulales; family Pirellulaceae; genus Rhodopirellula. Next base: position 5,337 of record JBCCYK010000115.1, read on the forward strand.
TCAAATGGCTGCGAAGCGAATCAAGCAATTCGGACATCGGGTATCTCGTTGGAGTTCACGTCGGCTGAGGGACAGGGATTGCGGCACCGGATTGCTTTCGTAATCCCTGTCTGCACGCAGGTCCCTCCATTGTACGTGCCCCTGCTACCCCCGCCCAAACGTCCAAGGGCTAGTTTGCCAGCAAACCGTCCATCGTGGCAACCAATTCCTTCACCGCGTCCACGCTGTTCTGGAAGGCAGCGGTTTCCGATTCCGTCAGGCTGAGCTCCACAATCTTTTCGACCCCTTCGCCGCCCATGATCACGGGAACCCCCACGTAGTAGCCACCGACGCTGTACTCCGCATCACAGAATGCAGCGACGGGGATCAAGCGTTTCTTGTCCCTGACGACGGCTTCCACCATCTGGGCACACGCCGCTGCCGGCGCGTAGTACGCGCTGCCGGTCTTGAGGAGCGAAACGATCTCGGCTCCGCCTTTGCGCGTGCGGTCGACGATCTCTTCGAGGCGGTCCGCACCGACCAGCTGCGTGATGGGGATGCCACCTACGCTCGTGCAGCTGGGAATGGGAACCATGGTATCGCCGTGACCGCCCATCAACAGGGCGCTGATGTCTTCGACGCTGACGCCGAGTTCCATGGCCAAGAAGGTTCGATAGCGGGCCGTATCCAACACGCCCGCCTGGCCACAGACTTTCGAGCGATCGAACCCGGTGATCTTCCACATTTGCTGAACCATCGCGTCCAGCGGATTACTGACGACGATGACAACCGCGTTGGGGCTGGTCGCCTTGATCTGCTCGGCAACGCTGGTAACGATTCGCGCATTCGTACTCAGCAGATCGTCGCGGCTCATGCCGGGTTTCCGCGGGATGCCGGCCGTCACCACGATCACGTCGCTATCTGCCGTGTCGGCATAGTCGGTCGTCCCGATCACGTTGCTATCGAAGCCCATGATCGGCGAAGCCTGCATCAAGTCCAGCGCTTTGCCTCGCGGCATGTCCTCCGTCTGCGGGATGTCCAACAAGACGATATCGCCAAGCTCGGCGGCGGCACACCAGTGAGCGCAGGTGGCTCCGACATTACCAGCACCAATGATGGAGATCTTTGCACGACGCATGTTTCGAACGCTTTCGACTGAGGAGAGTGGGGGAATACGAGGGCTACACGAAAGCCGCCATCGTCGGTGACAACGGGGGATCGTCAAGAGGGCGTCGCGAGTGCGGGTGAGCCGCAACGGACACGCTCACGGATTCGCGTGCCTGAAATCCCGTGCTAGAAATCGGTGCGACTGAAATAAAAGCAGCTGCCGCCCACCCACACCAAGATGAACAGCAGGCAAGACACCATCGGGCCCAAAATTTCATAGCGAACGACATCCGCGTCGCCCGTTTCAGACTCTTGCAGGACCAATGCGTCCTCTCCAGACACCATTCCCGCCGTGGTGTTGCCCAAGTCCAGGACTTGAGGCGTCAGCCAACGCAACGTGCCAAACACGTAGTGTTCGATCCAACGCCATGTGCCACGCTGAGGGCGAATGCTCTGCGAAGAGGCAAGCGACCACTGCAAGTCCTTTTCGCTGGCATCCCCGAGGCGACCCACATCGACTTGATCCACGTGATGCGCGATCAGCAATTGCTCGCTGTCGCCATCCCAAAGCATGGTCTGGACGTCCTTGGGTCCGAATGACTCACTCACGGACCCGACGATGGGAAGGTCTTCCGATTCCAAACGTGGCTCCGGTTCCGCCTGTGCCCGATCGGCCACGGTTGTCGTTGGCGTCGTCTCCTCGGTCGGCGTTTTTGAATCGGATGCATCCAGGTGGAGACGCACCCGGTGACAACGTCCTTGCATGCTGAGCATGATAAACGCATTCTCCGATACCCGGATCAAGCTCAGTGGTTCTGTTTCGCCCAAGGGGATTTTTCCGATTGTCTCCAGGCTGTCGGAATCCAAGACGAGCAGGGGACCTTCCTGGTTCTGAACCAGGACAAACTGGTCGGATGCTACCAGCACGGGGCGTGTCGTGAGATCGCCACGCGGCACCGATGTGCGGGCGGCAATCTGCCAGGCCCCTGAACCTGAACCCGGTTGAACCGAGATTTGCTCGTCACCCGGTGGCACCAGGCGAACCAGGCGTTCCCGGGACAAGAGCAGCAGTCCGAGGTCGGAATCCAACGGAGCCAATCGCAGCGGGGGTGTCATCACGAAGGAGGGCGGCAGGATCGATGCAAACTCGTCCGTGGCACCGCCCTGCATCGTCACCAGGTTGCCGAGCCACTGAGCCAAAGAGTTCGGTTTCGGTGCATTGGCTTGGTCGGTGTCCTGCTGCTCCGAGTCGTCATCGGAATCTGTCTCGTCTTCGTCACCCGCGTCGATTGATTCCAGGACTCGATCGAGATCAACGGCCAGGAGATCGGCCGAGTTGACCGCCAAGAGTTTTTCACCTCGCCAGTTCATCAAACGTTCGGTCGCGGTCGGCAGCGTCATGCCTGGTTCCGGTTTCCAGTCGTTCTTCTGACTCAGGACCACCAGATCCGGCGCACCCAGGCCGAACGGGTTCATGCGACCGCCTCGAATGCGGGCGGTCGCAATCCGATCGTCACCCAAAGCAACGGGTGTCAGCACGCGATCCCGGGACATGGCTTGCGAATCAATGGCTTCCGCCCATACGCGTTCATCGGGTTCATAGTGAACCACCCCGCCGCCGTTGGTGACCGCAAACACCGATTCCCCGCGCACGAGCAACGAACGGATACGGTCGGGCTGAACCACGCGCGCATCCAGGATGCCCCCCATCACGCCGATGACCAGGCAGATTCCGGCGAGCGCGCCGGCACAGGCGATCGAGATGATCGGCGACCGCCATCGCAATCCCGCCGGAACCGAAACACTGAAAAAGACGGCGAAGAGCACTAGCGCGACGGGAACACACCAAAGGATACGGTGATTCCAAATTCCCAGACGCAACCCTGCGATCAGATAAAGCCCCAGCACCAACTGTGCGACACAAAGCGTGACAAAGGCACAGCCACCGACAAACTTACTGAGGAGCAAGCCCGTTCGCGAAACGGGTTTGCTGAGCAACAAGTGAAGCGACCCCGGTTGCAACATGTCGGGAATGATGGAAGCCGTGACCAAGACGCCCAGAAACACCAGGACCCAGCCAAGCAACCAGTGAACCAGTGTTGGGATCACGAATTGATTGAACACCGTTTCAAACTGAGCGCGATCGATCTGTAGCTCGGTTGGGAAATCCAAGCCCGCGTAGGTCAGAGAAACCGATCGCTTGCTACGTGCCTCAAACACACCCGGGAGCGCTGCTTCGATGCGAAGACGGGCGCGACGCTGACGCAACGTTTCTCCCAAATCACTCTCCGCGACCGCGTCGAGGTCACGCAGCTCGCGTTGCCTCAACACATCGGACCAGGCGTCCTTGGCATACCAATCAGGGTCCTTGGGCGCTACTTCTAGATCGGCGGCGATCACACCGTTGAGCGCGTCGGCAAACTGATCCAATCGGATGCGGACTTCTTCGCCTTCACCCACACGCTGCAGCTTCCTTTGCAGATCATCGGGCAAGGCCCGCGCCAACATGCCCAGGGGACGCTCCGTTTCACTTGGGTCCACCATGCCACGTGCCAGGAGCGCCTTCATCCGCGTTCCGTTGTAAAAATCAAACCAGCGGAATGAAGTCGTGTAGTCTTCCTTGACGCCAATCGGCGCGAGTGCGAGCAGAAGAACCCAGATGGCGATCATGGCCGCCCAAAGGACTCTTGAGGCGGTGGCGGCATGAAAGGAATCGGCGACCACACTGCGATACGGACGAAGCCAAGCCACGGTCATGAGGAATCCCCCACCCCAACGGCATCGTTTATGTTGGCGCCTTGGTCATCCTCCGCATGTCCGACGACTGACGCCTCCACAAGTTCCGGCCTGGTTCTGCTGGCCGCGGCGTCATCACCCACCAGACGCATGAACGTGTCTTCGAGTGACATGCGTTGTCTTTGGAGATGCATTAGCGAGAGCCCCTCGCTACGAATGCGATCGACCAAGGCATCCAGATCGGATTGATCGCGCACTTGGAGTGTGAGCGACACGCCCTCCCTCGAATCCGAAAGCTCTTTGACGTCGTGGTGGTTCTCACCGTCTGCGTCGCTATCGGAAAGTGTTGCCCGATGTGCCTGGAAGCAATGCGACCAACGTTCTTGGGTCTGGGTTGGTTCCTCGGCATAGGTCAGCCGCAACTCGACGTCGACGGCCTCTCCACGCTGCCCGCCTCGCAGTGACTCGATGGGGCCGCTCGCCAATATCTTGCCCCGCGCCATGATCGCCAGATGCGAGCAAACCATCTCAACCTCGTGGAGGATATGACTGTTCAAGAAGATGGTCTTGCCCGCATCGCGCAACCGCTCGATGACCCGTCGCACTTCGCTGCGTCCGACAGGATCCAATCCGTCGGTGGGTTCGTCTAGAACCAAAAGATCCGGATCGTGCATCAAAGCTTGAGCCAATCCGAGTCGTTGGAGCATGCCCTTGCTGAATCGACGCACCGGTTCGCGGTCCCGGCCCTCCAGGCCCACCAAAGACAACAACTCATCTCCCCGTCGTCCGATCGTGGAAGAATCCAGGCCGCTGAGACGACCGTAGTACCTCAAAGCGGTCCGAGCCGTATGGTGGCGGTCAATCCGCAGTGACTCAGGGAGATAGCCAACACGTCGTCGCGCTGCTGCGGAGCCGAGTGGCAAACCAAAGAGCGAGGCCTCCCCCCCGGTCGCGCGGATCACCCCCAACAGAATCTTGATCATGGTTGTCTTGCCGGCACCGTTGGGACCGAGCAAACCAAAGACCTCACCGGCTCGGGCATGCAGGCTCACTCCGCCTAAAGCGCGCACCGAGGTCCTGCGAAACAGACCTGAACGGTAGGTTTTGGACAGCCCCCGAACGTCGACGACCGGATCACCTGCGGAATCGATCGTCACCACCCCGAGGCTGCCGTGACATACAGGGATCGGAGGAGAAAAAGCAGCAGCGAGACCAAGGCCACACCCACCATCAATCCAAGGAGGATTCGATGCGCCGGTTGGTGCCAGCTAGGGCCTTGCATGGTTCGCTCGTAGTGGGCACGAAAACGCTCCCGCTCACCAGCGGTATCAAAAATGGCATCTTCCACCAATTCCGACAGTCCATACTGCAGCGAGTACTCGACGACGCCGAAAACGGGCATCCGACGGCCCGTTTCATCCACCCCCACGGCCTCGAAATACCACAGTTGATTCCCAAAACGGAGGTCGGATTCCGGATGATCATCGACACAACGGAAATGGGTGATCTCGCTGGATTCCAAACAAAACTGCTCGCGTGCGAGCGCACGGCTGCTGTCGAGTTTGACCTGGCGAAGCGTTCGTTCCGAGAATTGGCGCGGCTGTGCTTGAGTGCGCATGGTTCATACTCCGTTGGACCCGTTTTCCGCCTGGACGGGCTCATTATTACGGGACGGGGGTCACCTGTCATCTTGATTTGGGGTCAAATTCCTGGCTTGGACGCTCAAATCTGGCTCCCGCTGACCGGTCCCCAGCTCGTTTGTCAGGGCGCGGCGACCGAAAAACGCCTGGCGTCACAGCGTTCATTCGCCGTCCGCAATGACGAAGGACGCCAAACGGAGGTGAATTCGAAACGCCAATCGGAAGGTTCGTTCGCTCCCGTACCCCACTTCCCGTTGTCATCCACCATTCGCAACCAGGCCCCATAGCTTGGTAGGTTTGGAGGCCAAGGTCAGAAAGAAACTTTCTTTGATTCAGCTTGTTCACGATAGGGGCACTCAAGCATGTGTTTCCGATCCAAGAGGACGTGATGGAACGAAAGACGATCACGCTTCGCGCGCCGATCACGCTGGGTGTCGTCCTCATCGTCCTGGTGGTGATCCTGGGCGCGGTTTGGGTGAGCGGCAATGTCATTGGGATGATGCGCGGCCAATCGTCGACCCCTTTGTCTTTGGCCATGTTGGCTTCGGGATCCGTCTTGCTAGTGGCGGTCCTTGCGGGCGTGATCGCCTATCTCACGCTCAGCGTCAAAGCGTTCAATCTCAATCGTCGTCAATCGAATTTCATTGATTCCGTCACCCACGAACTCAAAAGTCCCATCGCGTCGCTCAAGCTCTACTTGCAAACCATGACGCGTCACGATGTGAAGCCAGAGCAGCAGCGCCAGTTTCACACCATGATGATGGAGGACGTGGAGCGGCTCGATTCCTTGATCAACCACCTCTTGGACGCCGCCTGGATCGAACATCGTCGCCAGGAACGCACCGTGACAGAGGTTCATTTGAAAGAACTCCTGACGAAGTGCGCCAACGACACCTGCTTGCGATACAAGATGCCCTTGGAGACGGTGCGCATTGAAGGCGACGACATCTCCATCGTCGCGGCCACCGTCGAGGTGGACATGCTGTTTCGCAACTTGATTGACAACGCGGTCAAGTACGGGGGCTCGCCACCTCGCGTCGATGTGCGATTGAACCTGGACGATGACGAGACGGTTTGTGTGTCCGTCTGTGACAATGGTTCCGGGATTCCTGTCAATCTTCGACGAAAGGTGTTTGGCCGATTCGTGCGTCTTGGAAGTGAATTGGAACGGAGTCGCCCGGGCACCGGACTGGGGCTCTATTTGGTGCGCAACGTCACGCATGCGCTCGGGGGACGTATCAACATTCGGGATCGGAACCTCGATTCGGGTGGGGCGGATGAGCCGAATCCACCTTTTGCGGGAACCCAGATCGATGTCACACTGCCCCTGGGTGAATCTCCGCCCGCGTGAACATCCTGCCTCCACAGTCACTATGATGCGTGACGGCTTTCCGGCAGACGATTTGAACGCCTGATGTGATGATGCTGCGCTGATGCAGCCGCCTTCCTGGGGCGGCATACGGCCCCAGTCGAGTGATCATCCAGATATTGCAACACAAGGAATTTTCGAATGAATCCCACTTCCACGATTGAGCGTCGAGGCTTCTTGGGGGGACTGCTTGCGACTGGCGTTTCAACGCGGCTTGGATTTGCGAAGGACGTGAAACCGGCCGGTCAGGCGCTTGCGCGAAAACAGAATGCAACGACGTCAAACTTGGAACATTGCGTGTTCACGAAGCCCTTCAATTCGTTGAGCTTTGAAGAGTTGGCCGAACAGATTGCGGCCCTGGGATTTCAAGGAATCGAAGCGCCCATTCGTAGGGGAGGGCACGTCGAGCCCGACGCGGTCGCCACGGAACTACCCCGCTTGGTGCGGGCGCTGGAGAGCCAAGGTTTGAAGATCACGGTGATGACATCCGATATCAGTTCCCTTGACAGTTCGCACGCCAAAACGGTGTTGCGGACGGCAGCGGATCTGGGTGTTGAGCGTTTTCGCATGGCCTACTTTCGCTACGAACCCAAGCGTCCCGTGCTGGAGCAGAATGAAAGTTGGCGACGACCGATGGAAACACTGGCTGAGTATTGCGGCAAGATTGGCATCCAGGCTTTGTACCAAAACCATGCTGGTGCGAAGTACATGGGCGCCGCCATCTGGGACCTGCATCGCCTGATTGTCGATATCGACCCCGAACACCTTGCGGTGGCGTATGACTTGAGGCACGCCATGGTCGAGGGCGGCACGTCATGGCCCACCGCATGGCGTCTGATTGAACCGCACGTTCGCACGATCTATGTCAAGGATTACGACTGGAAAGACGGGCGTGTCGCCAACGTGCCGTTGGGTTCTGGCCAGGTGCAACCATCTTTCTATCGGGAGCTTCTTCAAGCCGGATACAGTGGCCCAATCTCGCTCCACGAAGAGTACCTTGACCACCGAAAGCCAGAGCTCGTTCCCGAACACATCAACGCGATTAACCAGGATTTCGACGTTTTGCGGTCTTGGTTGTCCGATGCGTGACAGCCCGGGGCATCCTCGTTGCTATCATGTGCGGCGATGGGAAAAGGGGGCTGACCCTTTCCAGTCCGTTCTGTTCCAGCCATTTCCTCGTTTTCGGAGAGGTTCAGACCTCCTTTCCGACAGAGCCTAGCCCCCGTCACGACCATGAGCAGTGAGAACGCGTCCGCAGGAACCGCGGATGCCGTCGAATCCGAAGCGAACCCATCCGGCGAGGCGTCGCCGCAAGTCCTACGCGACCGCGAGCTTCTTCAAACGGCCCAGGCCGAAGGCAAGACGCTGCGCGCCTTTGTGAAATTGTCGGGACCGGGATGGCTGCAGTCCGCGATCACCCTGGGCGGCGGCTCGCTGGCCGGTTCTTTGTTCTTAGGGGTGCTCGGCGGAACGGGCCTGCTCTGGTTGCAACTCGTTGCCATCGTGATGGGTGTCATCATGTTGTCGGCAATCAGCCATGTGACGCTTTCGACGGGGCGTCGGCCTTTCGAGGCGATCAATCGCGAGATCAATCCCGCTTTGGGCTGGGGATGGCTGATTGCAACGGCGGCAGCCAACATCATCTGGTGCATGCCGCAGTTCAGCTTGTCCTATGACGCCCTGGACAAGAACCTGCTGGCGACGGCGGATGGCCCCGGTCTCGGTGACGCCGATGGCACCAAATGGATGGTCAGTGCGATTCTGCTGGTGGCTGCGGGTTTCGTGGTCCTGTTGAACGTTCGCCAAGGAAAGGCGGCCAAGTTCTTCGACTTGTTCTTGAAGGCGTTGATTGGGATGGTCGTGATTTGCTTCTTTGGCGTGGCGATCCTGCTGTTTGCCAAGGGACAAATCGACTTCGGTGCGGTCATAGCAGGTTTGATTCCCAATTTGTCGCAGTGGACTCAACCCACGGGTTCCATGCAGGCGATCATCGGCGGCTTGCCGACGGATGCAGCCGAGTATTGGCAGGCCCAACTCGTCAGCAATCAACGCACCGTGATGATCGCCGCGGCTGCCACGGCGGTCGGGATCAACATGACGTTCCTCTTGCCGTATTCGATGCTCGCCCGCGGCTGGGACAAACCCTTTCGCGGGTTGGCCAAGTTTGACTTGTCGACGGGCATGGCCATCCCTTACATCGTGGTGACTTCGTGCGTTGTCATTGCCGCGGCCTCGTCATTCCACGGCAAAATCGACGAGAAGTTAGCCAGCGAATCGTTGGCGGAGATGCAGGAGTCGCCGATGTATGGTGGGGCGGAAGCCATCCTGCTCAAACGGATTGACAACCAACTGGGCGATGCGGCGGAGACGACATCATCCGAAGAGAAACTGGAGATGCTCGCGGCGCTTCCGCGAGATGAAAAAGTGTTGGCTTCGGCACTCATCAAACGCAACGCCTTTGAGCTCTCCCAAACCTTGGCGCCGCTGTTGGGACCCGACTTAGCCAAGTGGGTCTTTGGCTTGGGCGTTTTTGGAATGGGTTTTTCAACGATCATCATTCTGATGCTGATCAACGGGTACGCCTTCCGTGAAATGATGGGTCAACCGGACGGGACGGCTCCTTTCGTGCTGGGCGTCCTTGTGGCGGGATTTGCCGGGGCCAGCTGGGTCGTCGTTTGGAACAGCGACGCGAAAGTATGGCTGGCGATCTTCGCGAGCACTTTCGGCGCGATGCTCCTTCCCATCGCTTACGTCACGTTTTTCCTGATGATGAACAGCCGCCGGATTCTGGGGTCGGATATGCCAACGGGCGCGTCACGTTTGGTGTGGAACGTTCTGATGGGAGTCTCCGTCGCGGGTGCGATCGTTGCGGCGGGAACAGCGATTTATGACAAAGCGAACGACCCCACGGCCTTTCCGATCGTGATCGGTTTGTTGGTCATCTATACGATCGCGATCGTCCTTGGGTTTGTCATGCGTAAACCATCCGACATCGCGTCGGGTGTTTAGCTGGACAACGCCGCGTCAGCGAATTGGAACACGCCTCGCTGATCGCCACCCAATGCACCCTCCCACGCGCAGCGAAGGGAGGGTCGAAATCGAGCTTCAAGCGAGATTTCGGGGAGGGCACGGTTTGGATGTCTTGCGAGAACGTGATTATTTTGTCGCGACAGGCCTTTCCCCGGCCACTCTGACGCGGGCCGGCCCTCCCACGGCAAGCCGCGGGAGGGTGATCACGGTTTGGCTGCGTTTCAACCGCCCGTTGTCAAACGGTCGCTTGATTCATCCGAGCCTGAGACTTTGAATTGCGAGACCAACTGATCCAGGTCTGCGGCAAGACCGTGCAATCGCTGCCCGGCTTCCAGGCTGTCTGAGGCGCCGGTCTTGCTCTCCGAGAGCAAGCCGTCGACCGACGCCAGGTTCTCAGTGATCTGCTGACTGGCAATGGACGACTCCTCCACCTGTCCGGCGACCGTTTGCGCCAGATCGGCAACCGACGTGATGTCACCGGAAATGTCGGAGACGGTGCTGCGTTGACCGTCAACTGCTTGAGCGATCTGCCGGTTCAGCCCGCTGACCTGGCTGATGACATTGTTGACCTCCCCCATGGAGTCAACGGCCACCGACGATTGACGTTGTACTTCCGAAACCTTTTGTCGAATGTCTTCCGTTGCCAAGGCTGTCTGATGTGCCAGCGCTTTCACTTCGGACGCGACCACCGCGAATCCTTTGCCGGCGTCACCGGCGCGGGCGGCTTCGATCGTCGCGTTGAGCGACAGCAGGTTGGTTTGCTCCGCGATATCCTCAATGACGTTCACAATCTCACCGATTTGGTCGGCCGCTTTGCCCATCTCATCGATCTGCTGATGGCTTTCGCGGACCGTGGTTTCCGCGTCGTTGGTGAACGTTGCGTTTTCGTCCGCGTTGCTCGCAATCGTCGCAATCATCTCCTGCATCTCTTGCACGGCACTCGACAGAGACCCGAGGGTTCCGGACATTTCGTTGGTGTTGGAGGCGGCTTCCTGCATGCTGCTCGACATGTCTCGGGCGTTGGTGCTGACAACGGCCGACTGGGATTTGCTCTGGGTTGTCGCGTTGCTGGCCACCTCCGCGTTGGTGACGACCTGGTTGCTGGCCGTGTTCACGGTGGAGGCCGCGTTGGAGATGTTACGAACGACACCTTCGATTCGCTTGATGAACGTGTTGAACCAATGTGAGAGTTCGCTTAGCTCGTCCTTGCCTTCGACATTCAGTCGACGTGTCAAGTCGCCTTCGCCCATCGCGATGTCGTTCAGAGTGGACACGGTCTTGCGAATCGGGGTCACGATGGTCTTGCGAATGAGATAGGCCAGAAACAACATCGATGGAATCAAGACCAAGAGCATCAGCCCAATGCCACTGCCAATGGCGGCTTGCGCTCGTTGATCCGCTGCGTCGAGCGATTGGATCACTTCGAAGGCGCCGTGTAGGTCATCGATCTTGTAGCCTTCCATCTTGTGGCCGGTTGCGTCGATCCCGTTCGAGTTCCCCCAAAGGGCGAGGGATTGCTTGGGATCGCCGTGACAGATCATGCACTCTTGTTCAAGCCGAATGGGCGAGAAGTAGCGAATGGCGTTGAGGTGTTCGTCGTAGACCGAGTGCTCTTTGAGGCTAGGATCGGCTTCGAACATCGCCAAAGCACTGGCTTCGATCTCGTCGGGTTCATTCTCGCTGTTGCGAGCGTTGAACTTGGGGGTGCGGAATCGGTAGCCACCCTCGTCCGCACGCGCCATGACCGCCTCCCAGGCCGTCACGATCGGAACCGATGCCAGGATCTTATCGCTGTCACCTTCTTCGGCCCAACGTGCCAATGTTTTCTGATCAAAGATCCCATGTTTCCATTTGTCGGACATCTCCGCGCGGATCGACTCGGCGAGCGTGACGACGCGTCTCGCCTGTGAGACGGTGTCTTCGTTGGCGCTCTTTGAGACGCTGCTTACAAAGAACGTCAGGAATGCGGCTGACAAGATGAGGCCCTGCAGACCAACAACAATTAGCAGTTTCGTACCGATGCGAAATCGCCCGAGGACACGGTTGATCATGTTTGCCCCAACTCTGAGTGTTTCTTGGATGTTCGTTCAAACGCTTTCGCACGCTGTCACCCAGGGATGCTGTCTGCGTCGACTGCCGATGGCAGCTGGCGCTCGCAGTGGGTGCAGTCGCACGAATCCACGTCGGCGGTCGGCACACTCACATGTGTGCTGAAAGGACTCGCCAACGAACGGTGCGTCACGTCGCGTCGAAGCAGGGATCCGTTTGGACGTTTTGACACCGCCGTGATCGTTTTCGGGTGGGGTGAATCGGGTTGTCCCGGTTGCAGCGAGTCAAATCGTTCAATTGAGGCTGTGGGGGGCACGCAAAACGTTCAAGGCCACGGGCTCCGCCATCCATCGCCGGATCCGACCGCAGATATCTGGCCCCGATCGCAGATATACTGCGAGCGAACCACCAACGTTGGCAGCAGAAGAGGATTGATCGTTGTGAGGACTGAAAGCCATTTGGCCTTGGGGCGTCGTTTGTTCATCGCGGGTCTGGCCAGTGCCGCAATGACCCTGCGTCGGGCATGGGCGGCCGTTGTGCCCCGTCGTGATCGGGTGACCCTTCCTGAGGCGCACCGGGGAACACTCGAGATCGACACCCGCCTGCTGGATAGCTATCTGTCGCCAGACGCCAAGCTTCGGAAGTTCTACTTTCGGGCTCGCGACGTGTTCGCGTCCAAGAGCGATGCTTCATTCACGGACCAAGCCATCGTGAAAGCAGCCGAGGATTGCGACGTCACTCTGATGGGCGGTCCCTTGTTGGGCGATCTGCGCTCGGACGGTGTGACGGTGTGGTTGCGACCTGCATCCGACCACCCGTGCGAGGTTCGTGTTGGTTCGAGGTCATTCAGTGCGCACGCGGCTCGAGCGGGCGAAGTGGTCCGAATTCGCTTGAGCGGTTTGAATGCGAATCAACGCTATCGGTACACGGTCGCGATCGCGGGGGATGAGGTAGCGTCGGGGGACTTCACGACAGCGCCGGGCGCCGACGCGAGGGACGTGACCCGGATCACCTTTGGTTCATGTTTCCACAAGATTGGATTGCACAACCCTAATTTGGTGCAAACGATCCGTTCGCGGCAGCCGCATGCGATGATGCTTTTGGGCGACCTTGCGGTGGACGATCGCCGAGGCAATGTCAGCATGCATCGTGCTGACTATCAGCTCCGAGATGTGGCACCGGCATGGCGCGAATTGGCCTCGCATGTGCCTTTGTTCGCGACCTGGGACGATCATGATTACTTTGACAACGACCTGAGTGGGGTTCCACGCAAATTCCAAACACAGGACCGCGATGCGGTCCGCGAGATTTGGAGGGAAAACTGGAACAACCCCGTCGTTGAGAGTTCACCGGACGGCATCTACTTCAGTACTCGTGTTGGTCCCGTGGAAGTCATCATGCTGGACACGCGTTCGTGTCGGGACAACAAACGCCGCAATGAATATGGGTCGTACTTGGGAGAAGCCCAGCTCACCTGGCTCAAGGACACGCTGACGAAGTCTTCTGCCAAGTTCAAGGTGATCAGCAGCGGGACGATGTGGAGCGATTATGTCAGCAAGGCCAAGGACTCCTGGGGTAGCTGGGACACGCAGGCTCGCGAAGAACTCTTCCAGCTGATCGAAGATGAGGGCATCGGCGGGGTTTTGTTGGTCAGTGGCGATCGTCATGGAGCACGAGGGTTTCGAATCCCTCGGCCATCGGGCTTCGATTTCTATGAGTTTGAACCCGCGACGCTTGGTGGGGTCTCCGGACCGGCGGGACGCGTCGAAGGTTGCCCCGAGCAACTGTTTGGTTACAGCGGGCGGGACAACGCTGGCCAAGACTTCATTGCGTTTGGCGAGTTCACGTTTGACATGACCACGGCAGAACCGTCTGTCACGTTTCGTTTGATCACGGAGATCGGCGAATTGAAGGAAGAGATCCCGTTGCAACTGGAAACGTTGACGCCGAAACGGACGTAGTGCTTTGTCCACATTTAATGTTGGGGTTCCCTAGATTAGCCGAAGGGCGTTAGCCCCGGTTATCGCGGTAGGAACCGGGGCTAACGCCCAATGCCATCTACTTTTCATCTACTCGTGAGCTTTTCGGCGATTGGCTTCTCGGATTTTTTTGGCTTCGCCCCTGTTCTTTGATTCGAACTTCGTCGCTTTGGTCCGCTTCTGATACGACACCCTCGGATAGGAACGCTTCCCGCGGCGATCGGGCAACAGTCGTTTGGAGGCGCAGACCAGGGCTTTCTCATAAAGCTC
>JBCCYK010000116.1:0-19013 GCA_039189905.1 Planctomycetota bacterium
ACTCGACGCACACCTGCGCCAGGAAGCTCAAACGGATTTCATGACGGATGACGTTGCGCCCAGTCAAACGGAAACCGACCAGGTCGCACCGTACTTACCAGATGGGACTCTTTCGCGAAGCCGATCCTATCGGTGGGGATCGATCGTCGTGGTCGCCACTGTCTTACTGGCTTTGACGCTGTTGTTTCCGAACGGTGGAAGACAGTCTGCAATGGCTGCTGTTCGGCGCTCGTTGAACGTGGCGGCCGAGCTAACCACTCGCAAGTATCTGTTACAGGTGGAATTCCAAACTCCCGGCGGCGCAAAGCGACTTATTTACAACGACCTGTATGTCCACGGCAACGACCGTTTCGCATTGCGAAATCCCGGCGGGTTGCTTCGCAGGAGCTTCTGGCTAGGCCAGGACGGTTCAGAAGCATGGGTTGTACCCTCGTTTGGTGCCGTTCTCAAGGGCGACAGAACGATCCACAAACGGTGGCTGCGTTCACTGAATGAGGAGTATGACGAGAAAGGTGGCCCGGATCTACGCATCAACTTCTTGCTGACGCAAATGTCGTGCGGATACGAGTTACTTACTTTGGATGACGAAGAAATCGCGATTGCCGACAACGGCAAGGTCCTGTGCCAACACATTCGTGCCCAACGGAACACGAGCGAACCACCTTATCGTCCCGACACGATTGACCTCTGGACGGGTCTTGAATCGGGATTGGCTGTGCAGCTGGTTGCACAGTGGGAATTGGAAGACGATGAGGTTGGGAGAAAGACGGTGAGATTGATGTTCCAACAGGAAGAGCCCTCGCTGACAAAAGATTGGTTCAAAGCCGAATCGCACTACCAGGGAAAGCGCCCCATCAATCGGCTGGATGCTGCGGGTAACTAATCATCAACAGCAATCGAGGAGACGAAGCTTGGCATCACGATTTCAATGGAAACGGCTCTTGCGGAGATCTACTGACTCACTGCATGGACGACGTCACGGTCGCATCCATGGCCGTCGGTTGCGTTGCGAGCCGCTGGAACCTCGGCAGCTCCTAACCACCTTCGCCGATGGCGCCAACATGCTGATCGCGGGTAACAGCTTCCTTGTCCCCGTGGCGGAACCGTTCAGTGGACTGGCCCATGCGAACGGCTACACCGACCATACAACTGACGCCTATTTCGTCGGTGGTCAAGCGGGTACGGTGGGCGAGCTCTGGGACAACCACCCGGAGGAGATCACGACCAAGCTTGAAGCAAAGCCAGATAGATCGCCACAAATGATTTGGCGTGCCACTGCGTTAGTTTCTACGAATCACACTGCGAAAGAAGCATGATGAAAGCGAGATGTATCGCCATTGCTTTAGTCTGCGTTTGCTTGATGCAAGTCGCCTCGACTTCGGTTCATGCGCAGGCCATCTCTGAACGAATTCGGCAGAGGATTCGTGAGCGTTCTGTTGATCGTGCGAGACAAGGGCCTGAGATTCCCGATCACCGGGTGGATGATTCCAAAAGTCCGACTCGTATTCCGATCCGTTCCAACCTTGATGAATTCGCGCAGCCGGTCTTCCGAGATGGGGCCAACCGCCTATTCATTGGGCATAGTTTCTTTATTCCCGTGGCGAAATCTTTTGACAGGATTGCCATACAAAACGGATTTGATTTGCATCAGGCGGAACTCGTATTCTCATCCGGCCTGGGCGGCTCCCCAGGCGGGCTCTGGAAGAATGAAGTGCGACGAAATCAGATCGAGGCGAAGCTGGCTGGCGGCACGGTGGACCTCTTCGGCATGCCGGTCGCCGGCCGCTCCGACAACGCGTTCGAGGACTTGCGGAAGTGGGTCGACCTGGCGCTGAAATACAATCCCCGAACGACGTTCCTGATCGGTCAATACTGGCCTCCTGGGGGGCCAAGGATGGACGTCACTAAGTATGCAACGGCTAATGAAGCAGTGACGCGGAAGAGTTTTGAAGTGCTGGCAAGGCTGCGGAAAGCCTATCCAAACAGACACTTCTACTTTGTCGATTATGGGAAGGTCGCCGCGGAGATGAAGTCACAGTTTGTTGCCGGCAAGCTAACCGACATTAAGGAACCCGTTGGTCGCAGCGCCAAATCGCTTTTCCGAGGAAAAGGAAAAGGTACGCGGATTCTTTTCGGGCGGGAACACCCGCTTGCTGTTGTTCACTTGCTCAAGATTGTCACTCCGGGGTCGGCCACGGAGCCGACAGGGGATGGGGCTCGAATGACCGAAGCGAGTTGCAGACACGCATAATCTACTGGAGTTGGACAAACCGAAGTGGCTGCGGGTTCAATTCGGGCATTCATGAGTGGCACATTCAGGAGAAGCGTCAGAATGACATGCGATTGTGTATGACCCGTTTCAGGGGCAAGCACCATTCGCATTGCATCATGGCTTGCGCGGAGTGTTTGCTTTGGGGCGTCTGAGTGAAGCGGTTGCACGAGAGATGCGTCAGCGAGCGTGAGTATTTGTTGACTCTATTCGTGGGATTCGGATCCGAGTGACCCTACAGGGGCGCGGGCAGATCGCGGCGTTGGAAGGCGATGCCGGCGATCAGGTAGGCCGTGAGTCCCAATGTGAAGAGAATCAAGGGGTACACCAGAGGTGGGAACATGCCATCGTCGATGGACTGACTGAGGGACCACGGTGACCAGAGGTCGCCGTGGCGTACCAACGACGTCATCTTCTGCGGTTTGTAACAGTTGAAGAACGAGATGCTCTTGAGCCACTCCAACGATTGCGCCGCCTTTCCGAGACCGAACATGACCAACTGCATGACGTAGATTGCGATCACGCTGCCAATCGTGCGCCAACGGTAGCGATCCATGCTGCTGGCCGCCGTGCTCAAGCCCAGTAGAAAGAAACCGAACGCGAACAAGTGAAACACGGATGCCGTGTAGGTACGGAGATCCACCCGCTCTGACATCGGAACATCCACGATGGTTGGCGGCTCCATGCTCAAGGGGAATTCAAGTCCGACCACGGGGATTCGCAACGATGGTGGCTGAATGGTTTCCTGAAGGGTCGTGGCATGCACGCCCACTGCCATGCCGCCCCAGAGAACTAAACACAACAAGGCCAAGCCGGTGACGCTGACCACGGCATGGGACAACAGAAATCGCAAGCGTCCGATCGGCTGACTGAGCAGCATTTCCAGGGTCCCGCGTCCCAACTCACCACTGACCACATCACTTCCGCGTGCGACGCACCAGACGACCGTGCAGAGGATCACGATCGGTTCATCGAAGGTCATTCCCGCGCGACCCGCGACCGTGGTCAGGGCGTCAAACTCAATGGGCGCGAACTTCTCGAAGTCACGAAACTGATCCAAGATGGTCTGGAACTGATCCATGTCCAGCAGCTTGACCACCCAGACACGGACCCATCCGAAGGCGAAGAGTGCGGTCGCCAGTGAGACAAACAACAGCATCGACTGCGAGGCAACCTTGCGAACGATGACGCGATCCAATCCAAAGTCACCTCGGTTCATGCGGTGCCTCCATTTGGCACCAAGGCATCCGAGTCGTCTCCCAGGTGGACTTGGTGATAAATGGTTTGCAGGCCGAGCGGCTCAATGCGGATTCGCTCCAGTGGCTGACGGACCAGCCAAGGCAAGATCGGTGCCAAGTCATCGTCGGTGTCGATCTGGACACGGCCATCCTCAAACGATCGAATCACCAAGTGATCTTCCAAATCAGGTTCGATCACCAACTCAGCCGCATCCGTTGGTTGAACACCATGGATCCGGTGGCGCTGAAACAGATCCCGCATCCACAAGCGATGAACCAGTTCCCCGTGACGCAAGAAGACAACGCGATCACAGGTCTGTTCGATCTCGCTGAGGACATGCGATGAAAACACGACGGTCCGTCCCTCATCCCGCGCTTCCTCGACCAGCTTCAGGACGGTCGCCCGAACGCTGGGATCGAGATTCGCAGTCGGCTCATCCAGAATGCAGAGTGGCGTGTGTGGCCCAAACACGACGGCCAAGGCGAGTTTCTGTCGCATGCCGGTTGACATGAACGCGACGCGCCGCGACAGGTCCAGTTCCAGGGCATCCGCCACGTGAAGCGATCGATCGAGGTCCCCATCCGGATGCAACTCCGAAAAGAATCGCAACACGCCGCGCCCACGCATGTGTCTTGGCAAACGCGCATCCCCTGGCAGGTAACTCACCTGACGTTTCACGGCTATGGCGTCCACCTGCGGGTCGAACCCATTGATCAGGCTCCGGCCGCTGCTTGGTCGCAGGTAACCGAGCATCAAACGAATCAGCGTGGTCTTGCCGGCCCCATTGGGTCCGAGCAAACCAAACACCTCGCCACGCGCGACCTCCAAGCTACAATCTCGCAACGAAACGAAGTCCCCGTACCGTTTCGAAAGCGCTTCACATCGCACGATGTGGGAATCGGATATTTCGGTCAAGGCATCAGGCGAACGGAGAAGGGACGACACGTGTCTTCGGCTCATTCAGGGACCGTATTGTCGCATCCCGTCAAACCACCACCACCGCCCCGAATCCAAAAAACGCCCTCATGAGCAGCGACGTGGACTCGATTCCGTTACCGCATGGCTTTCGATTCGCTGGCGTGGCAAGCGGCATCAAGGCAAGCGGGAAACACGATGTCAGCATTGTGGTGACCGACGCGCCCGCCGTCGCGGCCGCCGTCACCACCACGAACCAGATTGTCGCGGCACCGGTCCTGTTGTGTCGAGAACGGACCCCCACTGATCGCTTTCGGGCCGTGATCACCAACAGCGGGAACGCCAACGCGTGTACCGGCGAGCAAGGTGTTCGGGACGCCGCGGAGATGACGCAGCGAGTCTCCGAGAAACTGGCATGTGATACGGAGCAAGTGCTTGTGATGAGCACGGGCATCATCGGCCAACACCTTCCCATGCCCGCCGTCAGAAACGGGATCGACGCGGCTTGCGAACAGATCACCGGTGACGTCTCCGCGTTTCTTCGCTCGGCAGACGCGATCTGCACGACCGACGCGTCACGCAAGATCGCCAGCGGTACCGTCGCGACCTCCGAAGGTGATTTTCAAATCGCGGCGATGGCGAAGGGGGCCGGGATGATCGCACCCAACATGGCCACCATGTTGGCGATCCTGATGACCGATGCGCCTCTGTCGCCCGCGACCGCGGATTCCCTCCTGAAGCACATCACCCGTCAAACATTCAATCGCGTGAGTGTTGACGGTCATACCAGCACCAACGACACCTTCCTGCTACTCAGCAGCACCGGTGCCGCGCGACCAGAGCTGAACCCTGTCGATCAGCAATCGTTTCAGAATGCCGCGACGAAGATTTCGCTCGACCTGGCGAAGATGCTGGTCGCCGATGGGGAGGGCGCCAAGCGGTGTTTTGTCGTGCACGTTTCGGGGGCTCGCGATGATGCCGAGGCGGAGACCCTTGCGAGAACCGTTGCCGCCAGTCCGCTGGTCAAGACCGCCATCACGGGCGCGGATCCCAACTGGGGCCGGATCGTATCGGCGGCGGGCTATGCTGGCATCCCGATCATCCCCGAGAAGACCTCGCTCACGATCCAGGGAACCTGCGTGTTCCGTGATGGGCAACCCGCGTCACATGATGCAGCCGCCTGCTCCAAGACGATGTCCGAGTCCGACGAAGTCACTCTGGAACTCTGCGTTGGCGATGGCGACGGCGCTGCGTCGTTCTGGTCAAGCGACCTGACGGAAGCGTACGTGCGATTCAACTCGCTCTACACGACTTAGGAACGGGCGATCAGCACCCCCTGCCCGATTCGAACGAGCGTTCTGACCTGAGAGGGCCAGCGTCCTGGGCCGCTAGACGAAGGGGGCGCAATCGAGTTTCGCTACGACTTGTTGTCGTCGACACTCTTAACGACGTTGTCAATCAGACCGTAGTCCTTGGCTTCTTCCGCCGACATGAATCGGTCACGATCCGTGTCACCCTCGATTTTCTCGAGCGTGTGCCCGGTGTGTTCGATCATGATCTCATTCATGCGTTGTTTGATGCGACGCAACTCAGCGACGTGAATCTCGACTTCGCGCGCTGTCCCTTGCATGCCGGCCAAGGGCTGGTGGATCATGATGCGAGCATTCGGCAATGCGTAACGCTTTCCTTGGGCGCCCGCGGTGAGCAACACGGCTCCCATGGAAGCCGCCTGGCCAATGCAATAGGTCGCCACATCACAAGACACGAACTGCATGGTGTCGTAAATCGCCATGCCCGCCGTGATACTGCCCCCCGGCGAATTGATGTACATGTGAATGTCGGCCTTGGGATCGTCCGACTGCAAGAAAAGCATCTGAGCAACCAGGGCATTGCTGATCTGATCATCCACTTGTTGTCCCAAGAAGATGATGCGGTCCTTCAGCAGACGGCTGTAAATGTCGTAGGTGCGTTCTTCGCGACCGTTGCTTTCGATCACGTAGGGCAAGACAGGCATGATGATGGTTCTTTTTTGAGTTGGGTGAGATGGATGAGGGCGTCTGTCAGTCTTGGTCGCCCGATCAGTCTTGGGGGTTCGTCAGCTTCGGAAGCGACTCAATCGTCGTCTTCGTCTTCTGGGGTGGGCGTCGCCGCCAAAATGTCGTCAACCAGCCCGTATTCCTTGGCTTGCTCGGCACTAAGGAAGAAATCTCGGTCCGTGTCCCCCGCGATTTTCTCGATCGGCTGCCCACAATGGCTCGCGATGATTTCGTTGAGTCGATCGCGATAGCGAAACATCTCGGACGCTTGGATTTCAATGTCGCTGACTTGCCCTGAAACACCGCCCATCGGTTGGTGCATCATCACGCGGCTGTTTGGCAAACAGTAACGCTTCCCCTGGGTGCCGCCCACCAAGAGGACGGCCGCACCACTGCACGCTTCCCCGACGCAATAGGTCGCAACGGGGCAGGACACCATTTGCATCGTGTCATAGATGGCCAGCGTGGCCGTCACGCTCCCGCCGGGTGAGTTGATGTAGAAATGGATGTCCTTGCGACGGTTTTCGCTCTGCAAGTACAGCAGCTTCATGACCAATTCGTTGGCGTTGCCGTAGTGGATTTCGCCCTGCAGGAAGACAATCCGGTTCTCGAGAAGCAGATCGCCCAGCGTCATCTGCCGTTGTCGCTGATAGCTTTGGTACGAACTGGCGGCGGACATCTGTGGCTCCAACGTTTGCAAATCATGCCCGCCCATGCGACCCTGCGACAGGTCCTGCATGCTTGCTGCGAGGGGACCACCCAAAACGGGATGTTGGCGTGGCGATTCGATCATGCGAGCTTCCTTCCAGTCGGATCTGGCGAGTGGGCGAGATAGGGACAAGTGGGTTTTGACCCGCCAGTGTTCGCAATTGTCCGACCAGTGGCAAGGCGGGTTCCGTTTGCGTCGTTTTCCATGGCATGAGGGCGCCCCGCATTGGCTGCCCATGGATCTTTAGCTAGCAAATGAGCGGACTCAACAACCATGCGTCTTTCAACGAAGCCGGGGAAGGGAGACCCTGGTTCAACGGGAACACGGCAAATTCCCGGGATTCGCAGAGCCCTCCCCGTAATCTCGCAGAAGGCTCGATTTCGACCCTCCCTTCGCTGCGCGTGAGAGGGTGAAGCACAACGGCACGACCTCTTATCCGTGGCCTATCATGGAGCCGAGAAAACTGCGGCATCGCCTGCCGTGAATCCCAACGATGACGCACATCCCCAGTCGATCATGCCAATCCTGCGACCGCGCCGAGTCATGAATCAGCGCGAGTGGAGCGCGCGACAAGAATTCCGCGGCGGCTCAGCATTCGCTTGCAGCCGTCGCGAAAGACGCCAAGTCTTTCGACTTTCTTGCGGCAAGCCGAAACTCTTGACGAGTTTCGCTACCCGAAAACCAAGTTGCGGCGGAATACCAACGTGTTTCCCATCCTGTCCTTGGATCATCGCGGTACTGGCGGCGATCGGACTCTGGCAATGCGATTGCCCGAACGTGGACGCGCAGTCACCGGAAGAGATCCGCCCTCCCATGGCAGCGATCGACCGTGAGGCGATCATCCGCAAGTGGGACGATGACATTGAGGCGCTCGAGAAGCTGGATCAGGATCAGGTCGATCCGGAGGGAGCGGTCCTCCTGCTTGGCAGCAGCAGCATTCGACGCTGGGAAGACGCGCAGGCCATGTTGGCCCCCTACCCGGTGATTCGTCGGGGCTATGGCGGCGCTCGCTACAGTGATCTCGTTGTCTTCGCCTCGCGCTTGATTCACCCGCACCAGTACAGCGCCGTGGTGATCTTCGTGGGAAACGACATCGCCGGCAAAGACCAAGACCGCCAGCCCGAGGAAGTGGAAACGTGGGTGCGTGAAACGATCCGCGTCTCGCTGGCCCATCAACCCGATGCGGCGGTTCTCCTGGTGGAAGTTACCCCGACCGCCAAGCGGTTTGCGGTTTGGCCCCAAATCCAAGAACTCAATTCGATGCTCCACGAGGTGGCCGAGAGCCTAACCGGCGTTCACTTCGTGGCGACTTCGCAACACTACCTTGATTCCGAGGGGCAACCAAGGGAACAACTGTTTGTCTCGGATCGGTTGCACCTCAACGAAGACGGTTACCAGATTTGGGCGTCCCTGATTCGCGAGAAACTGGATGCTGTGGTTCCTGCGACCGTGAATCGCCCATGATGCGTTTTTCGCTCCGTGGTTTGCTGATCGTCGTCACCATACTGGGTTTGGCGATTGGCAATGCGATCACGCTGAGTCGCCTGCGCCGGGCAAACACGGAGTTGGAACGCATTCGTGAGGAAGTCGGCTATTTGGCCGAAACCGCTCCCGACCAAATCGCTGCGGCCCGTGTGCCGGTCGACGCTCCGTTGACCTATCGTTTTCGGGTTCGCGTGCCGAATTCCGATGCGAGTTCTAAGGTGCGGGGGGGCGAGGGAGTGCCATCGGGTCCATTGGCGAGCGAACCCGTCCCCGGGGCGGGCTCGCCCATCGGACGGCGTTCCGGAAGCCTCGCGCCCTATCGGATCGCGTACAGCACGCTTCTGCCACGTGGTCGTAGCAACCCCGATTGGTACGCTGCCATTGCATTGTCCGCGGGCGAATCCACCGTCACGATCCGGATCGCAGAGGATCCCCGCGACGAGCGATGGAAAATCTCTACACTTGTAAGAGACGCCCGTGGGACTCGCCGGATCGGTACGGTCTTGCCAGACGAACACACCGCCGCGTTCCGAGGGACTCACGACGTGATTCGAACGGGAATCACCAGCAAGACGACGACCGGAGCCGCTCAGAGCTCGCTGCGATTGCTCGACGAACGCTGGCTGATCGGGGATGGCGGCTTGTTGCTGTACGGCGACCAGCCACCCGAGCAAGATCAGATTGGCGTGTACGCCGAACTGCAGCGCGCCGACGCACCCCTTTGACCTTCGTCGACATTCTCGCTCCCTCTCTTCCTCGACTTTTGTAATGCCCAAGGACTTCTTGAAATCAGCCGCCGACGAATACGACGTCGTGGTCATCGGCAGCGGGCTCGCAGGGATGACGTCCGCCAACATCCTGGGGCGTGCGGGGCATCGTGTGTTGCTGCTCGAGCAACATTACAAACTCGGCGGACTGGCAACCTGGTTCTTGCGGCCCGGCGGACATACGTTCGACATCTCGCTCCACGGCTTCCCTCACGGCATGATCAAGTCGTGCCGGCGCTATTGGAACCGCGACATCGCCGACCGCATTGTTCAGCTGAAGAACATTCGCTTCGACAACCCGCAGTTCTCGTTGACGACCACCTTCAACCGTGATGACTTCACGCGTTTGCTCACAACGGATTTCGGCATCCAAGAGCAGGCGGTCCATGACTTCTTCGACACCGCACGAGGCATGAACTTTTACGACGATCAAGAACTGACAACACGGCAGTTGTTTGATCGTTTTTTTCCAGGTCGTGATGACGTCGTGCGCTTGTTGATGGAACCGATCACCTACGCCAACGGTTCGACTTTGGAGGATCCCGCGATCACCTATGGGATCGTGTTCAGCAATTTCATGAGCAAAGGCGTGTTCATCTATGAAGGCGGCACGGACGATTTGGTCACGCGCATGCGCAAGGAGTTGAAGTCGAACAACGTGGACATTTGCATCAATTGTCCCGTCGATCAAATTGAAGTCGCGGAGGGACCGTTGCAATCCCCGTCCGTCCGGGCGGTGCACGTCCATGGTCGGCGGATTGCCTGTCGCGCTGTCGTCAGCAACGCGAACTTGCGAACGACCGTTCTCAAGATGCTGCCGTCAGAGAAGCTGGACACTTCGTTCGTGGCCGACACGGAAGCGGTTCGTCTGAACAACAGCAGCACGCAAGTCTACATGGCCTTGAAGGAAGGGGAGCACATCGACGAATCCAGCGGTGACCTTTTTTTCACCAGTACCTCCGAGGAGTTCCGTACGGAGCTGCTCTTGAGTCGCGACATCACCTCGCGAACGTTCAGCTTTTACTATCCGAGGACGCGGCCACAAAAGAAGAAAGAAAGATTCGCGATCGTGAGCAGTACGAACGCGAATTGGTCTGACTGGGCCGACCTGGGCGAAGAGGATTACGCGGCCAGCAAACTGGACCTGGTTGAGACAACGCTGGACGCCTTGGAAGGCTATCTGCCTGGGATCCGCGACAAAGTCGAACACGCGGAGGCGGCGACGCCACGGACCTTTCACCATTACACGCTTCACGAGACAGGTGCGAGCTTCGGGACCAAGTTCGAAGGTCTCGCCGTCAGTCGCTCGCTCCCGCAGCAGGTCCGTGGGATGTACCACGCCGGTAGCGTTGGCATCATCATGAGCGGCTGGCTCGGGGCGATCAATTACGGTGTGATTGTGAGCAACGAAGTGGATTCGATGTTGTGCGCGGACAATGTCACGGCATCGGCCACATGACGGCCTCCATCAGTCCGGCAACCGCGGGCCCTTCGTCACGCACCGTCCATACCATCGAAGCGGCGACGCCGGCTTGGTTGCGACGTGCGGACGCGTGGGCGGAACGCGTGAGCGATCGGGTGAATCCGATTCTGGTGAAGGAAACGCGGCAAGCACTCAAGAGTCGTCAGTTTGTGGTGACTTTCTCGGTGTTGCTCACAGCGGCACTTGGCTGGACCGTCGCCGGCAGCCTCTCCATGATGCCGCAGATCTACACAACGCCGTCGGCACCGCGGATGCTGATTGGCTATTACGCGTTGTTGGCGTTGCCAATGCTCTTGATTGTCCCGCTCACGGCCTATCGATCGCTCGAATCCGAGATCGATGATGGGACGCTGGAGCTGCTCTCCATCTCGGCGTTGAGTCCCTGGCAGATCGTCCTGGGGAAGCTCGCGAGCGCTTCGTTGCAGATGATGTTGTATCTGGTCACGTTGTTCCCATGCGTGGCCTACGCATACACCCTGCGCGGCGTCGACTTGCCGACATTGGGTTTGATGATGCTGATCCTGATCGTGGCCGGATTATTCCTCACGGTCTTTGCCTTGGCACTGGCGCCCTTGGCACACGGCAGATCGGGTCGCGTCACCACCCTGTTGACCGTGATTCTGCTGTTGCTGATCTCGGAGTATGGCGTGGGCACGACCGTGGTGTTGTTGATTCTTTTCGGGAACCCGCTTCCGGGGGCCGAAACCGTCTTCATTGCGATCGGGTTGCCACTCGTCCTTGCTTCGCTTGGCCACCTGTGTCTCACCGCAACGGCAGCGCAGCTCACGCCTGAAAGTGAAAACCGATCGAGCCCGTTGCGCTTGGTTCTGCTTGGGACCACCGCCCTGGTGTGTGGGTTGGCGGCCTATGCCATCGAGAACCGTCGCTTTGACAGCGACTTTTGTATCGCTTGCTATTTCATCGCGACCGCGTTGTTAACCGGCCTGTGGGCATTTGCATCGCCCATGCTGGCGGCGGAATCCGCCAACCTGACACCGCGCATCCAGCGTGAATTGCCATCCAGTTTTGCGTCACGGGTGGCACTCACCTTCTTGACTCCGGGCCCGGCGACGGGACTCGTGTTCGCCATCCTGGGTGTTGTTGGCATCGCCGCGCTGGTTCCCATCGGCCTCGACAGGCTGGCGCTCAATCCGGACACCCGTGTGCCCGCTCAAGCTCGCACCGCGTTCACAGAACTGGCCATCATCATCGGATCGTACTACGTGATTGGGTTGGTGTTGGCGCGCTGGCTGGTCGCGGTGGTGCGGATCAAGAATCACCCTAGGGTCGAGTTGGGACTAGCCGCCTTCATTGTGGTCGCGGTCGTGATGGCCCTGGTCCCGTTCTCGGTCGGTTTGCACCTCAATGACTATCGAGAGTATCCCTACAGTGCCTGGCAAGTGACCAACTGGGCGTGGACCATTTCTCAAACCGCAAACGGTTCTCTTCCCAACAAGATCAAGTACGGCATCGTTGCGGCGGCCGTATTGGGTCTTCTTTCCGCCATCGGAACCGTTGGTGAGCGGGCTCTGGCAGTGCGGACGGAAACGCCCGATGATATGGCGGCGCAGCCCGCTGGTCGGGAGGCCTAGCTTAGTGCGGATGCCATATCCGGGCTCGCACGAAATCCGCAACCCTCGAAATCAACCCCAAGACTGTCATATGAGCTTCCTGTCGCACGCCAATCATGTTCTTCCGGCCCCGGCGGACCCCAGTCAAATCTGGCACTACTTGTTCAGCGTTGAACACACGGGCGTCCTCATCGCGTCCATCCTGGTCAGCGTGTTGGCGTTCTCCTACGGCTCCGCACGATTGTCCAAGTCGCACTACGACGGATCGAGCTCTCCTGGCGATTGAATTGGTTCGGTGACGATCTCTGCGATCTTGCCGTTCTTCTGAATCTCCGTCCCACGTCCACCACGCGAGGTGACGCGATACTTGACGGTGGAAATCGTCTTGGTCGCGCCTCGGTTCGTTTTGACCGTCAACAAGTCTCGGTCGCCTTGGGACGCCTTGAACCCAAGGAGGCGGTCAGACTTCGCCAATTTGATCAGTTGCACGCCACGTCCTGGACCCGACAGATAGTTGACGTCATCGATCGAGCAGACCATGGCGCGACAATCCGCCGAAACCGCTAACACCGTCTCTGTGCCATGAATCGGGATCACGTCGATGATGCCTCCGTCTTTGGGTGGACGCGCAAATCGGCGTCCCGCCCGCGTCGATGGCTCCGCAAACGCTTGCAAGCCGAATCGCAAGGCGTAGCCGTCTGAGGTGGCGGCAAAGCCATGCGTCTCCGGGTAGTACTGGCCCTTAGGGTCTTCCCCGGTGTCACCCATGATCCGAGGGTCAAAGGACATCACCGCCACAACGCGTTCCCCATCCTTCATCTTGAAAAGTTTCTGGATTGGCTCGCCGAACCCCGTCGACGCCGGCAAATCGGCAATCCGCGCCGTGTAACAGACACCCAACGAAGAGAAGAAGCCGATCGCGGAACGCGTGCTACCAGCGACACAGGCGAGAACGCGATCTCCTTGTCGAACACGACTCTTCGACGGATCGGCAATCTGTTTCTGACGTTTGACCCAGCCGTCCGTGGTGACCAGCACGTGAAAGTCTTCGTCGATGATGAAGTCTTCCTCCGCGTATTGGATGTCCTCGGCAGCCGTTTCGATCTTGGTGCGTCGTTTTCCAATCACGTCGCCGCCGAATTGGCTCACCAAATCGGTCAGCTCTTCCTTGATGATCTTCCAACGTCCCGACGCGCCATAGTCATTCCGATCATCGGCAAGCAGTTTCTTGATTTCGCGAACACGCTTGTTCTTCGATTTCAACTCGTCCAGCACGACATTGATTTCGAGCTTGGCCAAGCGATACAGCTTGAGTTCTAAGATCGCGTCGGTCTGTTCTGCATCCAGCCCGCCCTTCGAGACCGGAAAGCGTTTCATGATTTTCTCAGCGGCGTCAGCCTTCCCGTCGCTGTTGCGGATGATCTTGATGATCGTATCCAGCACATCGAAGATGAGCGCAAAGCCTTCCAAGATGTGAATGCGTCTCTGCAACGCCGCCAGTTCATTTTCAAGCCGGGCTGTGAGGACATCCAAACGGAAGTGCAGGAAGTACCACAGGATCTCCTTGAGGCTGAGCCGTCGGGGGGCGCCCACCTCCGGATTCTCGGTGGGCGTCAAACAGGTCAAGTTGACATTGAAGTTGGTCTGCAGTGGGGTCTGTTTGTAGAGGTAGGCAAGGACCTTGTCCGCGTCCGCCCCCTTCTTCAGTTCCAGATCGACGCGGATGTCTTCCGTCGATAGATCACGTACCTCGACCACCAAGGGAAGCTTGTTGGAGTAAACCAGCTCGCTGATGCGTTCCACCATCGTCGCTTTGTTGACGCCAAAGGGCACTTCCGTGATCCGCAAGAGATCGGGTCCACGGGACTGCGAGACGACCTTCGCGACGCCACGCAGTTTGATGGTGCCCGATCCTGTTGCGTAGATCTCCCTCAGTTCCTCTTTTGTGTTGGTGATCAGCCCGCCGGTTGGAAAATCGGGGCCCTGAATCGCGTCTTTCGCCACCAGTTGGTAATCCTTGATCTCCGGATCGCGCAGCAGCTTGAGCAGCGCACCACAGATCTCCTTCAGGTTATGGGGCGGCACATTGGTGGCCATCCCAACCGCGATGCCCGTGGCACCGTTCAGAAGCAACCCTGGGACGCGGCTGGGCAGCACAACGGGTTCCTCGCGGCTGCCGTCATAGTTGGCTTTGAAAGCCACGGTGCGACTGGAAAGGTCCGCCAAGTACTCCCCGGCAACCGGCGTCATCCGGCATTCGGTGTAGCGCATGGCAGCCGCGTTATCACCGTCGATGCTGCCAAAGTTGCCGCTGCCATCGATCAATGGCAAGCGCATGGAGAACGGCTGTGCCATTCGGACCAGCGCTTCGTAAATCGAACTGTCACCGTGCGGGTGATAGTTCCCCATCACGTCGCCGACCACTTTCGCGCACTTCCGATGCTTGGCAGACGCATCCAGCCGTTGCTGGTGCATCGTGTACAGGATCCGACGCTGAACCGGCTTCAAGCCATCTCGCACGTCGGGCAAGGCACGCGCGGTGATGACGGAAAGCGAGTAGTTCAGGTATCGGTCTTGTGCGGCCGATCGCAATGGGACGGTCTCCACCCCATTGGACAGAAACGCGTCTTCCATGGGATCCGGTTCTGCCTGCCTGCGATTGGTTCGCTTCCGGCTCGCGCTCGCGTCACCGGACTGCTTCCCGTGGGATGAATTCTTGGATGACGAAGCACGACGCCGTTTAGCCACGCGGTTGAGACCTAGGAGATGAGTACCTGACTGGGTGGAATGGGCAGAGTTTCTGGATTATTGGACGCAGTGACAAGGTCGTGAACGGAATCTTGTCAGCCGCGCGGCCCCTGACGGTCCGCCCCGCCCGTGTCAAACCCTGTCAATTGCGGTGGTTCTGCCAACCAGGCGTGCAAGGGAGGTGGTTCGTTTCAGAAGGGTTCAGCCGCTCGAGGTCATTCTTGGGACCTGTGCTGGTCGACACCATCCCTCAAAGGCATATCTGCCCACATCGTCTCGGTTGTCGTTCAAGGAGGAACGCGCCATGCATTGGCAGCTTCGAGGCCCACATCAACTGGGCCCACAGCGACTGGCTTCCCGCAAAACCCTGCTCTCTTTCGCCCCGGCACTGGCAGCGACCGTCGTCGCATGCCATGCCGCGACCGTCCTCGCGAGCGGGGGTGAAACCATCGTCAGCTCACAGGTCATCAGCGATACCGTGGTCGACAGTGGAACCACGACGATCGGAGACGGCACCTTCGTTGGCGATGGAGTCGTTGTTGACGGTGGCATGATGGGGGGGCGTACCTACGGGCAGCCAGACCTCTTCTACAACTACTACACCCAGGGCATGGCCAACCAAGCCAATGCCCAGATGTACCTGGCTCCGGTCCCCGTGCCGCCAAACGTCGGCCACACCTTCTACACCTATCAGCCGTTCTATCCGCACGAGCTGTTGTATTGGCACAAGGATCGCTACCACAACTTCTACGACAACGGTCGCGGTTTGAACCGCACCCGCATCAACTATGGTGGGAACCCGATTCACCAAGCCGCCAGCAACATCTACTGGAACTACTTGCGATTGCCTCGCTAGTTGGCCCGCGGCACGCCGATCCGTCTCGAACCCTTTCTCCGGTTTAGAATCATGTCGAAAACGACCTCTGGGTGGCTCTTCGCTGCCGTCGCGTTGGTGTCCCTTGGAGCTCAGCCGAACCAGGCCGACGCCGGTGACCCGATGGCAGTGACGACCTTGTGGAACCACAACTTCGCTCAGCCGCGTCCCTGGCACGGGGGTTACTACTACCAGCCGTACGGTCAACCCACGGCACTTGTGGTTCCCCCGACGGCCCACATGCGACAAACGCATTCCTGGGGCGTGGGCCAAAATCTGATGTGGCCGATCCACCATCAGTTTGGTCGCAGTGCCACACAACCGGGCGCTGCGGGTCCGGGCCAGTTCATGGCGACCCCACAATGGCCCAGCCACACCGATCAATTTGGCATTTACTACGTTCGGGGACCTTGGGATTGAGCTCGCGCGGCCTCGACCGGGAAACTTGCATGTGGTTTTGAATGCGTAGACAATTGAGTGAGGTCATCCCTGCCCCACTCCCGCTACGGATTCAACCATGTCGGACAAGCAACCCAGCGCCAATGTCGTTCATCGTCGGCAATTCTTGACCAGCACGGCAGCGATCTCCGCTGGCGGTTTGGTTTGTGGGCAACCCGTGTTTGCTGGTGACGTGTCTCGACCGCCAACGGCCGAGACGCTGACCAAGCGCTTGTATGACACGCTTAGCGATCAGCAGCGCAGTCAAGTTTGTTTCGACTGGGATCATCGCGATCGCCGACGCGGGCTGCTTCGAACCTTCGTCGCGAACAATTGGAACATCACGCCTCACGAGATTAATTCCGACTTCTATTCCGATGATCAACGCGATTTGATTCGCGGTGTCTTCGAAGCCATGATCGATCCGTCTTGGCACGAGCGATACGATCAACAGCTCGATGACGATGCTGGCGGATTTGGCAATGAACAGTCCATTGCCATTTTCGGTCGCCCGGGCGATGGCAACTTTGAGCTGGTCATGACCGGACGTCACATGACCTTGCGATGTGATGGCAACTCCACGGACCACATGGCGTTCGGCGGGCCAATCTTCTATGGGCATGCACCGGAGTTCAACGAAAGTGCCTCCCACCCCGACAACGTGTTCTGGGATCAAGCCCTAGCGGCGAATAAGCTTTATCAGATGCTAGACGGCAAGCAACAAAAGGCCGCGCTGTTGCGGAGAACGCCGCGAGAACAAGACGTGGCCTTTCGGGGTGATCAACGCATCCCCGGTTTAGCCGTCGCCGATATGAGCGACGACCAGAAAACACATTTGCAGGAGGTTCTTGCCAAGCTGGTGGAGCCGTATCGACTGAGTGACCGCGAAGAAGTCACCGCGTGTTTGAAAGCGCAAGGCGGTTTGGACGCCTGTCGCTTGGCGTACTACTCTGACAAGGACCTCGGTCAAGATGGCGTTTGGGACAACTGGCGATTGGAGGGACCCGCATTCGTTTGGCACTATCGAGGTGCACCCCATGTTCATGTTTGGGTGAATGTCGCCGATTCACCGAACGTCGCTTTGAACGCTTGATGTTCGCTCGCCACCGTCATGCCTCAGAAAATCCCGCGTCACAGGTTTCACCCACGATCAACCCGGACGGACCTTTTTTTGCAGCTCTGTACATGGCGTCGGCTTTCCACGCTTCTGCAGAGGAGCAGCCCTATGCTCTCAGGTTCGTATATTTCATACCAAGTGACCGTGCACCGGTCGAAGATTACGAAGCAAAGATTGATGCAGTCGCCAAGTTCATTCGGGATCAGGTGAAGAACTTACATCGACAACCTGATAGAGAGGAATTCGGCATCTCCACGTTCATGAGCCCGGATTCAACAGAAGTACAAGTTTCCATCGTCAACGCCCCCGGTCATGCTTCATTCTACAGCAATGATTTCGAATTTCGATCGGTTGAGCACTTCCGACGGGTTGTTGCTACAACGGATCGAGCGTTAGGTCCTTGCAATGAAGAATTGAGATTCGTATTCGCCGAAACGTTTGACACGGCGGAATATCAGCACTCGCTGCTCTGGCCAGGGCACGTGGCTATGGCGGCACGAACAGATGCACGAAGTGGGACTGCCGTCTTCAGCGCCTGGGTCCTTAGCGACGAGGTATTTGGGCCTGATTTGCAAATTGGTGCGGACGATTTTCGTGACGTTAGTCCCATTATCGGTCGCAGCACTCTCGGCTGTCGGCAAGTCAACGCACCTCGGTTTGAATTCCTCGAGGACGGAATTGGTGGTTGTGTGCACGAGGTCGGACACCTGCTTGGACTCCCCCACCGCTTTGGCGACGTTCCAGACGACAACATGATGGGACAGGGCTTTCGACGACTTGCCGAGAATTTTCGATTGGGACGAGATCAGCCGGGGCCTGTGGGGTTTAGTGAGGCAAGTTCGTGTCTGATGGCGACATCGCGTTTCTTTAACCGCGACATCTCGAGGACGGATGATGTGCTTCCGAGTGTTTCAACTGAGTGGAGAGGTCAAGATCTGTTTGTCAGCTTCAATGACAACCATCGGGTCGTATTCGTCGGGATTCTCGGTTTCACGCGTCAGGGGCAAGCATTGACGTTCTGGAGAGAAATACATCATGAACAGGAACCCGGGTTCCTCATGCCCGCCGAGGCACTGGGCAAGAATACTGCCAGCATGCACGTGATCGTTGCGGATAGTGGTGGAAACCATCGGCGAGCGAAGGTGGCATCTAGATCACAAACGCTTTCCGAATTTCGCTGAACTTCTGCTACGGTTTGCAAAACACTGGGACGGACGGGTGACGCAATACCCTCGCTGAATCCAACCAACATCAGTAGCCGGATGAGCCAGTTGCCACCACCGTGACCGCAGGCATCCCCAACTGCGTTCGTGCTTCTCCCAGGATGTCTGCGGTGCGACTGGCGCCGCATCGCGTGACGCC
>JBCCYK010000117.1:0-19001 GCA_039189905.1 Planctomycetota bacterium
GTGCCGTTTGGAGTGCCAAAGGCGATGTCAGGTTGAAAGAGCGATTGGGAATGGGGATCAGTTCGGCGATGCGGCGAGACGAACGGCTGATGAGCCCATCGGAGTCGTCCTTGCTGCCAGACCGCATCAAAGAGGCGATACTCTGCGAGATTCTCTCGGTGATGGGTTTGAATCCCTCGTCGTTGGCTGCGGGATCGGAAGCCAATACTTGGCTTGCGTTTTGATCGTCCACGCCGCGAATCTGTGAAATCGTTCTCGGACGCGGACTTTGGACCAGGCCTTCTTCGAGGCTTGTCGACGGTCCGCCTGGAAGGAACTCGGTGGCCTCGGTCGTGGCATTGGCTTGCTTGATTTCCTGAAGCAGTTCCTCGGCCGTGTAGGCAATCTGATCCTGGTGAATCCATCGGAACTCTCCGGAGGGCGGCACAATGCGGAACCAGGTTTGCGGGCCGTCCGGCCCGTCGCGTTGAGCGGTGCCGATGATGACGACCTCTTCACCCTCCGCCAGTTGTACTTGCCAGCGATAGCGGCGGGCGCGGCCAAGGTTGGTGCCAATCCAGGCGACGGTTTTGTCTTCAACCACCACACCCAAGCGGTCTTCGCGATCGCTTCGGACGGAGGAAGGATCCACTTCGATCGCGTCCGAATGCACCCAGCAGAAGCTGTCTTCCACGGGGCGCACGCCCAGCCAACCGTCATCCGTCGAAACATACACTTCCAGTTCCTGGCCGTGTCGGAGTGGGTCGGTTCGGTAGTGCTCGCCCGCCGGTCCACAACGCAAATAGGCGTCGTCATGGGCCACAAACACCAGGAAGGGTTCGTCCGGCAGCTCCATCGGACTCGCGTCTGTTTGCGGTGGATCGGATAGTTGTCCGAACGCAGAGACTGCGGGGAGGAGTGCCATTCCCGGCGAGAGGCAGATCCAGAGGAAGAGCCGACACATGGAGTGACACCATGGTTGGAGAGAAACGAGGTAGTCCATTGGCTTGCCCGATAGCTTGCAGCCGCCTGCTGTTTCAAGATCAAACGTGCCAATTTGGCCAGCCATCCTGTTTGGCCAGCCATCATGTTTGTACAGCCATCCTGGGTGTCGAGCTCTGCTGCTGTCGGCAGCCCACCATCCTGTCAAGCATCTGCACGGACGGGGTGGGTTCGCGCGGGGTGGGTTCGCGGGCGCTCCGGGTTGCTAGGTCGGGTAAACTGACGCGAACGCGTTGAAGGCGACGTTTGCGGATCATGACCGAAACGGATCCAGCGTGATCCCGTTGACCCGAGCTACCCGAGGGAACCGATTGCCCATGGACTCCAACAAACCTGCTTGTTTTGCCACCCCATGGCCGTGCCACTTGTTGCTGGGCGTTTGCGTCTTTGTATCGGGAATCAGCGGGACCACACGCTTGGTTCAGGGGGAGGACCGTTTGTTGCAAGCCGTCAACGGTGTCGGGCCCAACGGCGCGGGGCATGCAGAGGCCATTTCAGCGCTGAATAAGTGGGGCTCCGATACCGGGGCTGAGACCGCCACTGAGAGGCTCTGGTCCGTTCTGGCGACGATGAAGGAGGCAGAGCCGCGTGGCAAGAATTGGTTGCGCTTGGTCGCGTCGGACCTGCTGCAAAAAGCGGAGAACGAGAATTCGGGTTCCGGACTGGCGGAGAAGTTTCTGAGCACAAGAATCCGCTTCATTCGGGATCGGTCCCATGATCCTGATGCGCGCTATCTCATCTACCGATCGGTGATTCGAGGCGACGACGGGCTTCGGGATGAGCTGCTCTCAGAGGCCACCGACGACCCGAGTCTTCCACTGCGATATCTGGCGGTAGCGGCGGGCATGAAGCGTGCGGAGGCAATGAAGGAACCGCAGCCAGTCGAGGCAAAGACGCTTTACCAGTCCCTCGTGCGAAACGCTCGGCACCCGGACCAGATTCGATCGATTGCCAAGGCGTTGGATGATCTCGGTGAACCCGTCGATTTGGCAAAGACGTTGGCGATGATCCGTCAGTGGGAGGTGATCGCCTCATTTAACAACACCGATGGTGTGGGGTTTGCCGCCGCTTATCCCGTGGAGCGCGTTTACCTCGACGCATCGAACGAGCCTGCTGAGTTGCTGCGTTCCTTTCAGGATGAAGATGAAACGCTTGATTGGCAAACCGTCCAATCGGATGATGCGATGGGCGTCGTCGATTTGAACCCGGTGTACGACAACGCCAAAAACGCGGTCGCGTACGCCTATTGCCAGTTCCGCATCGCCGAGGATGTGTTTGCGGGTGATGGCGAGCTTCGTCAGTTCCAGGTGCGTTTGGGTTCCAAGAACGCCAACAAGGCTTGGATGAATGGTGTGCCCGTGCTGGCGAACGAGGTCTATCACTCGGGCGGGATGATCGACCAGTATGTCGGCGTCTGTGGCTTACGCCCGGGGCTCAACAGTATCCTGCTGAAGATTTGTCAAAACAACCAAACCCAACCTTGGGCTCAGGAGTTTCAGTTCCAGTTCCGTATCACGGATTCGACGGGCCAGGGGATTCCCGTCGAAATGGTATCCGAATGAGCGACTTGGGTTGATTGTTTTCTCGTTGTTCCATCCTTAAGGAAACCGAAGTGGTTGATTCGCATTCGATGAGCAAATGTGTGGTTCGTTGCGTTCTGTGCGTCATCACTGTGGTGAGTGCGTCGGTCGTCACGGCCCAGGATTGGCCGCAGTTTCGCGGTCCTTCCGGGTATTCATACGCGGACGTGGCAACGGCCTTGCCGCTAGAGGATGGTCTCGATGTTGCGTGGGAGGTGCCCACCAATGGCCAGGGGATTAGCGGGGCGATCGTGATCGGAGGTCAGGTCGTTGTCAGTAGCAGTGGCGGCGAAGACGAACGGGATCTTTCCATTGAGTCCTTTGATGTCGCCACGGGGGACCGTTTATGGTGGCGCACCTTTCATGCCCTGGGGCGACCGTACACGCATCCAACCAGCGCGAACGCGGCCCCGACGCCTGCGAGCGATGGGGAGCATGTCGTGGCGTTCTTTAGCTCCTGTGACCTGGTTTGCTTGAAGATCGACGGAACCCCCGTATGGTACCGAGCGTTGGCCGTGGACCACCCACAAACGGGCAACGACATTTCGATGACGAGTTCACCGGCGATCTTCGATGGGGTGGTCGCGCTGTTGATGGAGAATCAGGGAGATTCCTTTGCTGCGGGGATCGATTTGGCAACGGGCGTGACCCTTTGGGAACACGCCCGCCCACGGCGATCGGGTTGGTCATCGCCGATCGGGTTTCGCATGCCGGATGGAGATGTGGCGGACGCGGGTGAGCCGGTGTTCGCATTTCAAAACGGCAGTGGGATCGAGTTGCTGCATGCTCGATCCGGTGATTTGCTGCGAAGCATTGATGTCCCCGGGAGTTCGCAGTCCAGTCCGGTGTGGGTGGAGCCCCTCTTGATCGCAACGGGTGACGGCTTGACGGCGGTGGATTTAAGCGACGCCGATTCTCCCGTGGTTTGGGAGAATACCAAGTTGACGGCGTCCAGTGCGTCCCCGGTCGTGACGGCAGACCGCGTTTACACCTGCCGCGGTTCGATCTTGATTGCGGCCGATCGTGCGACCGGAGAAATGATTTGGCGTCAACGCATGAATGACGTGGGGACGGTCTGGGCCACCCCAGTGGCGACGCGCACGGGAATCTATGTCGTGGATCAATCCGGTGCGGTCACGGTCGTGGTCGATGAGGGTGGCGAGGCACGCGTGGTGGGGCGTTCCGAACTAACGGGTCCCACCTTGGCCTCACCCGCGGTGTCCGCGGGCGCGGTGTTTATCCGCAGTGACCGATCCTTGATCAAGATCGCCTCTCAACCCACGTCTTAACCGCCCGTCCGTTAAGCACGATCACGATGCGAACACTGGGCTATGAATACTGGGCAACGATGGCACAACCGAGGTCGATATTCACCACCTCTATGTCGCGGCAAGTGCGGTGCCCATGGTTTGACCGGGCGCGGGTAGAACGCTGTGACCTTGCAGGTAGATGTCGATCGCACGTGCCGCACCACGGCCTTCATTGATAGCCCAGACAACCAGACTCTGGCCACGGCGACAATCACCCGCCGCGAACACACCGTCGACGTTTGTCGCAAACTGGCCATGCTCCGCCTGAAAATTACTTCGGGGATCGGTTTCCAGACCAATCGCCTCCGCGACATACTGTTCCGGTCCTAAAAAACCCATCGCCAGCAGAATCAGTTGCGCGGGCCATTCTTTTTCACTGCCCTCAACCTCCGCCATCGACCAACGCCCGTCATCGGACTTGGTCCACTGGACCTCAACCGTCCGAACGCCTCTCAGGTTGCCGTCGGCATCCTTGAGAAACTCTTTGCTGAGCAGTTGATACTCTCGAGGATCCTTACCAAACGTGGACTCGGCTTCTTCGTGACCATAGTCGACACGGAAAATGCGAGGCCATTCGGGCCAGGGGTTGTCGTCGGCGCGTGCCGCCGGTGGCTTGGGAAGCAGTTCAAAGTTGACCATACTGCGGCAACCGTGTCGGATGCTGGTGGCGATGCAGTCGGTACCGGTATCACCACCGCCGATCACAATGACGTCCTTGCCCTCGGCGCTGATGAATTGGTCGTCCAGCGAATCACCGTGGACGGTTTGCATCGTGTTGCCCGTTAGGAATTCCATGGCGTAGTAAACGCCTCGGGCATCGCGGCCTGGAATGGGAAGGTCACGTGGCTTGGTTGCCCCACACGCCAATAGGACCGCGTCATGGTTATTCTGCAGATCTGCCGGCAAGATGTCCTTGCCGACGTTCATCCCCGTGCGGAATTCAATCCCTTCGGCAGTCATCTTGTCGATGCGTCGCTGCACAACTTGCTTTGACAATTTCATGTTGGGGATACCGTATTGAAGCAGCCCACCGATGCGATTCGCGCGTTCGTAGACGACAACCTTGTGACCGGCTTGATTCAATTGGTCTGCGGCCGACAGACCCGCGGGCCCACTGCCGACGATCGCAACGGTTTTGCCCGTACGTTGTTCGGGTGCGTCGGGCACGATCCAACCTTCTTCCCATGCTCGGTCCACAATCGCATTTTCGATGCTCTTGATGGTCACGGGTGGGTTGGTGATTCCAAGCACGCAAGAACCTTCGCAGGGCGCGGGGCAAGTTCGACCCGTGAACTCTGGGAAGTTGTTCGTTCTGTGAAGGCGTTCAATCGCCTCTTTCCAGCGATTGTTGTAAACCAGATCGTTCCATTCTGGGATCAGATTGTCGATCGGGCAGCCGCTAGCAGACTGGCAGAAGGGAACCCCACAATCCATGCAGCGGGCGCCCTGCGTGCGGAGCTGGTCCGTCTTGTGTTCCGTGTAGATCTCGTCGTAATCATTCAATCGAACAACGGGCAGACGCCAGGGCGTCTTCTTGCGATCGAATTCTTTGAATCCTGTCGGCTTTCCCATGGTCGCGTACTTGGCTAGGAGGAGTGTGATGAGGTGAGGTGATGAACCACGACGGAGCCGTTCTTCCGTGTGGATCGCGATGCCTGCTCGGCGTGCGTCGCAGGCGATCCCTGAGGGGTTTCAATCAGGTCGTGGCGGGCTCGGGCGACGCCGCCTTGGCGGACTCGGCGGCCAACTCCGCCAGCACGCGTTTGTAGTCCGTCGGCATGACCTTCACGCACTGTTCCCGGAATTGATCCCATTGCTCCAGTGCTTCTTCGGCGACGGTGCTACCCGTGTGGTCGGCGTGTCGCCGAATCATCTCGCGGACTTCCGCCGCCTCTTCATCCGTCTCAATGGACTCCAGCGCGACGGTTGCCAGATTGCATTGCAGGTTGAAGTTGCCCTTACGGTCCCAGATGTAAGCGATGCCACCCGACATTCCGGCGGCAAAGTTCCGTCCCGTTTCACCCAGGACCACGACACGGCCGCCCGTCATGTATTCGCAACCGTGGTCGCCGACACCTTCGACCACCGTCTTGGCACCGCTGTTGCGGACGCAAAAGCGTTCGGCGGCACGTCCCCGGAAGTAAGCTTCGCCTCCGGTGGCACCATACAGACACACGTTGCCAACGATGATGTTGTCAGCTGGCACGAAGGAACTTTCACGTGGTGGATAGACCACAATGCGCCCGCCCGAAAGCCCCTTTCCGACATAGTCGTTTGCATCACCTTCCAAATCGATCGTGATCCCATGGGCCAAGAACGCGCCCAGACTCTGGCCGGCGGAACCGGTCAAGGCAATGTGGATGGTGTCGTCGGGAAGGCCGGCTTGGCCGTACTTCTTAGCCACCTCGTGCGAGAGGATGGTGCCGACGGTGCGATTGATGTTGATGATCGGCGACTTGATCTGGACCGCCTCACCGGATTCGATTGCGGGAGCGGCGCGCGAAAGAAGCGTGGTTCGATCCAGTGACTTATCGAGACCATGATCCTGAGCCTGTGTGCAAATCACCTCAACATCCTTGTGTGGGCGCTGAGCGGGCATCAGGATCGGTGTCAGGTCGAGTCCATCGCTTTTCCAGTGCTGAATCGCATCTTGCGTGTCAAGCACATCGCTGCGTCCGACCATTTCGTCGATGGATCGGAAGCCCAGCTTCGCCATGATGCGTCGCGCTTCTTCGGCAACCAGGAACAAATAGTTCACGACATGCTCGGGTTTGCCTGTGAACTTCTTTCGCAATTCTGGATCTTGGGTGGCGATTCCCACCGGACAGGTATTGAGGTGGCACTTCCGCATCATGATGCACCCGAGCGTGATCAGGGGCGCGGTCGAAAAACCAAACTCTTCAGCGCCCAGGAGCGCGGCGATCACGACGTCGCGACCGGTTTTCAGGCCGCCGTCCGTCTGCAGCACCACGCGACTGCGAAGATCGTTGAGAACCAAGACCTGGTGGGTTTCCGCGATCCCAAGTTCCCACGGAAGGCCCGCGTGCTTGATGCTGGTCAGGGGCGATGCTCCCGTACCACCGGTGTCACCCGAGATCAGGATGTGATCGGCGTGGGCCTTGGCGACTCCCGACGCGATCACACCCACGCCCACTTCGCTGACCAGCTTGACGCTGACACGCGCCGAAGGGTTGCTGTTTTTCAGATCATGGATGAGTTGGGACAGATCCTCGATAGAATAGATATCGTGGTGTGGTGGAGGGCTGATCAATCCGACGCCTGGCGTGCTGTAGCGAATGCTGGCGATGTATTTGTCCACCTTCTTGCCCGGCAACTCGCCGCCCTCACCCGGCTTGGCACCTTGAGAGACCTTGATTTGCAACTCATCCGCATTGGTGAGGTACTCGATGGTGACACCAAAGCGTCCTGAGGCGATCTGCTTGATGGCAGAACGCTTTGTGTCCCCGTTCTCGAGTGGTTGGAAACGTCGCGGGTCTTCACCGCCTTCACCTGTGTTGCTCTTGCCGCCCAGTCGATTGAGGGCAACCGCGAGTGTTTCGTGTGACTCGGCACTGATGCTTCCAAGACTCATGGCACCGGTGCAAAACCGCTTGACGATCTCCTTCGCCGGTTCCACTTCCTCGATCGGGACCGCGGACCGCTCCCCTTCCTTGAACCCTAAAAGGCCACGCAAGGTGCATCGGTTGCGATTGTCGGCATTGATAGCGTCGGCGAAGCTCCAATACGCGTCTTCATCGTTGGTACGAGCCGCGACCTGCAAACTGCTGATGGCTTGCGGGCTCCAAGCATGCTTCTCACCTTCCGCACGCCAGTGGAACTCGCCCAGATTCGGCAGGGAGGGAAGGTGCTGATCGGGACGTTCCGGAAAACCCAGGGAGTGCCTTCGCAGTGTTTCTTCCGCGATCACATCAAAGGAAACACCTTGGATGCGGCTGGCCGTACCCACGAAGCACTTGTTGATCACTTCGTCTTTGAGTCCGAGCGCTTCAAAGATCTGGGCTCCCTTGTAACTCTGCAATGTGCTGATGCCCATCTTGGCCATCACCTTCAACATGCCCTTGGCAACCCCTTTGCGGTAAGCCGCCACGATCTTGTCATCATCCGTGGTTGGATCCATCAGACCGTCGCGTTGAGCTTGCCAAAGTGCTTCGAACGCCAGGTACGGGTTGATCCCGTCAGCGCCGTAACCGATCAAGAGGCAATGGTGATGGACCTCGCGAGCTTCTCCCGTCTCAACAACGAGGCCGACTCGGGTGCGTTTGGTTGTCGCCACGAGGTGATGGTGGACAGCACCGGTGGCCAACAGGACACTGACGGGAACGCGATCCTTTGAAATGGCACGGTCGGTCAGCACGATGATTGCGATGCCTTCGTCGACGGCGGCTTCGGCCTCGGCAGCAATTCGATCCAGGGCGCTGACCAGCCCTGCTTTGCCTTCCGCGCGATCAAACGTGATGTCGATCGCGCGAGACTGCCAACCGTCGTGATTGATCGAACGAATCGCCGCGATCTCCTCATTCGTCAGGATCGGGTGTTCGATCAGAAGCCGGTGGCAGTGCTCCGGGGTCGCCGCGAGCAGGTTTTGCTCCGGGCCGATGTAGCATTCCAAGGACATGATCACTTCCTCGCGAATCGAATCGATCGCGGGGTTGGTGACCTGTGCGAAGAGTTGCTTGAAGTAGTCGTAGATCATCCGGGGCTTGTCCGACAAACAAGCCAAGGCAGAATCATTGCCCATCGAGCCAACCGGATCACGCAGTTGTTCCACCAGCGGACGCAACATGAAATTGAGCGTCTCAGCGGTGTAACCAAACGCTTGCATCCGAGCGAGCAACGTATCGGAATCAAAGCCGTGCCCCTGATTCTCGGGGTGCAGGTCGGACATGCGGATGCGTTGTTTTCGCAACCAGTTGCCGTATGGCATCCGCTTCGCGAACCCAGATTTGAGTTCTTCGTCGGGAATCAAACGCCCTTCTTCAAAATCGATCAAGAACATCTTGCCGGGCTGGAGACGGCCTTTCTCCCTCACGACCGTGGGATCGACGGGGAGGACCCCGACTTCGCTCGCCATGATCACGCGATCGTCATGGGTGATGTAATACCGG
The DNA here is from genome assembly GCA_039189905.1 of Planctomycetota bacterium. GTDB lineage: Bacteria > Planctomycetota > Planctomycetia > Pirellulales > Pirellulaceae > Rhodopirellula. The sequence continues at coordinate 8,998 of JBCCYK010000117.1, forward strand.
CTTGGTCGCAGTCCATTCCGATCCAACGTCGCGCCAATGTACTTGCCATCCGTGAAAGCGATGGAGGCGGGACCATCCCAGGGCTCCATCAAACAACTGAAGTACTCGTAGAAGGCGCGTTTCTCCTCCGACATGGTTTGGTGTTTTTGCCATGCCTCCGGCACCATCATCATGATCGCCTCTTGGAGCGTGCGACCGTTCATCAAGAGAAACTCGAGCACGTTGTCAAAGGTGCCTGAGTCGCTGAGATGGGGTTCAATGACCGGGAAGAGGCTCTTCAGTTCGTCACCAAACACCTCACTCTCCGCCGAGCCCTCACGAGCCCGCATCCAGTTGGCATTGCCACGCAACGTGTTGATCTCGCCGTTGTGGCTCATGAATCGGAGCGGTTGGGCGCGGTCCCAGCTTGGGAAGGTGTTGGTGGAAAAGCGACTGTGGACCATCGCCAGATGGGTCTCAAAGTCGTCGTCCCGTAGGTCCGGGAAATACGGCATGACCTGCGCCGGGGTCAGCATGCCTTTGTAAATGATGACACTGGTGGAGAGGGAGCAGACGTAGAACATCAGTGCTTGCGAAAGCTCACGGCTGCCTCGCAGACGATGGCTCGCTTGTTTGCGAATCAAATAGAGCTTTCGTTCAAACTCAAGATTTGATGAACCTTCCGCGGCCGCGACGAACAGTTGTTCCATCACGGGTTCGCTGTTGCGTGCCGTTGGACCGACGTCGGCGGCGTCTGCTTCCTGTGGGACGCGACGCCAGCCGAGTAGCGTTTGCCCGGATTCTTCAACCAGCGATTCCAGGGTTTCCTTGCACTTCGCTCGCTCACCGGCGTCACGTGGCAAGAAAATGATGCCCGCTGCGAATTGACCGGGCGCCGGAAGCTCCACGCCCAGGTCTGACTTGGCGACTTTGCGCAGGAACTTGTGGGGCAGGCCGCACATGATGCCGGAACCATCCCCGGTATTGGGTTCGCAACCGCAAGCACCACGGTGATCCATGTTCTTCAGAATCGTGTCCGCATCGATCACCATCTGGTGACTGGGCTCGCCCTTGATGTGGGCGACGAAGCCGACCCCACAGGCGTCCTTTTCATGCTCAGGGTCGTACAGGCCTTGAGCCGGCGGGAGGTGGAAACGAGAGGATGAGTCGTTGCTCATGGAGACGAATTCAAGACGAGTTTTTGATGGGGATAAGGTTGGGTCAGCAACGCTGGATCGAATACGGACCCTCGCGTTGGTTGCGATGATGGAGCTTCGATCAGGCAACGACCGATACATGAGGCAACTTATCACCGGGAGTTCCGAGCTCCGTCTTGGGTGCCTCATTGGACTTGCGATCTAGGGGGCTCGGCATCTCTCTGCCAAGCAACAGCGACCCAAACTCAATCGCTGCTGGCGAGAGTGGTGACCGTCGTCGGTGAATGATGCCGAGTGGACGAACCATCTGAATGCCGCGACAGGCAACCACTCGGATGGAGCCCGCCGCGGTTTCCAATCGAACGGCCGCTTCCGGCACGAATCCGATGGATTCATGCAACTGAATTGCACGGATCATGGAATCCGCGTTGTCAAACTCCTTGTCGAAGTCAACCGCGACGCCGGCCTTCTTCAAACACTGATCGATCGCATGTCGCAAATGAAGGCCACGTTGGAACCCCATCATCTGCAAGCCATCGAGTTCCTGGGCGCTGACCTCGGTCCGTGCCGCGAGCGGGTGTTCAGCGGCACAGACTAAACGCATGGGTTCGCTTTGCCAGGGAATCGACGCAAGCGATCGCGTATCGCGTGGGAAACTGACGAGTCCAAAGTCGACCTGGCCCGCCTTCACCAAATCGACGACGCGCTCGCTGCTTCCGAATTCGGTTTTGAGGGAAACGTTGGGGAACGCTTTCTGAAAGCGATCCGTGGCCTGAGGAAGATAACTCAGACCGACCGAGTAAATCGCCCCCACTCGGACAGGACCTTCGATCGGTCGGTCAGGACGACGAATCTTTGCGGCCACCTCCTGATAGTGGCGCACCACTTCCCTCACGCCGATCAGGTACGTCTCCCCGGCAGCGGTTAGCTTCAAGGGACGCTTGGAACGATCGATCAACTGCGTTTGCACCACTTCTTCCAAGTGACTCATGGATTGGCTGACGGCACTCTGGGTCAAGCCGGCAGCCCGCGCCGCGTCGGAGAAGCTCTGCGCATCCGCGACGCGACAAAAGAGGTCGAGCGTCTTAATCTGTACCGAAAGGCTCAATGTTAGAAAGGCTAATGCTAAGGCGGATCAAAGGTTAGTGAATCTGATGCCAAAGCTATCCATGCGCCACCAGACAGTCAAGGCTCAAAATGAGTGACAGTGTCATGTGCAGAACCTTGGCATCGCCTTCGAGCCACACCGACCCACCCGAACGGGAGTGGCTTCGTCCGGGGATCGAGCCTGACGGCACGTCCGAACGGGGTTTCTCGGAGGCTAGGACGTCCACGAACGGCACGGAACGCCGTCCCATGACAGCTGGGGTCATTTGTCGGGATCGAGCAGACTGGCAATCTTCGGATCCTCTCGATTCTCGGCGGTCGCTACGAACACCCCCGTATCGATGTATTCCTCGACCTCCTGACCCTCGAGATGGGCGGCCATGGTTTTGACGGCCAGGTAACCCATCCGAACGGGATCTTGAAGCACGATTGCGGTGACCTCTTCGGCCGACAAGGCTTCGCGTAGTGACTCACTGCTGTCAAAAGCCACAAATTTGACGCTGCCTGCCAAACCTCGGTCCTTGAGTGCTCGCAAGACACCCTCCGCATTGGGTTCGCAAACGGCGAAGATCCCATCCACGTCCTTGCCGTAGCGATTCAACACGGCTTGCGCCTTGTCGACCGCGCTTTCAGTGGTGGTACCGGCATATTGATCACTGCTCAGAACGGTAATCTTGGGGTAACGGGCAATTTCTGCCAGAAAGCCCTCCTCGCGTTGGTAAGTGCTCTCGCTGCCTTTGCTGTATCGCAGAACGATGACGTTGCCCTTTTCTTTGAGCGCCGTTGCCATCGCCTGGGCTGCCAATTCACCACCGCGGAAATTGTCGGTGGCGACGTAGGAGACGAAATCGCGTGGGTCGGCATTGAGACCGCTGTCAAAAATGACAACGGGAACGCCACCGCGGCCTGCTTCTTCGACGGGGCGAACGAGTGCGTCGGCGTCGAGCGGCGCGAGAACGATGCCGTCAACTTGCGCGTTGAGAAAGCCTTGGACGATATTGATCTGTTCATCTCGATTGTTTTCGCGGGCGGGACCGCGAAAGGTGATTTTGGCGCCAACTTCCTCCCCAGCCTGCTCGGCACCATGGCGAACCGACTGCCAAAAGATGTGAGTTTCGCCTTTCGGGATCAATGCAAAGTGCTTCTCACCCGTCCCACCCTCGACTGTCTTCTTCGGCGCTGCCGCGGGCGGTTGGCAACCCAGCAAGCAGAGAAGGCCGACGCCAACGGTCGCGAAGCAACTTGCACGCCGACGACGTGGCCCTAAGTTGTGTTCGTTCCTGGCGATGGGGTCACGCCATCCAGGTTGGTGGAGGCAGCGGAGAGACTCTTCGGTTCCGTTGGGTCGGTTCAGCATTGGACAGCGGACTAGGGGATCGTGGGAAGCCGATTGTGCGTTGCGTCGGCGTCACGCAAAGAACGTCAGGCGTGACAGCCCAGCTTGGCTGTCACGCGGTTGGCCTATTCTAAACCGCCCCTGAGTGCCCTGTGGGTTCGCCCCGTGATCGATCATTCGCGGTCTTTCGGGGGCAACGCATCGCGTTACACTCTTTCGCTGAAAGTTTGGGCTGCCTTCTTCCGGGGCGACGGTTTCTGTTCGCCAGCAGCGAGTTGGGGTGTGCCCGGGACGCGTTGCAGACAACCTGGTACGCGTAGCCGCGAACGGCGTTTGGACTCAGGTTATGGAAACGGTGCCATGTTGATCATCTGCTATGAGGACCAACACGTCGAACAATTGTGTCCCATCGTTCATGCGCGTCCGGCCTATCAGATAGGCTGCGCCGGTCATTGCCTGCTTGATTGGTTGCAGATCTCGGTCAATGACATGGCACCCAGCGACAAGCCATGCGAACTTCGCGTTTTCACGCGGCCCCATTTGGTGGCGATTCAGGAAGCCGACCATGGGCTACAGCAAGTCGATGCGATTGGGCCCGATGAGTGCGTCCTTTTCGTCAACGCGCGTTTAGCGCCAACGGTCGCCAACTTGGAACATCTCAAGTCGCTCCTGGGCCGTCAGGTTGAGTCACACCTCGTGAGCGATCAAGACCCGACCGATGTCATGGCATTGGCTTGCGACTCCGCGACAGTGGCACGCTACTTTCAGTCGACGCCCGATGAAACCCGCGATTGGCGTGGCCTGATGGACTCCGTCGACCTGAGCGCACAAACGCCCGCGGCTTCGGTGGCGGCGTTTCACTGGCCGCACGACGTGGTCGCCACACACATGAAGGCCATGGCTGACAGCGTGGAGTATCGTCTTCGAGCCGGTCGTTATGAACAACGGGAAGATGGCGTTTTTGTCGCAGAGAACGTGAGGATCGGCGATCATGCCGTCATCGATACCTCTGGGGGCGCCATTGTGCTGGAATCAGACGTGAAGGTGGGACCCTTCTGTTACCTGGAAGGGCCGCTTTATGCGGGAAAAGGAACACGGGTGATCGAGCATTCCGCGATCAAAGACGGTGTCGCACTCGGACACACCGTCAAGATCGGTGGCGAGGTGGAGGCCTCCGTGATCGAACCCTACACCAACAAGCAGCACCATGGTTTCTTGGGGCACAGTTACCTCGGCAGTTGGATCAACTTGGGCGCGGGGACATGCAACAGCGACCTCAAGAACACCTACGGAAAAATCAACATCGAGTACGGAGATCAGAAAGTTGCGTCGGGGATGCAGTTTCTCGGCTGCATCATGGGGGATTACTCCAAGACAGCCATCAACACGGGGATCTTCACTGGCAAGGTGGTGGGCGTTTGCAGCATGCTCTATGGATTCGTCACCAGCAACGTTCCCAGTTACGTGAACTATGCTCGGTTATTTGGGCAGACGTCCCTCCTGCCGCCGGAAGTGATGGTCAACACGCAGGCCCGCATGTTCGCAAGACGCAAGGTCGAGCAGCGTCCCTGCGATATCGACTTGATCCACGCGATGTATGAACGCAGCGAATCAGAGCGTGAGGCGGCGGACATGGTGAGTCTGTAGGCAGTCACTCGATCACCAACCTCGTTAGCTACCTCCGTGCACCCGCCACATCGATCACAAGGTTTGCAAATCGGTCGACCTTCACGTGCGGTGCTTCGCCTACATCGGTCGTTTTTCGGCGCCTGTTGTGTCTCGTGCATTGGCGTCGTGTTGTTGGCCGGTTGCCCGACTTGGGATGCCAGTCGGGACACGGACGGACCCGCGTTGGCAACCAAGTCAGACTCCTTGAACGGCACGGCTCTCCTAACTCGGGTGCGACGGTCGGTTCAGAGTTCGCTTCAGGGGCGACGGCTGGACGTGCAGCGGCAGGGAGCTTGGCAGATCATGCACGGGGTCTTGGCCCACGGTCATGCCCTGCAAATTGTCGCGGGAGACCGTGATGTGTCGGCTTTGGATTACTTGCTCGAGGGTGGCGTTTTGGCCGGTTTCGACCCGGCACCCGGGGACATGATCGAGGGCAGTCGGGGGCTCCGTTTTGCCTTCCAGCCCAGTACGAAGGTGGGGCAGGGACACCGCGATCAATGGCTGGCGATTCTGGCACAGTGCGATCTGTCCCTCGACCAGCAGATTGCCGTGCCGTGGGGCGAGCCAAACCTGGAGGATGTTCTACGGCAGGCAGAGTGGGATGTGCCGTTGAATTATGAGGCCGAGTTTTCGTGGACTTTGATTGGACTGTCGATCTTTCGATCGACGAAGCACACCTGGGTTGCACGGGACGGGAATCGGTACAGCACCGAGTTGCTCTTGCAGTCGGAGTTGACAGAAGACCTTGCTGACAGCGTTTGTGGCGGAACCCACCGCTTGATTGGAATCGCGATGGTGGTGCGGAAGCGACGAGCCGAGGGCTTGCCGATGACGGGCGTTTGGGCGGAAGCGGAGGCGGTCTTGAATGCAGCAGTGGAACTGGGACGCCAGAATCAAAATGGCGATGGTTCCTTTTCGCCGTCGTACTTGCATCGTCCTGGCTGGGCGCGTGATCTGGGCGAGCAATTGGGAACGACCGGTCATGTGCTAGAATTCATCGCGTTGGCGGCATCGCAAGAAGAGTTGCGTTCGCCTTGGATCGAACGTACGGTTGAACGCGTGTGTGTGTTGTTGGATCAATGTCACGAGGAGGACCTGGAATGCGGGGCGCTTTACCACGCGGTCCATGGATTGCAGGAATACCTTGCGGCATGCGATCGTCATACTGGCACTTAGGATGGGCCGGCTGGCAGTTGGGAATTGCCTGCTGGCAGCTGGGATCGCGCCGAGAACTGCGATGGTTCGCGGTCACGCTGTTGGTTTCCATCTGCACGCCGGGTTTGGTTTGTGTCGCGTTGGCTTCGCACGGTCACGATTCCGCGACGGACTTGAAATCCGGAGGTGATTCCGAGTCGCCCACTGCCATTCATGAGGCGCCTCCCTTGAAGTCGGTTGCTTTTGCAGACCGTTGGAAGGCGATGCAGATGCTCTGGCGCGATCGAGAAGCGAATCGCGACTTGATTCTTCGCGCTTTGAGGGAGGGCACGCCAGAGGAAGTCTCTCGAGCACGCTGGGTCATGGACCGCTGGCGCCGTGGCATCACGGTGGACACGCCTCGGCACCTCGTGTCGATCCTAAGTCGACAAACGCCTTCCCAAGCCTTCCCCACGCTGATGGAGGACGGTTGTTTCGATGCCGCGCGCATCGTCCTTGATGAGGCCATTGGCACCTTGTCCCACGACGCTTTGCTTGACGAAGCCGCCACGCTGATTCGCAGACGCTTTCCCGCCTACGCGACAATGGCGACGGAAACACGTCAACATGCTCGTTTCGCAAAGGTATTGGATCGGGTTTGCGTGACACCTGAAATGGCCGTTTGCCGATTGCAGTGGCGGACCGCGATGGGAGAGGACTTGCCTGTCGAGCATTGGTTACCTCCCGTGACCGACGATTGGCCCGCACCGCAGAAAATCGAGACCCAAGTCATGCTGGCCTTGATTCAGGGTCAGGAGGGCCTGGCCTTGCAATGGGCATCACAATCGGAACACGCCAGCGAGGAACGCATTGAGCAACGAAGCGGTGATGGTGCAGAAGATGAACTTGACCCGTTAGAAGAGACGGTGTCGATTCGAGATCTGACGACCGTGGCAAGTTTCGTCGTTGGTGATTTTGAATCCGTGATGGACGCGACGGGCTCCAGAATCCAGGAAATCATGGACGCCCTGTTCGGGGTGGACACGGACCAGCCCAAGTCCGTTGCGAGCTGGAGACTGCGTGAACGTCTCGTTTTGCTTTGCCTGGATCACTTGATTGCACGTGACCAATTGGCCTTATTGGATGAATCCAATGAAGCTTACGTTGCTTTGTCGCGGCTGTCTCACGATGCGGTCTGGGAGCAATCGTCGGACGAGGATGTTGTCACAAGACGGGATGCGAATGAGCTTGCGGCAAGGGTTCTTCGAGAGAGAGTGGCCAGTCTGCTTTGGCGTACGTTTGCCATCCATGGGTACGTCGAGGATGCCCTCGCGTTTCTGACGCGCGTGGATCGCGCTTCGGCAGCGGAATTGGCGCTGGCGGCCTCGCAACCCTTCTTGGCCTTTGAATTGAGAGATCGACCCTACGACGCGATCGATACCCAGATGGATGCTTGGCTGACCGATGCCATTGAAGCTCAGGCACGTATGCCTCGGGCGGATCAAACGCGTGGCCGCGCCGTCGCAGAGATCCATGAGATGCTGACCCTGATGACCTGGTTGCTGCGCGTCGGGCGCGATGATGCGGCACATATCATTGCCAAACGGCTGTCTCAGCCGGATGTCGTGACAGGGCCCTATCGGATCCGAGAGTACGTTGTCATGCGATTGGTGGAGGCAGACCGCCTCGACTTGGCGCTGCTGTATGGGGTCGACCAAGCAGATCGGAGTGTCTCATCGCACACGCGTCGTACGATCGCCGAAGCACTCCGTGTGAGCGACCATCGCGTGCTGCTTGCTTTGGAAGAGTTTCTGTCTTCACGGCTCGAAGCGAGCGACGTGGCCGAGAGCTTCCGCCTAGCCGTGGAACTTTGCAACGGTGAGTATTCGAAACGCTTGAGCGCCCTGGCCGACTCAGAAAGTGCGTTCTGGCGTTTGCTGGCCGAGTCGCAAAGTCGATCCCTCCAGGATCAAGATCAAGAACGGGCGGGGCAGAGACAGAAGGTTCCGCCCGGGCAGTGGGGACTTCTTCTCGATGCAAACGGTCAGCACGAGTTGGCCCAGCCATTTCATGAGGAGGAAGCAGCCAGGGGCGACGTGAAAAGCATGATTCGACTCGCACGTCGGAAGGATACTTCGCTTGGTGGAACCAAAGAACTTTTCCTGCGGGCGTGGGAACGGTATCGCGCGGGGCGTTCCGTTTCCGATGATGATATTGACGAGCTCGCACTCGATGAATCAGAGTCTGGCATCGAGGCTCTGATGGGATTGTGGCAGGAAGCCAAACTATTGGGTGAGTCCGAGTATCGCGAGCGATTGGCGGAGCAGATCGAGTGGGTGGCCTGCACGCCTTCGATCGATGATCGTCTCACGCTGGCCGGCTCATTGATGGAGCAGGGGGATCGCCAATTGGGAGACGACCAGTTTCGGCAATTGATGGTGATGACGGCTTTCTCAAGTCGCGAACGCGGTTCCCTGATGGACGTTGCCAGGGAATGGTACAGGTCGATGCCCGATACGTTGGACGGGCGTCGGGCAGAAGGTGCCAGCGAGGTGTTATCCGTTTATCAACTGGCGTTTGCGGGAACGTTGCCTCTTTCGAGTTACCGGGTGCGTACGTACCTTGACCTCCCGCAGTACTACCATCGGCAACGCGTTCAGCTGGCATTGGAATCCGAGTTTCCGGATGAGCAAGCCGTGAAGAGGCAACTTGATTGGATCCATCGATTCGATCCCATCGATATCAGCCTCGCGGAGACGGTCGTTCCCCTGGTTCGAACTCAGCTCGGAAACGATGTTGCCGAGCGCCATTTGAATCGTGTTGTCGGCGAAGGACGTCGTTATTTGGCGCAATTTCCGCGTGACCCGATGGTTGCCAACAACCTGGCTTGGTGCTGTGCGTTAAACGACCGGCACCTCGACGAGGCGATCGCGTGGTCGCGTAACGCGGTCCGTTGGGAACCCGACAGTGCGATCTACCGTGACACACTGGCTGAGTTGTTGGCCCGGACCGGGCGATTCGACGAAGCCTTGCAGCTGGAGCGTGCCTGCGTGCTGGATGATCCAGGGCAATGGCATCTTCATGTGCAGATCAAACGCTTCGAACAATCTTTGAGAGCGACCGTTTCGGAGAACGCGTCGCTGGAGTAGTCACCATCATGCCCAGGGCGGGACTCGAACCCGCACAGCCGTATCCGGCCGGGGGATTTTAAATCCCCTGTGTCTGCCAATTCCACCACCTGGGCGCCCTAATTCAGGGTCTTCTTCGTGTTCGATTCCTCGAGGGGCACCACATGGGGCTCCACGACCGCGGATGAACGACCTACGCCTGAACGAGTCTAACGCGTGAAAGGTGTCACGTGGAATCCCGCTCGAGACGCGTCAGAAATGCGCCCGTCGATTCCCGTTTTGGCGACCAGCGTAAGCGTTCGGCTTGGGGATGAATTTGGCTGCGGGTAGTTTTTCAGGTTTGTTTGCTCAAACCCCGGAGAACCCCATGTCTCGTTCACCTGACCCTGTCCGGCGTCAACTCTGGCAGGAACGCTTGGATCGGTTTGCCCACAGCAACCTGAGTGTTGTCCAGTTCTGCCAGCAGGAGGGAATTTCCGCTCCGAGCTTCTA